>DASTCZ010000292.1:0-39917 GCA_035710585.1 Candidatus Acidiferrales bacterium | reverse complement strand
GGCGTCAACTTTTTACACTTGGAGTGCGAGATCGGCGTATAGTCGTCGCCTCTGGGCACCCGTGGCGATATGGGATCTCGCGGCGGCCCGTGACGACTTCCAGTATTCCCCGGTTTGTGCAAAGGCCCTCGCAACAAAATTCCTACGGGAGGGACCCATGAACTCAGTAGCAGCACCCTCAATCGCGAAGCAAGCTGTCGGTTGGTCGATTGCACTCAGCGCGTTAATGATCCTTGCGGGCGTAGTAGCGATCGCGTCTCCTGCTGCCGCAGGTATCGCCGTGAACATCCTGGTCGCTTGGTTGCTTGTGTTCAGCGGAGGCACGCACCTCGTATTTGCGTGGCACACACGCACAACGAGAGGGTTCTTGTGGGAGTTGTTGGTGGGGATTCTCTACCTCTCCATCGGAATCTATCTGTTGACGCATCCGGTGGCGGGACTGGCCTCGCTGACAATTGCTCTGGCGATTTATCTCGTGATGGAGGCAATCCTTGAATTCGTCCTGGGGTTCGTCCTTCGCCCACTTCCAGGAACCGGATGGCTGCTGTTCGACGGCCTCGTCACGCTCATCCTCGCGGCGATGATCGCGAGGACCTGGCCTTCCAGTTCTGAATGGGTCATCGGCACGCTGGTTGGTATCAGCATGATTTTCAGCGGTACATCGCGGCTGGCGATTTCGCTCGCTGCACGGCGCCTGACGGCAAAACTCGCCTAACCGGCGAGCGGAATTGGCGGTCGTAAGATGCTCGACAGGCATCGCACGAGATTTATGTCGATTGCAAAGGAGGAATAGTGGGCGGTTTGATCCCATTGACGGACGCGTCGCGGCGTCCAATTCACTTTCCGGCCGTCACCACCGGCATTATCGTCGCGAACTTTCTCGTTTGGGCGCTGGAGCTCGCCGGCGGCGACGCCTTCGTTCTCAAATGGTCAGCGATCCCAGCGCAAATCACATCGGGCCACCACTGGATCACGATTCTGACCGCGATGTTCATGCATGGAAGTTGGTCGCACATCCTGGGCAACATGATTTTCTTGTGGGCATTCGGTCCAGAAATCGAAGACTCCATGAGCCGGCTGCGCTATCTGGCGTTTTATCTCTTGGGTGGCATCATTGCCATGCTCGCGCAAGTCCTGGCCAGCCCCAGCTCCACGGTTCCCAATCTCGGCGCGAGCGGCGCAATCGCTGCAGTCATGGGCGCTTTTCTCGTCACGTACCCCCGCGACAAGATAAAAGTGTTGCTCTTTATTCTGTTCTTTGTGCGCGTCACAGTGATTCCTGCCGCGCTTCTCATCGGAGTGTGGTTCTTGATTCAGCTGTTCAACGTCGGCTCGATTGCATCCACGCAGACCGGCGGAGTTGCATATCTGGCGCATGTCGGCGGCGCACTATTTGGAGCTATCGCCGCGCGATTCTTCGAGGATCCAGTCCGAGTGGAAATGCGCAACGCTTAGTCTGCGCACAGCGGGTTTTGACTCGCCGGCACCGCGGGCAAGAAATATCGCGTAATAAAGCGGATTCGGGCTGACGTTCGAACGTAATTATTGTTTCTGATCGACAATTTTCATCAAGGTTGAGATCGCTTCGACAACCACGTCATCACCATCCGCGGTGTTGAACATGGCGTGATACAGCGCCCGATTGGGCCACTCGACGTGAAAATACTTCTGGATGAAATCGCTTCGCTCGCGATCGACGTTATTCGCTAACTCTTCGGCCTCCTTTTGTGACTTACCACGTGCCACCAGGCGCCGGACTTTATCTTCGTGAGGAGCATAGAGGAATACACGCAATGTATCTTCGCGACGCGCAAGGAAATGCTGCGAACCCCTTCCAACAATCACGCAGCTCCCTTTGCCCGCCGCGTGTACGACGACGCGCTCGGTCAGCCTCATAATGTTTTCGCTGTCGACTAAATTCAATTTGTGTGCATTGAGGCTGCCCTCGTAACTCCCGCGCAGGAAAGATTTGAAAAGCCTGTAATAGAGAGGATCGGTCTTTTCCTCGCGCAGCTGCACGATTGTCTCCGGACAGTTCGCAAGCCGCGCGATCTCTTCGGTCAAGCGCTGATCCCACAGCTTCCAGCCAAGGCGGCTCGCAAGCTCCGCGGCAATCTCGCCCCCGCCACAACCATATTCCCGTTCGACTGTAATAATTTTGATCATCGTGTCTGCATCAGTCTGATTGCCGTACGCTCTTGACCAGCAAACGCGTCCGAAGCCCTCACTCCAGAGCCCTCTGCTCGCCTCCAAGGCTGTTCTTCTTCAGCGCGAGGCTTAGAAAGATCATGATCGCCGCCCCTACGGCAAGTACCATAAAAGTGTCGATGTACGCGAGGCTCGTAGCCTGTGCTTGCACCGAGCGGTAAATTTGCGCCAGAGCTCTCGGCTCCGCATCGTGCTGACTGATCCCGGACCTGACGAGATTCGCGGTCAATCCACGCCACGCATTTTGAAATGTTGGGTTATCCACCCTGACATTTTGAGCCAGCCGATTCTGGTGAAATTGCGAGCGGCGCGCGAGCGAGGTTGTCACGAACGACGTGCCGACGCTGCTACCAATGTTCCTCATGAAGTTGACCATGCCGGCGACCGCGTTGTTTTTCTCCGGAGCGATTCCGGTATAAGCCGCCAGCGAGATCGGCACGAAGAGAAATCCGAGTCCCACGACCTGTGCCACCCTGAGCCAAAGCGCCGCATTGAAACTAAGTTGCAGGTCGATTTTCTTCGTCGAGTAATACATCGCAATGGCAAGACACGTCCAGCCGAAGACGATTATGTATCGCGCATGCACCTTGGTCGTCAGCTGGCCCACGATGGGCATCTCGAAGAGCAGCACCAATCCGCCGGCCGAAATCGCCAAACCCGCCACTTGTGCGGTATAGCCCAGCAGGGTCTGCAAAAAGAGCGGCATCATGACGAGGCTGCTGAACAGCATGATTCCCAGAACAAACATCATCAGATTCGCATTCGCAAAATTGAAGTTCTTGAATAACCGTACATCGACGACGGGTTGCTTTTGAAACCATTCCCAGATGACGAGCGACACAAGACAAATCGCAGCGGTGATCGCCAGAGTCGTGATGAACCTTGAGCCGAACCAGTCGTCCTCCTGCCCCTTGTCGAGCAGGATTTGTAACGCGCCGATTCCCAACGCGAGCAACGATATTCCGATGTAGTCGAGCTTCATTCCAGCGCGCTTCAGGCGCGCCAAATACGGCGGATCTTCAATCACCCGAAGCACGAGAAAAAGTGTAATTACGCCTACGGGAAGATTGATGAAAAAAATCCAGCGCCACGAATAGTTGAAAGTAATCCAGCCGCCCAGTGTTGGACCAACAGTGGGCGCGGTGACCGCCGTGATTCCGTACAAGGCGAACGCGAGCCCGCGCTGGTGCGGAGGAAATGTGTCGGCGAGGATGGCCTGCGCCATCGGCTGAAGGCCTCCGCCTCCCGCTCCTTGCAGCACGCGGCAAATCAAGAGCACTCCCAAGCTGGGCGCAAATCCGCACAGCAACGAGCTGATCGTAAATATAAACAAGCAGCCCATGAAGAAGCGTTTACGTCCCAGTGTGCCGGCCAGCCACCCGCTAATCGGAAGAACGATGGCATTCGAGACGAGATACGAGGTCAGAACCCATGTACTTTGATCGTTGCTCGCTCCCAGATTTCCGGCAATGTACGGCAGGGCGACGTTCGCGATGCTCGTGTCGAGAACTTCCATAAACGCGGCCAACGCCACGACGACAGCGATCAGCCACGGATTAAACCTGGGCACCCAGGCGTCATCTGCGATCGGGATTGCCGCAGCGCTCATCGGAGATAAACGTCGGGCACGACGTTCATCCCGGGGCGAAGCTCGCGGGATTTGTTTTCGCCGGGCTCTAGGACAATCTTGACCGGAACTCTCTGGACGATTTTCACGTAGTTCCCCGTCGCGTTTTCCGGCGGAAGCAGGCTGAACACAGGCCCCGTCGCTCCCGCAAAGCTATCGACGTGGCCATTTAGCGTGTGACCTGTCGAATCCACGTGAATCTTCACCTTTTGCCCGACGCGCATTTTCTTCAGCTGCGTTTCCTTGAAGTTCGCCGTGACCCATACTTCATCGAGAGGAACAATCGTCAGCAGCTGCTGGCCCGTCTGCACATTTGTTCCTTCAACGATGTTCTTGTTCACCGAGCCCGACACGGGCGCCACGATTTTTGTATAGCTCAGATTCAGTTCCGCCTGGTCGAGCGCGGCCCGTCTCTGCTCGACGTCTGCGATTGCGGCGCGAGCGCGTGCGCGAGAGGATGAAACTTGCTGCGGGCCGGTTTCGGCGTATTGGCGGCTCGCTTCGGCTTGGGCCAGCTTGCTGCGTGCCTGCTGGGTCGCTTGCTGCGCCGCCGATTCATTCGCACGCGCCGCGGCGATCGCGGCCGTACTCGATTTTGCGACCGCGAGGGCCTGGTCGTAGACCTGTTCCGCGACTTCCTTTTTTTCGACGAGCAGCTTGTATCGCGCAAGATCGTCTTGAGCCTTCACATCGTTTGCCTGTGCTTGTTCCAATTGAGCGTGTGCGGCGGCCAGTTGTTGATCCGAAGCAGCGATGCCGGCTTTGGCACTTTCGACGTCAGACGATGTGGAAGTCAGCTGGCTCGAAGTGTCCACCGAAGTGATCGGCACGGTGATGTTCAGCGACTGCGCTGTAGCTTCAGCACTGGCCAAGTTCGCGCGCGCCTGTGCAGCGGCGACTTCATAGTCTTTCGGGTCGATCTCGACGAGCACAGTTCCTTTCTCGACCCACTGGTTGTCTCCTGCGTTTACGCGAACGACGTATCCCGAAATTCGCGCGCTCACCGGATAGAGATGAACATCCGCCTGCGCGTCGTCGGTAGACTCATAGCTGCTGAAATGCAGCCACAGCAACACGCCAGCAATCGCCAGGATCAGTATTCCTGCGCCGACGAGCAGGAATTTCCGCCGCTTGGGCTGCGAGTACGAGCGCGGCACAGGCGGAGCGGCGGGCGCCGGCGCCTTTCGTGGCGCCTCGATGGTTTCGGTTGGGACTGGGTTTTTGTCTGCCACGGTCATTTTCCTCTGAAATATTGTTTGACCACGTCCTGGGCTCCGCCAATGGCGCGGGCGAGCGAGATCTTGGCCGAGTTGAAGTTGTAAAGACTCGATATGTATTGCTCGTGAGCGCTGGCGACCGCCTCTTGCGATTGCACCACTTCAACCGTGTCTGCTACGCCAGCTGCGAACCGATCGCGCGATTGCGTCAATGTTTGTTCAGCGAGATCGATGTTGCTCCGCGCGACGTTCACTTCCTCTGCGGAAGACTGGAGATTGAGCAGCGCGGTGCGAACGTCCGCGTCGATTTGCGCGCGGAGACTGTCCAATCGCTGCCGGCTCTGAGCCAGCCTCGCGTTCGCTGAAAGTACGTCGCCGTGGACGCTGCCGCCCGTGAAAATCGGAATCGACAGCGTCCCACGCACGTCATAGACCGTAGATGCGGACGAGGGATGCGCGCCGCCGGTACCATAGTCCGCACTGAACGAAAGGGACGGAAAGTAGCCCGCGGTAGCAGCCTTGCGCACGAATTCCGCAGCGCGAACGTCGCTTTCCGCCGATTGATAATCGGCGCGCGAAGCATATGCGCGCTTCAGCGCCTCTTCGACGCTGATCCCTTCAAAAGGCGAATAAAGCGATTTGTCGGACAACTCGAATTCCTGCCCCGGCGCCAAACCGATCACGCGCGCAACTGTGAGCTTCTCAATCGCCAGGTTATTGCGCGCTTGAATCAGCTGCTGCTGCCGGGTCTGCAGTTCGACTTTGGCTCTAAGGGCGTCAATCGCTGGAGACGTGCCGGCGGTCACTTGATCGCTCGCCTGGTCGAAGAGCGCCTGAGCCGTTTTCACTTGTGCCTCGGCGGTGTCGATGCGTGCTTCGTTCGCAATGGCCTGCAAATATGTGTAGCCCACGGCGAGGACGACGAGATCTCGCGCGTCCTTATATGTGTACGCTGCCGATTTCACATTTTGTGCCGCAGCGCGCGAATTCTCGATCGACTTCCAATTGAAAAGGGACTGTTGAACCGAGAGGCGAGCGTCAAAATACGAAAATGGTCCAACCGCAGCCGGCAGTGTGAGCCCCGGAACCGAAATCGAGATGCCGAGCTCTTTCAGATTGATCTTGGATTCCTCAATGTGCGGATCGGCAGTCACTTGCGGAAGCAGCGCGCTCAGCTGCTCCCAGCGTTGTCCGCGCGCGTTCCCAATTTCCGCGTTCGAGAGCAAAAGGCCGAGATTCTGTTGCAGCCCGCGGTCGATGGCTTCTTGCAATGAAATCGAAATCGTTCCGGGGGTTGGCTTCGCCGGGGCGCTGCTCGCAAACGGATTCGTTCCGAGCGTACCGGGAATGGCTTGGCCGGGAGAGGATATCGTTGAAGACTGAGGGCGCGCCGGCTCCGGCGCGAAGAGGAAAAGTACGGCCAGCAGCGAAACGCGTCGTACCCCGAAGTTAGAACGGAGCCTCAAGGAGATCCTCCTCTCCCTAAAACTGCGGCGAAAATGAAGGCCTAACCTCGCCTAATTTTGTACTAGGGGCGATTGCCAACCACGGGAAAACTACCCGACGCGCCTTGGATGCAGCGGCATACGAGAAGGGAACATTTCAAGGACGATCGAATTCGGGCTGAACCGCGAAGTGAAGAACCGATGATTCTCGACGTTAGGTTGAGACGAAACGCGAAAAAATCGACTTCCCGCGAAACAGAAAAGATTCAAAACGGATCGGAATGGATGAATTCGACGAAAACTCTCGACGGAAGTCGAAATTGCAGAGAGGAAAATTCCGGGTGTGCAAAATCACTTGAGCAGATCTTGGGCATATCTTGCGGGAACGGCAAGATTGGATCCGCCGAAATCCTTAATCACCGCAAAATTGATGCCGATGACTCTTCCATCGCGATTGAAGAGCGGGCCGCCGGATCCTCCTGAAGTAGTCGCAGCGTCGTACACGATTTTGTCGATCAAGACATCGCCGATGTGCCCTTGAGTCGTGGTCGGCCGTATCAGCTCGCGCGAGGCAATCTGCGACACGAGCTGGCTGACATTTTGAGTTCCACTCAAGATCTTCTGCGCGATCTCCGAATCCGTTCTGGCCAGAATACCTTCAATGGCGGTTGGGTACCCGATCAGCACCACCGGGTCTCCGGTTACGCTAGCTTCCTTTCGGTCGTCTAGCTCCAATATTTGGGCCTGAGCCGGCGCGGGCGCTTGCAATTTCAGAGTCGCCACATCGGCCGCCTGAGATATTCGGCCCACTTTTCCCTGGATAGCCACCGTCTGTCCAGGAAAGTAGGCGTTGTACGCTGAGGCGACGGGGTCCACCCCATGAGCCAAGAGTTGCTTCAACTCATCGTCGGCCCACCATGGTTCTACGACGTGGTGATTCGTCAGGATCGTCCCGTCACGCGAGACGAGAAACCCGGTCCCGAACACGTCGATTTGGAGTGGCGGCCCGTCGCCGTCCACCGTGAGTTGCGCCATGCCTTTATCGTCGACGACTGGTTTTCCGTTTGTGTCCACCACGATTCGAATCGGCCTGTGCGACTGTCTGTCTTGGAATTCCACAACCACATGCAGGAGGCAGACGCTGGGACCATATTTGCGAACGACAGTTTCCGCGAACTTTCCCTCTTTCTCCAAGAGATTGAGCCGAGTCTGCGTGTCCACTAGCTGTTTTTTGAGCGAATCGCTCTCAGAGGCTCCGCTGGTCGCAACTGCGCGGCGCAGTTGCTCGGATTGCGATTGCAGCGAATCTCGTGTGGCCGAGGTGGATCGCGAATTTTGTTCGAGTGAGCCGCGAGCCTGCTGCGTACGATTCAGAAGCTCGGCTTCGAGCCCTTGAGACTTGCTCAAACGCACGATTTCCGCACGCAGTTGAAGTGCGTCCTTTCGATTGTTCCGCGCCGAAATGCCAATAAAGACGGCGGCGAGAATCGTCGCAGCGCTCAGCGCAACCAACGCCGGAATCAGCCAGAAACGCCTCCTGCCTGGCATGCTCCCGCTCAGGGATTCCGCCGCCAGTTCCGCGAGGTGCTCTCGCTGCTCGGCGGCCTTAAGCATTGTCTTGAGTTCTTGCTCAGGTCTGCGTTCGCGGAATTGCGTTCGAACCTTAGCGGCGAATTCGAGTTCGTCGAAGGGAAACGAGATGACATCATCCGCGCCCAGATCCAACGCGCGGGCGCGCTCCAGAGCTTCTCCGCGCACGATCATCAACACTTTCAGCGGTGATCCGGCTTCGGGTTGCGACTTCAGCTGCGAGACAACGCCGCAGCAACTCAGGTCAGAAGGCGTCGCTTCCGTTATCAACACCTCGGGAGACAGAGTCAGGACTTCTTCGACAGTAAGTCCACTTTCTATTGCAGTCTCATAGCCTTGACCGGCCAGAGCTCGGTCGACCGCCTGGCGCGAATCAGCTGTGAGATTTAATAGAAGAATGCGCATGGTGCCTTCGATGCGTAGCTGGCATGAGTTGGTATGGGTGACATCTTCCAAAGATCTCGTTGCGGACGCAGCTCAAGATTCGAAAGATCGATTTCGATCGATTCACCGATGATTCTATTTGTATCGCATTTTGGGCTGCAGCCGAAGTCCGCCGAGGCTAGTTCATTGTGGGCGACAATCCACTGTAGATGACCCCTCTGTTCGTGGTTTTTATTCCGGCTTTTTAACAACCTGGAATCTCAGGGTAGGTCAGCCCGCCGCGAAGAACCCGGCTTTCGTCCATTCACAAAATATGTCTTGACAATAGTCGTTGCAACGACTATTATGGGGACATGACGGAATCGGCCAAGCTCAGGCGGGCAGGCAGTCCTGAAGAGGCGGTTTTTGTGGATCTGCTCCGTACTACAGACATCTTGATACGGGGTTCGATCGGCGTCCTGAAGGCCGAGGATCTCTCGCCCGCTCAGTACAACGTCCTGCGCATTCTGAGAGGGGCACCGGAAGGCCTCCCTTGTGGAGAAATAGCGAAGCGCATGACGACACACGATCCGGACGTTACGCGGCTGCTGGATCGGATGGAGAAACGCGACCTTATCTCCCGGGCGCGCGAAAGCCGCGATCGGCGAGTAGTCGTGGCGCGAATCACGCATGAAGGCCTAAAACTTGTGAATGGCCTGGACGAGCCCGTTCAAAAGATCCACCGTAAACTGTTGGGCCACCTGGGAAATAAAAGGCTCCGACGACTCCGGGAGCTTCTGGCTACTGCCCGGGAGAGAGTGGAGTAGTTTTTTTGCCGATATATTTGTTGAAACGAATATCGTGTAAACACATCTAAAGGGAACGGCAAGAGAATTCATGAAGTCAAACTCGAACAAAAAGGAAAGGGGATGACTCAAATGACCGCGACAACAGTTCAACCGCAAGCCTCAACAACCACCTGGAACATCGACCCGGCTCATACCACCGCCGAGTTCAAGGTAAAGCACATGATGATCGCCAATGTGAAGGGCCACTTCTCGAAAGTGTCGGGAGTGCTGAGGCTGGATGAATCGAACCTGGCGAATTCGCGCGTCGAGGCCACCATCGAAGCCGCCTCGATTCACACGCGCGATGACCAACGCGACGCGCACCTGAAGAGCGCGGATTTCTTCGACACGGAAAATTTTCCCACTCTGAACTTCAAGTCCACGGGCATCAGCCTGGTCCGCGACGGCGAACTGGCTGTAGAAGGCGACATGACCATTCGTGGCGTTACCCGCAAGGTCCGCTTCGCGGTAGAAGGGCCGACGCCGCCGACGAAAGACCCTTGGGGCAACACGCGCGTTGCGATCGAAGCGACCACCAAGATCAATCGGAAAGACTTCGGACTGAGTTGGAACGCTACCCTCGAAACCGGCGGAATTCTTGTGGGTGAAGAAGTCACGATCGCGCTCGAAGCGGAGTTCGTGAAGGCATAAGGGCACGGACAGGAGCTTTCAGCCATGGCGAAGGTTCGAAAGATTCTCATCACCGGAGTGACAGGCAATCAGGGCGGCGCGGTGGCGCGAGCGCTGCAAGGCACGGAGTTCCAACTGCGCGGCTTGACGCGCAAGCCGGATAGTGCGCAAGCGTCGGGATTGGCGCGGCAGGGCGTCGAAATCATCAAAGGCGATCTCGACGATGAAGCCACGCTGCGACGCGCGTTGACCGGCGCATGGGGAGTGTTCGCCGTGCAGACCGCACTGGAGGCGGGCGCTGAACGCGAAGAGGAGCAGGGCAAGCGTCTCGCGAAGCTGGCGCGCGAGTCGGGCGTGGAACACTTCGTATACACGTCCGTCGGGTCGGCGGACAAGCGGACGGGCGTCCCTCGCTTCGACAATAAATGGCGCATCGAGGAAACTGTACGCGGCCTTCGCTTCCCCTCGCATGTGATCCTGCGCCCGGTGTTTTTCATGGAAAATCTGCTCGCGCCCTTTAGTTTGCAAGGCTCGACGCTGGCTTGGGCGCTTGGGCCCTCCACGAAGCTGCAGATGGTTGCTGTGGAAGATATCGGTTGGCTCGGCGCGCGCGCTTTCACCGACTCTGCGGCGTTGAACGGCCGCGAAATCGACCTTGCCGGTGACGTGCGAACGATGCCGGAGGCGGCGGAGATACTGACGGAGGCGCTGGGCCGGCCGATTGCGTTCGCGCAGACGCCGATCGAGCAGGTCCGGCAGTTCAGCAAGGAAACGGCGGTGATGCTGGAATGGTTTGAACGCGTCGGCTACAGCGCCGACATCGCCGTCCTCGAATGCGAGTTCGGCCGCAAGCTCACAAAGCTCCCCGACTGGACGCGCCGCCACGCGCGGCCAGATGGGCGTTAAACAGAGAGAGCCGCGCGACGGCGGCGGCCGCAGATCAGAGCCTCGCCAATCGGTTATTCGAAGGATCGAACAAGAAGGACTTTTCTATGAACAACGAGCAAATCGTTCGCAGAGCGTACGAAGTGGCAGAGAAGGTGGACGTCAAGGGTTGGGTTGATTGCTTCACGCCCGACGGGACGTTTACCGACATGTCAGTCGGCGTCACGTACCGCGGGCCCGATGGCCCCACCGGCTTGGGCAAGACGGTCGAGGTGTATTCGAAGGCGTTTCCAGACATGCATCGCGAGCTATTCCGGGTATTCACCTTCGGCGACGTCGTGATCGTGGAGCTCGCACTCCAGGGTACTCATAAGGGGCCCCTGCCCACGCCAATGGGGACCATTCGGCCAACGGGCAAGCGAATGGATGCGCCTTGCTGTGACGTCTTCCGTCTTGTGAACGGCAAGATTCAGTCGTTCGACTGCTACCCTTCGGGAACGGTGATGTTCGCCCAGTTGGGCGTGCTCTCGAATATCGAAGCAGCCGTCGCTCGCAAGTAGCTGGCACACTTCGGATGCCGCGGCGAAGTTGAACTTGAAAGGCGATGCGCGGACGCCAAGGTAAATCGACGCGGCGCAATTATTGATTCGCGGACGTCGGGAGGCTCTCATGAAAGCTGTCAGAGTATTGGAATACGGCGGGCAGTTGCAGTTCGGCGATGTACCGACGCCATCGATCGCACGCGACGAGATCCTGGTGAAGGTGAAGAGCGCGGGCGTAAATCATCTGGATCTTGTCAAAGCGTCCGGAGCGATCAGGCAGATTATGCCGATCGACCTGCCGTGGATACCCGGCCACGAGTTCTCCGGCATCGTCGAACAGGTTGGTGGTGACGTTTCGGCTTACGCGACAGGTGACGCCGTTTTCGGCACCACCGAAATGGGCGCGTACGTGGAATACCTGGCGGTAAAGCCGTCGACCATCGTAAAGAAGCCAGCCAACCTCTCGTTTGAAGAAGCTGCTTCTGTGCCGGTGGCCGCCGAAACGGCGTGGCAGGGACTCTTCACCCACGCTCACCTGCAAAAGGGACAAACGATCCTGATCCATGGTGGCGCCGGCGCTGTGGGCGCCTATGCCGTGCAATTGGCATCGCATGTCGGCGCCAACGTCATTGCCACGGCGAATGGCGAGGATGAGGCGTACGTGAAATCCATTGGAGCGAGCCGCGTCATCAATTATCGAGAGGAGAAGTTCGAGAAGGTTCTACGGGAGAAGGTTGATGTGGTGTTCAACCTGGTCGCCGGCGACACACAGTCGCGGTCGTTCCTCGTCTTGAAGGAAGGCGGCCGTCTTGTCTCTGCGGTGCAGCCTGTGGCGCCGGAAGAGGCCACCAAGTACCGAGTCTCTGGCGAGATGATGAGGTTAGCGCCGTCGGCAGACGTGCTCGGCAAAATCGCGCGGCTGCTAGAGGACGGGACGATACGCCCGGACATCGCGACCGTATACCCGCTGCGAGATGCGGCCCAGGCGTGGAAGGACATCGCCGCGAATCTGCCAGGAGTTCATGGGATTTCGCCCAGCGGGCAGGGAGCGGCAAGACGCGGGTCGCACGGCAAGATCGTGCTTCGTGTGGCCTAGAGATCTGCAACGAGTGATATGACCTCTTGGTCCGCGACGCGACGCTCCCGATAAATCCGCCGGAACATGTCAGCCGCAGTGTCTCGCTGCTCGCCGCCAGCGATGAAACCCATCTCATCAATGATCGCGAAACGCGCGGCAAGGTAGGGGATCGAGCCTCCAGCATGACAGAAGATGTACTTCACATTTGGCGTGCGTGCGAACCTGTTCGTGTAATGCATCTGATCAATCAAGTTCTGCATGGAACCGATTTTTCGTACCTGTGCCGGGACATGGCGGTAAACGCGAAACGACGGATATTGCAGAGCTCGGAGTTGAATGATGCGGAGAGACGGGCTGTTCTCGTTCTCAGAGGCAATGCGTCAAGCCTTTTGCCCAGTCTGGACTCCGTCCTGCTTGATCGGAAGAAGAAGGAGACCCGTCTATGAGCAAGGAAGATTCGACCACACAAGGATCGACCACAGACAATACATCGTCGGGTCACGTCACGATGCATCCGCTCGATCCCGAAGACGCCGCAGTCACCGCAGCTATGCGGGCTATGGTCAGCTCCAGCAAGGGCGCCCGGCCTGGACCCGAAGCGCGCGGACAGTTCGACGCTCTCATGGAGAGCGTATTGCGACGAGACGACGTGACATTCGAAGCAGGCACCCTCGGCGGCATACTTGGAGTTTGGATTCATCCCAAGGATCGGCGGTCAGGCGAGGCGATTATCCACCTGCACGGCGGTTGGTTTAACTTTGGCTCCGCCAAGGCATACCGGCATCTTGCCGGACATTTTGCAGCGAGATCGGGAGCGAGCGCGTTTGTCCCAGACTATCGGCTTGCTCCCGAATATCCATTTCCGGCTGCTGCGGGCGACGTGCTGGCATGCTACGAAGGACTTGCCGGGAGAGACTTTCACCGGATTGTTCTTACGGGAGACTCCGCTGGAGGCAATCTGGCACTCGTACTCGCGTCGCGCATTACCGGCCAAGCCGCCTCCGTCAACGCGACTCTAGTCGGAGTTGTCGTTTTGTCGCCGGTTACCGACCTGACTCTTTCGGGCTCGACTTATGAAACGCGCGCGGATGCTGATCCTCTTTTTACTCGCCCGCAGGTCGCGGAACTCGTGCATTCGTACTTAGGGAGCGCTGATGCGAGAGATCCACTGGCTTCGCCCCTTTACGGTCGATACTCCGGGATGCCTCCCATCCGCATTCACGTCGGTGACGACGAAGTGCTGTTGGACGACTCGCTCCGGTATGTTGAGCGTGCAGTTGCCGCCGGCGTTGATGCCCGAGCTGATGTGTGGATGGGGATGCCACATGGGTTTCCCGCAAGCATCGGAAGATTGAAGGCGGCGGCACAGGCGCTGGATGCCATCGGTGTTTTCCTCGCCGAAAGGCTACAGGCGCACGCACCGCGCAACGCCCGTAATTGAGAACACTTCGATTGTCGCAAGAAACTCATTCGATTTATGTGCAGTCAGGTTTTCAAGGGAGACGCGCATGGCATCGAAGGAAAAGACAATCCGCAATATTGATTCGGTTCGACGAGGTAAGGCAATTGCGGAAACAAAACGTCCAGCGCCATACAGTTGTTCGGGATAGCTGGTTTGAGGAATGCCAGCCATACCCAAATCGGATGATTCTACACTCGGTCTCTTGGTAGACGCCCGCTTCCGCCGATCCTGGCCCCTGGGGATCGATCCTAGTCGCTGTCCCGATCCGCCGAGAACGCTACATCTCGCTGCGCCTCGATTGCCGCCAGTCGCTCGGCCAAGGCGCGCGAGATGGAATCGTACGCGGCGCTACCGAGCGCAAGACGAAGTGCCGGCTTTGCACTGTCAGCGGCGGAAATCATGGCATCGACTGTGCGCGTCGCGTCGCCCTTTACGACGAACCTTCCCTCAGCGAGCTCCCGGCGCACCGCACCAGCGGGCGTCTCCTTGTAAATGTCCATCGGCGACGCACGCACCAAACCCGCACCGAAATTCGTAGCGGTCGGCCCAGGTTCGACCATGATGAAGTCGATTCCGAAGGGCGCGACCTCCTGCGCTACAGATTCGATGAAGCCTTCGATGCCCCATTTAGTTGCGTGATACAAGCTGAACGTCGGGTACGCGATCTGACCGCCTTCGGATGAGACTTGCACAATTCGTCCGCCGCCCTGCTGCCGCAGGTGCGGGATGGCCGCGCGGATGAATTGGATGGAGCCGATCAGATTGGTCGCAATTTGATGCTCGATCTGCGCATCCGTGACCTCCTCGGCCGCGCCGAACAATCCATATCCAGCATTGCTTACCAGTACGTCGATCCGGCCCAGTTGATGGAACGCGTTCGCCAAAACCGCGCGGATGGTGCCTGTGTCAGTGAGATCGAGTACGGGCGCAACCAAACGATCGCCGTACTCACTTCGAAGGTGTGCAAGGCTATCCTCGCGCCTTGCGGTGGCCACGACGCGATCGCCACGAGCGAGCAGGCGCTCCGTCATGAGGCGGCCGAGACCCGAGGATGCGCCGGTGATGAGCCAAGTCTTGCTCATGAATGATTTCCTTTCAGTCCGCTGGCATCGGACCAACAGATTTCCAATCACCGATCGGCTCATTCCCATGCTATACGAGAATGCTCATCTCGGCTGTGCATATCTGGCTCGCAACTTGTTGAGACGGATTTCAGCGGGAAAACGGTGTCGGCAATGACCGCAATCTGGGCGCACGCATATCTGGTAAATGCCGTACCTCGCCTATGAAACTTGCAAGCAAGGGAAAGGTATTGTCCCTTCGCCAAGCGAGCGCAGCGCCCAGACATCAGCAACGGCAGAGCGAATGTTTTCGAATCGTATTTCGTGTAGCGGAGTCGTCACCGCGAGGGACATCAAGTAAAGTTAGAAAGATGACGTCGCGCCAATTCAATCACATCAGCAAAGCCATCTCTGACGCCAAACGCTACCGCATCTTGTCGCGCATCGCCGCCCATCGCGGAAAAATGAGCTGCGGCGAGGTGCGGAGCGGACTGGGGATCACCGCCGCGACGTGCTCCCATCACATCAAAGAGCTCTGCGATGCCGGCCTGATTAGTGTGCGCCGTGCGGGCAAATTCGGATATTTGCAGCTGCACAAACGGGTCTGGCAACGCTATCTGTCGCAACTCGCCAAACTTAGTTAAACAGAATCTCTGAATCCTTCCCTACTAGCCCGCATCTGTTACTTGTCAACAGTTTGATATCCATCGAACTATCGAAACCGGGAGGAACGTTATGGCAGCGTTGAAGGGAAAGGTCGCGGTGGTCACGGGTGCGTCCAAGGGAATCGGTTCCGCCATCGCCGAGCGCTTTGCCGCGGAAGGAGCGAAGGTCGTGGTGAACTACGCGAGCGACCGCGCAGGAGCGGAGAAAGTGGTGATGAAGATCAAGCAGGCCGGCGGCGAGGGAATCGCGGTACAAGGTGACGTGGCGAAGAAGCAAGACGTGGAACGCATTTTCGCCGAGACCAAAAAGGCCTTTGGCACGCTCGACATTCTGGTGAACAACGCCGGCGTTTACGAGTTTAAGCCGCTAGAGGCAATCGACGAGCCGCATTTCCGCCGCCAGTTTGACACCAATGTGCTCGGCCTGCTCTATGCCACGCAGGCTGCGGTGAAAAGCATGAACGGCTCCGGCTCCATCATCAATGTCAGTTCGATCGCATCGAAGACGCCTCCCGCCACCGGCTCGGTCTACGCCGGGACGAAGGGCGCGGTGGATGTGATCACGCGTTCGCTGGCACAAGAGCTCGGCGCGCGTAAGATCCGCATTAATACTGTTGCGCCGGGATTCACGATCACGGAAGGCGTGAAGTCCACAGGAGCCGAGCAGTCGTTCGGCGAATACGCCGTGAGCCGCACGCCGCTCGGAAGGCCGGGCGTGCCTGACGATATCGCCAAGGCTGTGGTCTTCCTCGCCGGCGACGACTCCGGATGGATCACGGGAGAAGAGATACTCGTCGGAGGCGGCATCAGGTTTTGACGGCGACACTCGAACGTGGAGTCGTCATTTCGACTGCTGCGCAGGTGGTGGATTGCGATGAAGCGACTCGACGATGGCGCGGATGTCACGGTTTTCGAACACCGGGCCTTGGGGTTGGACTGAGCCGCGGACGGCGACATCCACCATCGCTCTCGCCAAATCGTCTGAGCGAATCACCTGGTTGGGAAACAGCAACCGAAGTATGGGATAGACGGCGCGCAAGAGGCGGTAACTGAGATTTGGTTCCTTCCGGGGTTCCACTGGGTATATGTACGCGGGCCGGAAGAGATAAACGTGCGGGAATCCCGCAGCAAGTAGCGCTTTCTCGGCCTCCCCCTTGTATCGAGCGAACGGCACCCGGCTCCGTCCGGTTTGGTCCGCGCCAGCTCCGCTCAAAAACGAAAATGCCGCACCGGGACTGCTGGTTCGAAGCACTCGCGCGAACTCAATCGTGTAGTTCGCAGTTATCGTGCGTAGTTCAGCGTCGGATACCCGTCCGGTATACACGCCCAGGCAGAAAACTGCAGCGTCCTGACCCAAGAGCACCTTCGCGAGCGCTGTGCAGTCGCTGAAATCCGGACGTAAGACTTCGGTCAGCTTCGGATGCGAGATACCGATCTTCCTCCGTCCGATCGACATTACCGCTCCGACGGCGGGATTTTCGAGTGCGTAGCGAAGGGCGTATCCGCCGACCATTCCGGACGCGCCTACGATTACAAGGTTTCGCTGGTTTGTCGCGGGTTCTGAGGCAGTCGCCGTCATGACAACGCGCGCTCCTCCAGCCAGTCGACGAAGAGCAGACGCTCGGAAAATAGCCACGCGCCATCGATCTTCACGAATTGATCCGAGTACCGGAGAGCGGCGATCATGAGCCGGCCTTTTCCGCTGTCGATCGTAAGGTGATGTGCCAGCGTGTATGCCTCTCCTGTGGCGCGGTTGCCTGTCAGAGTGAATATCGTACTCTGCCCAACGAAGTGCATGGTCGCGTCGTACTTGTTGAGATCTGCGAATACCGGCGCGAGCGCCTCGCGCGAATGCAACTCCTGCGAGGGTCGCTTATCCTTGGCATTCATGTAAACGACGAAGTGCGTGTCGGTAGTAAATAGAGCCATCTGGCCTTTCGCGTCGCGACGATCAGCGCAGTGCGCGTAGGCTTCGACAAGTTCCCGGATCGCGAGGCGATCAGCCGCTTCTTCGGGTGAGATATTAACGTGAGTGCTCATCCGCTGCTCTCCTTTTTCGATCGTGCGTTAGTCGCAACGGGTCTCATAGAGAAATCAATCTCGACCCCCAACGGCATACTGGTGAATGTGACGCATTTCGTTCTCTTATCGGTTGGTATTGGCCCACTCACCACTCCGATCGTGGGAGATGAAGGCTCATATGTCCAAGACATCGTTGCTATAATTTCGATGCCTTGGAGGCATCAATATGGAGTTGCGGCATTTGCGCTATTTCGTTGGAGTGGGTGACGAGCAGCACTTCGGGCGGGCGGCCGAGCGGCTTCACATCGCACAACCGGCGCTTTCGCGTCAGATACAGGACTTGGAGAAGGAAATCGGGTTTCTCTTGTTCGACCGCCTTCCTCGCGGCGTCAAATTGAGCGCGGCCGGAGAGGTTTTTTTGGAGGATGCACGACGAATCCTGGCAGAGGTTCAGGAGGCCACGCGGCGCGCCGGGCGCGTGGCAAACGGGAATACCGGAAGCATTCGAGTGGGATTTGTGGAGGCGATTTCCTGGCACGGAGTGGTTCCGGACTCTTTTCGCCGGTTCAGAGAGAAACTACCGGACGCCGAGCTCACACCTGTTCCCATGGTCTCCGTTGAACAAGTGGAAGCCGTACGCACGGGTAAACTTGATGCCGGTTTCATCGCCAGCATGGGCGCATTGAGCAAGGAGTTGGATCAGCTCCAGGTTGCGCAACACAGTGTCGTGCTCGCTGCGCCAAAAGAGCACCCTCTTGCTAAACAGACGAGGCTGCGACTGAGGGACCTCAACGAAGTTCCCTTTGTTTGGCTTTCTCGCAGGATAAATCCTGCCGCCTATGACCGTTTGATAGAGACGTGTTTCCGCGGAGGCTTGAAGTCACCACGCATTGTGCAAGAAGCCTACGACCATGCCACGATTCTTAGCTTGGTCTCTTGCAGGCTTGGCGTTGCTTGGGTCAGCGATTCTGCGAAGTGGCAATGCCCAAAGGGCGTTGTCTTGTTGCCTGTCGTAGACCTCAAGGTACCCATACCCTTTTCTCTGATGTGGCGAAAAGACAATCGATCTCCATTACTGCAAACATTCCTTGCGATTCTATCGCAGCGGAAGGAACGAGCAAGTCTTGCTTCGTATAATTGTGCCACGTCAAATATTGGCGGTTGTAATCGCACCGTTCTGTGGGGCTGAGTCAGTCTCGGAAAGGCTCTTCCCGAAACGTGGTGATAGAGTCGCCAAGCGATGATGAAACACGAACAATCCCATGCTTCGGCGGGAGGGGCCGAGGGCGCGCCTCGAAAACGCTTCAGCGAGAATGGGACGCCATCGGCCGCGTGGCGACCGCTCCGCGTGCCGATGTTCCGGAACTTGCTGATCGCGGACCTGGTCTCTGACGTCGGCACGTTCATGCAAGGCGTGGGCGCGGCCTGGCTGATGGTGTCTGCGGGCGCCGGGCCACTGCTCGTCGCCTTAACCCAGACGGCGTCGGCGCTTCCGTTTTTTCTGCTGGCCCTGCTTGCCGGCGCGCTTGGCGATATTTTCGATCGCCGCAAGCTGATCATCGCCACGGAAATATGGATGGCTGCGGTGGCCACTGCACTCGCCGTTCTGACCCTGATGCATTGGATCACTCCATGGATGCTGCTGCTTCTGACGCTTGCGCTTTCGATTGGAGACGCGCTCGAAGCCCCGACCTGGCGGGCGATCCTACCGGAAGTCATTCCTCAAGAAGACTTGCTGCCAGCCATCGCACTGAACGGCATTGAATTCAATTTGGCACGCGCGGTCGGGCCGGCGCTGGGAGGTTTTCTCATTGCAGCCGCCGGCGTCGGAGCGGCATTCACTTTGAATGCGGTTTCTTTTGTAGCTGTGCTCTGGGTGATTGTGCGGTGGAGGCGGCTCCAACGGCAAAGTTCCGTGCCGCGCGAAACCGTGAGTGGTGCAATACGCGAGGCAGTTCGCTATACGCAAAATACGCCGAGCATGTTGACGCTGCTCGCGCGAATCGCAGTGATCATGTTCTTCGCGAGCACATTTTGGGCGCTGCTGCCCACAGTCGCTCACCAACTGAGACAAAGCGCGTCGTTATACGGATTGCTCCTGACTGTGTTCGGCGCTGGCGCAATTCTGGGCGCTCTCGTGCTTCAGCGGACGCAGTCGTTCTTGTCGGTGGATGCCACGCTGACTGTCGGGTCCACGATATTCGCGGCGTGCCTGTGGGCCACAGCCACTCTCAAGTCAGTCGCGCTGCTATGCATCGCGATTGCGCTCGGCGGTGCGGCGTGGACGGCGGTGATGTCACTGATGAGCACTGTGTTGCAAAACGTTGCGCCAGACTGGGTCCGTGCGCGGGCTTCGGCGATCTTCATGTTGGTGTACATGGGCGCATGGTCTGGCGGGAGCGCGTTCTGGGGCTATGTCGCAGCGCATCGCGGAACACGCCTTTCCCTGGTAGCCGCGGCGATTGGTACGGCTGCGTCTCCTCTGCTTATCTTGATTTCACGTCTGCCAGACAAGACCGCGGACTTTCGGGCGTGGGACCATTGGGGCAAGCCCGTATTGGCACTGCAGGTACGGCCAGATCAAGGGCCCGTGCTGGTAACGGTCGAATACGAGATTGCTGCAAAGGACTCGAACGAGTTCGTGAGGGCTCTGGAGAAATTCTCACGTGTGCGGCGTCGCGATGGCGCATCGCGTTGGGCGGTCTATTACGATACAGAGCATCCGACACACTACCTCGAAACGTTCGTTGTCGAATCCTGGGGAGAACATTTACGGCAACACACGCGATTGACCCTAGCGGATCGTGAGGCGGAGGAGCGCGTGCAGCAGTTCGTGGTGAACCCGGCCAAAGTGAAGCATTTCATCTACGCCCGGAGCAACAGCCCGACGTAACCGAACACATGCTTGTCAGACTTCTCCCTGCTAGCGCGCAGTTCGCCAATCGCGAAAAGGAGCAGTTTTAAAGGAGACGTTCTGAGATCATTGACTCCCATTGGAGTCATTCTGTTTTGAACGTATTACAGCGATGGTGACCAGCGTGTCCCACGCGCCCCGCGCGGCGACCAGCAGAAGTGCGATGCAGCTCGCAGCGAGCGTTAGCACTGCCCACGACTTTCCCGACAGGAATCCTGCCCCCGCGGCAATCAGGGACACATAGATAGCTATAGGAAGCACGACAAGGAGCATCCAGTCGGAAACGTCAATTTCAGCTTCGTCTCGCTTTGCCTCCGTGCGAAGAACTGAATAGTGCTTCGGCATTCCGGTTAGTCGCCATACTGCGCTTACTATTGCGGCGACGCCTGTGAGCGACGGGTTGGCGCGAGGAACGGCAGTTGCGCAGCAAAGAAAAAAAACATGGAGAAAATGAAAGCAGAGCGGCGAAAGAAAAACATTCACCTGCGCTAGGGTGTCCTTCTTAATCAACCCCGAAGCTAAGGGGACCGCGATGAACATCAGCCCTGTGAGAGTCGCCGCCGCCGAGCCGCATAGATAAAAGAAGTTCCACCAGCTGTCCATGAGTTAATCGCTCCGTACAATCGCGATCGCTTTCTCAGTGGCCTGTGATGCGAGGAGGACTGATGTTTGAGTAACCTCTCGGTTGACATCGGAAACGAGCAGAACCGCAGCAGATAAATGGTCGCTGGCGGAGAGGGTGGGATTCGAACCCACGGTTGAGTTTCCCCAACACTCGCTTTCGAGGCGAGCTCTTTCGACCGCTCAGACACCTCTCCGCAGTGGACAAAACATTCTAGCGGCGCGAGAGGGTGCGCACAAGTTTGAGCCGAATTAATCGCACATAAGAAGGCCGCCAGCAGGAGCTATGAGGCAGGCGAGCAGTCAACGAGTCGAAAATGTGGCATCTGCCGCATCAGAATACGATCCGAAGGTCCAGGGAAATCGCGGGTACATGCGATGAGCGGTGGGCAGTGAGCGCTAAGCCCTGGGTTGCGCAGCCGCGATCGAGCGGTCGAGAAGCTCGACGACGTGAAAAACCATCTGGCCGGTAGAGTGGATCTCCGAGCCTGCGCGAAGTTGAAGCATGCAGCCGGGATTTGCGGTGACGATCACATCAGCGCCTGTGTCCCGCGCGGACCGCATCTTGATCTCGAGCAGATCGAGCGCGGCTCGCGTCTCCGTCACGTTGTAAACGCCGGCCGAACCGCAGCACTGATCGGAAAGCGCCATCTCGCGAAGTTGAATTCCTGGGATCCTTCGGAGGAGTTCACGGGGCGCGGAGGAGATTTTCTGCCCATGCAGCAAATGGCAAGAATCCTGATACGTGACGCGCATCGGAAGCTCGCCGAGCGGCGACGACAGCCCGATCAGAGCCAGGAATTCAGTGACGTCTCGAATTTTGGCGCGAAAGTTTTCAGCTGACGCGTGTTCCGGGGAGTCGCTCGTGAACAAGTGCTGGTACTCCTTGAGAGTAGAACCGCATCCCGCCGCGTTTGTGATGATCGCGTCACAATTGTCCGCGAGAAATGTCGCGATGTTCCGACGAGCGAGGTCCTGGGCGACATCGCGCACTCCCGCATGTACGCAAAGTGCGCCGCAGCAGAGCTGCCCCTTTGGTACCACCACTTCGCAGCCATTCGCCTGAAGCACGCGAATCGTCGCGTCATTGAGTTCGGCGAAGCTGACTTGTGCGATACATCCGGCAAAAAACGCAACCCGCGCTCGGCGAGGGCCGTGGGCGGGGAACGTCTGTCCGAGGCGCGAGAAGAAAAATTCTGGGCTTGCGGCAGGCATTAAGCGTTCGCGCTCGGCAAGACCGAGAACGCGCAGAATTCCAGAACGACGCGCTAGAAACTGAAGACCGCTGCGCTGATAGAAACGCGCAAGACGTCCGGCGATGGCGATTCGGTTGGGGTACGGAAGCAAACGACGATAGACAATGTCGCGTACAAATCTGAAGGAAAACGGGCGGCGATATTTGCGAGCGATGTCGCCGCGCGCGGATTCGATCAGCTTTCCATATTCGACGCCGGAAGGACACGCGGTCTCGCAGGCGCGGCAATCGAGGCAAGTGTCCATGTGATGGACGAAGACGTCGCCGATTACGAGTTTTCCGTCGTTCACAAGCATCATCTGCCGGATGCGTCCGCGGGGCGAATCAGCCTCGAGTCCCCACAGCTTGTAAGTGGGACAGTGATTCAGGCATAGCCCGCAGTGAACGCAGCGGGCAAAATCGTCGTAGCTCGGCTTGTAACCTATTTGCTCAAGCGGGTTGGATGAGCTGGTTTCCGTGGGCACGGTCACATGCCTTCCACAAATCTGCCGGGACTCAAAATGTTTTCTGGGTCAAACGTCCGCTTGACGCGCGCCATCAATTCGAAATCCGCGCGCGCAGGGCCCCAGACCCTCGTAACACGCTTGAGCGCGGTTGGACCGAATTCGATTCGCGCCTGCGCGCCAGCGTCAACCACGAGTTGGAATACCTCGGCGGCCAAGGCCCCAAGCCGGTCCATTGCGACGTTCCGATCCGGAAGGACCGCGAAATAGATCAGGCCGAAGGCGTGAGCCAGGACATCGCAATTGACTTCCGCACGTTGCAACGCGTCTTGCAGGCGTTCGATGACGCTGGCGATTGCAGCGGGAAGCGCGGCGATGCGAAAGACGACCGCTGACGCGGACGACTCCTTCGCGAGCCGAGGAAACTCACGGACAAATTCGTAATTCTGATTGAACTCGGAAGGGCCGAGCTCAGCCATTTCCGCACCCGGGATGCGGGTAACGGCTGTCGAAAAATCTCGACGGTAGCGCGTCACCACAGCGTCATTTCCCGCAGTAACTGCTAATGCGTTCCACGAGCCGGAGCCGGATCTCGATCGGGAAATCTCCGCGCCGCTTGAAAACGCTGCGAGCGCAATCGGCTCAAGAGGAGAATCTGCGATCGCTTGGAAAAACATCTGCACGTCGGAAAGTTTGGGCACCATTATCGAGAAGCCAGCACGCGATTGCGGGATCGGGAAAGTCTTGAGATTAATTCGCGTGATGACAGCCAAAGTACCGAGGGAGCCGATTAGCGGCTTATGCAAATCATAGCCGGTGACGTTTTTCACCACGCGGCCGCCGCTCTTCGATTGCGCCCCGTAACCGGTGACGAATTCCATTCCGAGGACGAAATCGCGGGGTCCGCCAAAGCGTTGCCGCAACGGGCTCACGGAATCGGAAGCAATAATTCCGCCGATTGTTGCCGATGCTGCGAAAGGCGGATCGAGCGGGAGGAACTGATTCTCGGCGGCGAGCACTTCGCTGAGAGCGGATATCGTCACGCCCGGCTCGACACCGAGCGTGAGGTCGCGCGGTTCGTAAGAGAGCACACGGTTCAAGCGCGAAAGATCGAGCGCGACGTCATATTTGTGAGGCGGGGAGCCGATGCCGAGCTTGGTTCTCGATCCACATGCAATTACCGCCATTTTTTCTGAGGCAGCGAACTGCAAGATGTCTGAAATGTCAGCCGATGAACGCGGAAAAATCGCAGCGCCGGGGCGCAGATCGTCAACTTCGTACCGCTCAAGGACCGCCGCGTCTCCGACGACTTCCGCTTCGGAGAACGCGCGGGCGATTCGCAATGCGACCGCTTCTGTGGCCGTGTTCATCACGCGGGAACGGGGGCGGGCGGCATCACCCGAATTTCGCCGCAACTCTTTCCGAGCGGGAAAATCTTTCCCGGGTTTAAGCGTCCTTCGGGATTAAACGCAGAACGCATCCGGCGCATCAGGTCGAAATCTGCGTCGGAAAACATCAGCGGCATCAGTTCGTTCTTTTCCATTCCGACACCGTGTTCGCCGGTGAGTGCGCCGCCGGACTCGACGCAGTGGCGCATGATTTCTCCCGCTGCAGCAACGGCGCGATCGAACTGCGCGCGGTCGCGCTGATCGAAGAGGATAATCGGGTGCAGATTTCCATCTCCCGCGTGGAAAATGTTTCCGATCTGGAATCCATATTTTTTGCCAATTTCGTCGATGCGCTTTAGCGTCTCGGGCAATTTGGTGCGAGGAATGACTCCGTCCTGCACGTAGTAGCTGGGCGAAAGCCTTCCCACGGCGCCGAACGCATTCTTGCGGCCCTTCCAGAGAAGATCGCGCTCCGCTGCATCGCGCGCGAGACGCACTTCGCGAGCGTGATTGCGGTTGCAGATATCGATGACCTCGGCGGATTGCTCCTCAACGGATTCGGCGAGACCTTCGATTTCGATCAGGAGGACGGCTGCACTATCGCGAGGGAAACCTGCGTGCACGAAATCTTCAATCGCGCGGAGGGTCCAACCATCCAGCATCTCACAGGCGGCAGGAGTGATTGCGCGAGCAGTGAGTTCCGCGACAGTCTCCGGTGCATTGGCGATGTCGTCGAAAATCGCAAGAAGAGTTTTTACAGCCTCCGGCTTGCGCGAAAGCTTGACTGTGATTTCGGTGACAAGTGCGAAGGTACCTTCGGATCCGACGAGCAGGCCCGTCAAATCGTAACCGGGCATTTCCGTTTTGCCGCCGAGACGAACGATTTTTCCCTCGGGTAATACGACCTCAAGGCCGGTGACGTGATTCGTCGTCACGCCGTACGCCAGCGTGTGAGGCCCGCCGGCATTTTCGGAAACGTTGCCGCCGATGGTGCAGGACTTTTGGCTCGAGGGATCGGGGGCAAAGTACAAGCCGAGATGATCGACGGCTCGCGACAGATCGAGATTGACGACGCCGGGCTCGACGACGGCGCGCCGGTTTTCGGCGTCAATTTCGAGAATGTGATTCATCCGCGAAAAGACAACGAGGACGCCGCCTTCACGAGCGAGCGCACCGCCACTCAAGCCCGTGCCCGCGCCGCGGCCGACAAGCGGTAGGCGATACTGCGCGGCTAACTCTACGATTGTGACCACGTCGCTGCGACTGCGGGGAAATGCCACGCAGTCCGGGCGGGCCTGCTCTACCGACCCGTCGTAATCATAGAGAAGCATGTCCTCGGGTGCGGAGAGAACAGCTTGAGACCCGAGAGCGCCCGTTAAGTCGCGTATGAAGCGTCGATCCACGTTGGCGGGTGGCAAGAATATTCGAGACAACTTCAATATAGGCGCGGCACTTGCACCCGTCAACGAGTGAACGTGCATGGCTACAGAGCTGGGGATTGGTACACCTCGCTAGCCACTTGGTCTCCGCCACGCATGGGCACCGGCACTTCGGGTATGCTCTCAACTTAGAAGCATCGAAAGGGGCGACGGCGGGGAAGCACCATGAAAGCAGCGGTACTACACAGACTCGGAGTCACACCGCGGTGCGAAGACTTTGCGGAGCCGACCGCGCAGGACGGAGAAGCGCTGATCCGCGTCCGCGCCGCTTCGCTGAAATCCGTCGAAAAACAAATGGCTGCTGGCTCGCATTACGCCAGTCCCAAAGAGTTCCCCGCCATTTGCGGGCTGGATGGCGTCGGCGAACTGGAAGACGGCACGCGCGTATTCTTCGGCGGTCCGCGAAAACCTTTTGGCGCGATGGCGGAGCGCACTGTTGCTCCCCGTGCATTCTGCTTCTCCCTTCCACCCTCGATCGACGACGCGACCGCCGCGGCGCTGCCCAATCCCGGCATTTCTGCATACTTGGTGCTGACGCAAAACGCCAAGCTGGTACAGGGCGAGAGAGTGCTGATTCTCGGCGCGACCGGGATCGCGGGCAAACTCGCGGTGCAAATCGCGAAGTTGCTGGGCGCGTCCAGCATCGTCGCTGGCGGCCGCAACCCCGAAGCTCTCAACAACCTTCGCGAACTGGGAGCTGATGCGACCATCCAGCTCGATCAGACCGAAGATCAGCTCCAGAAGTCCTTCAGCCGCGAGTCCGGCAAAGAAGGATTCAACGTGGTCATCGACTACGTTTGGGGAAAGCCGACCGAGGCCTTCCTCGCCGCCATGACGCAATCCGAATTTATGTCGATTGGCTCTGAGACCCGCCTAATTCAGGTCGGCGAAAGCGCCGCTCCGGTTATCTCGCTTCCTGCAGCTGTTCTCCGAAGCCGTGCGCTCACGATTCGCGGCACCGCTGGCATACCTCCACGTGATGCGCTCGCGACCGCGATGAAGCAGGTGATGGACTGGGCCGCCGCTGGCCTACTACGCATCGAAACGCAAACGGTCCCCCTTACGGAAATCGAGGAAGCTTGGTCGCGCCCCGATCGTTCCCGCCGCCTCGTTGTCATCCCCTAAAATCAGGAATCCGGTGCACGCTAGGGAATTTCACATTCGGCAGCGCTCGAGCGAAATACGTCAGCGGATGTTTTCAATCAGGTCAATGTTGGCTTCGACGAAGGTCTGAGTTTCGACGACGATGAAGCGGCCGTCAGGGGAGACCGCGAAGTGATCTTGCGAATTATGCGACGGGTCAACCCAATACGAGTAGGTCATGCGAGCGGTGGCGGAAGTTGAGGCTAGGTTTCCGCCATTCCAGCCAACTTTCCAGAGCTCGCCTTTCAAGTCGGGGCGGCCCTTGACGAAGTAAATCTGTTCGTTCGGCCCGCGCGCGATCCACCAGTCGGCCCAGCCACGGAAAATCTGGCGTGGGGAGCTTTTGAAATCTGTAACCCACAGCCCGGCGTTGGGATCGTCTTCCTTTATGGAAGCCACGACGTAGGCGACTTGCCTCTGGTCGGGCGACCAGAGAATCGGCGCCCAGCGCACGTCGTCATGAATATTCCCGAGCGTTTCCGTGGCGCCGGTTCGCGGGTCAAAAGCATCTACTGGTCCGCCGCCGGATCTAAAAAGCACACGTCCATCGGTCCCGACGTCGAAATAACGATCGGGCTGATTGCCGAGCACTTTCTGCGGCACGCCTCCTGAAACGCCAACGCTGCGAAGTTCATTGGGCACGCTGACTTCTGCTTCCGATTCGTATAACACGTGCTGGCCGTCGGGTGTCCACCGCGGAAATACATTGACGCGATCATCTCGGACCAGAAGCACAGGATTTGATCCGTCCGCATTCGACACCCAGATGCTTTCTCTCTCCGCTCCTTTGAGGTTTGAAAAATACGCCAGATATTTTCCATCGGACGAGTAGCTGGGGCCAACCTGATTGCGGCCAGGATCCATCGGGAGCATCCGAGAGCTCGGCGCACCAGGCTTTCCAGCTAGATCAATTTCTGTGAGGTTTATTTTCTGGCGCCAGGTTGAAAAGACGATCTTGTTGCCATCCTGAGAAAGGTCCAGTTGCGCGTCGTCGCCCTGACCGGAGGTGATCTGTTCCTTATCGCCGCCGGTTGCTGCGATTTTCCAGATGTTCATGGTGCCGCCCCGGCTTGACCCGAAATAAATGAATCGTCCATCCGGAGACCAAACCGGCGAAAGCGCCAGAGCTCCATCCGAAGTTATCGCGTGCAAATTGCCGCTGCGAAGATCGAAGACATTCAATTCGCCATACGGGCCATTGCCGCGTGACGAAAACGCGATCTTTCCGCCATCGGGGGAAAAGCGCGGCTCAGTGTAACGCCAGTTTCCGGCCTTGCCGTCCGGCATCGTAATGCGGTGCGCATTTTCGCCCGAGGCGCCCGCCACCCAAATTCCGTGATCTTCGCCGTTGGCATAGGCCAGCTGCGTTCCATCTGGCGACCACGCGGCGTCGTTTGCGTTTTGGATCACCCGGCGCGAAGTTCCACCGAGAGAGGGGGTTTCCCAGATGTCCCAAGTCCCAGACGAGTTCATGCGCGAGAACGCCAATGTGGCGCCATCAGGGGACCACGCTGGACCAGCTTTGAGGTTGGAATCGTGAGTCACCTGGACAAGATCTCCGCCACTGAGCAGCCCGACGTAGAGATTGAAGTCGCCGCCGCGATTGGAGAGGAACGCAACGGAGCGGCCGTCAGGCGAAATTGCGGGCTCGGCCTGCACGCCCTCGAGATTCGTCACGGCGCGGAAATGCATGGGACGACGCGAAGCCGATGCGCCAAACCTCCAGGCGATGAGGCCCGCGGCCGATAGCGCGGCAAACAATCCGGCCAAAGCCCACGGAAAAATGCGCCGCCCCACGGGAAACGAAACACCGGCTGAGGTGAATAATTCTGACGACCCAGCGATCACTTCTTCCAGCGAAATGCGGGCGTCGCCGATGTCGCGAAGACGCTGACGGGGATCTTTTTGCAAGCAACGGCGCAACATGACGCGAACGTGCGCGGACGTTGCCGCAGGAAGCTGGGACCAATCGGGTTCGGATTTGAGTATCGCGGCCAGCGTGTCCGTGACCGTTTCCCCGCGAAAGGCCTGCCTGCCAGTGAGCATTTCGAACAACACACATCCGAACGACCAAATATCGGCGCGGCGGTCAACGGACTTGCCCCTGGCTTGCTCCGGCGACATGTAGCCCGCCGTTCCGAGAATGATGCCAGCTTGCGTTGCCATGCCAGTAAGCGTGGGCGAGTGGGCGAGATCGACAGTCTCGGCGGGCGTGTCGTCGAGCGCCTTGGCGAGACCAAAGTCGAGTACTTTGGCGGCGTCATCTGGAGTGATCTTGATATTCGCAGGTTTTAGGTCGCGATGGATGATGCCGCGTTCGTGGGCGTATTCGAGTGCGTCGGCGATTTGGCGCGCGATGGGCAGCGCTTCGTCGATGGGGATCGGGCCTTTGCGGATGCGGTCGGCGAGCGTCGGTCCTTCGACCAGTTCCATGACAATAGCGGGCGCGCCGGTGGATTCTTCTACTCCGTAAATGCAGGCGATGTGCGGGTGGTTCAGCGAGGCCAGGCATTTCGCTTCCTGCTCGAAGCGTGCGAGGCGTTCAGAGTCTGCGGCGAACGCTGCGGGAAGTACTTTAAGGGCGACGTCACGGCCAAGCCGCGTGTCGCGTGCGCGATAGACTTCGCCCATGCCGCCTGCGCCGAGCGGACAGACGATTTCGTATGTACCCAGGCGGTTTCCCGCGGTCAGAGCCATTTCTTACCCATGCATGGATTGGGCGCATTCTAGCGCAGTGCGGCAGCGGGGCCAACGGCCGCAACACGATCGTTGCGGCCGGGCAGAGCTCTCCAATCTGCCGCGAAGAGCGAAAGCTAATTTTTGGCAGCGACCTTCGCCGCCGGCGGAGCGGCGAAAGCGCACGGCGGATCGGTAAGCGCGGTCGGCGCGACTTCGATCGGGTTCAGATGGCTTTTGCTGAGCAGCGTATTGAATGCGGTCAAATCCCGCGACTGCATTTTCTTCCAGGCCGCAACGGTCGTGTTGTAGTCCTTACACGAAGCTTCCCAGGTATCAATCTGCGCCTGCGTGGGCGCCTCGTCGATGCCGACCTGAGAAGTGCTCACGAGCGCGTTGAAGCTGCCGTTGAGCGTGTTGAACGCCTTGATCGCGTTGGGAGCGGGTGCTTCGCCGCGTCCGCGTCCGCCACCGCCGCCGAAACCGCCTCCTCCGCGCCCCCCACGTCCGGCAACAATGCCGCCGAAAGTTGCGAGCTTGACGTCGATGTCTTTCGTCGCCTTAGCGACATCGTCCGGAAGCTGATTCCCGCTGAGCGAAGTCACTTGGCGGCGCACGGCCAAGACTTCTGAGTTTCCGGCATTGGAGTCTTTGGCTCCCTGGTATGCGAGCAGCATCAATTTATTTTTGGCGCGCAGATCGGCCATGACTCTGGGGCTTTCGCCGACGCGCGGATCGTTGTGGATGGTGACGGTCTGCGTATACGTCTGGCCTTCGACGATGAGCTTGAGTGTGTAGACGCCGGGAATTACTTGCGGGCCGTGCGGACCCGGAGTGACAAACCCGCCGGGCGCGACGTTCATCTGGTTTTCGAGGTCGAAGTTGAATGCCGGAGGATCGTCATAACGCAAATCCCAATTCGTGCGATTCGTTCCGACTCTCGTGGGCAAAGCGAGATCCGAACCTTTGGCGACCCAATATTCCGGGTAGGGCCATCGATCGGGAAGAGCCGGTGGAATACTCGACATCGTGCGGACAAGATTTCCGCCCGAGTCGAACACTTGAAGCTTGATCTCGCCAGAAGGTGGACGGCTCAGGCGGTAATACAAAATTGCGCCGTAGGGTGGATTGGGCGCGTGCGGCAATTCAGGATTGAGCGGCTGGTCCCAATTGTCGCTGACGCGCGAACGGATGGCATCGCCCGGCTTGAAGAAGTAGACGGGAGCCGCAGCGATCGCCTGCGACTTGGCGGCAATTTCGCGCAGAGGAGTGGTGTCGTCGAGGACGTAAAAGCCGCGACCGTAAGTTCCGATCACCAGATCGCTCATGTGGTTGTCGGTGTGAAATACCATGTCGCGAATTGAAGTGCTGGGAAGATTCTGGCGAAGCGATTGCCAATTGTCGCCGTCGTCAAACGAGACAAAAACCGTGGTTTCAGTCCCGGCGAACAGCAAGCCCTTCTGCTTTGGATCTTCGCGAACGACGTTGACCCAGCTTCCAGTGGGCTCGCCAGTGGGCAAGCCGTTGACGATCTTCGTCCAAGTCTTGCCGGCGTCGTGAGTGCGCCATATCAACGGGTTAGTCGCACCGGGGATGCTGGGGCCCTGTACGGTACCCCGTCCGCCGCCAGCCTCGCGGCCTGAGAGATAAGCAGTGTTGGCGTCCCCGTGGCCCGCTTCGATGGTGTTGAAGCTGATGGTAGCGGCTTCGGGAATGTTGGTCACATTGTTCCAGTGCGCGCCGTTGTCCATCGAGTTGTAGATTTGGCCGTTGCTGCTCACGGTCCAGAAAACGCCCTTGCGAACCGTGGAGACCGAAAAATCGTTGATCGAGGGCGGTGTGGGACCGCGTCCGCCGCCCGGACCTGCAGCAGCAGGAGCTTCAGCCGGCGTTGGCGCGGGTGTGCCGCACGCAACTGCCGGCTTGCCCTTCTCTGCCGTCAGATCGGGACTGAAGGACTTCCATGAGTGCGCCATATCGCGCGAAACCATAAGGCACTGCATGTCTGTGTAGATCGTGTGCGCATCGAAAGGATCAATCCTTCGCCATGCATCCCGGTTTGAACGGTACTTAGTTCCGTCCACACCAAAGTTCGGAGCTGTGTTTTCCCATTGACCCGTGCCCAAGTTTATCTTTACCAGGCTGCCGCCTCCGCCTGCTGCGCCGTAGCCTAAGCCGTACACAATGTTCGGATTGAGAGGATCGGCGGTAAGCGTGCCGAATTCGGATGAAGGAAGCGGCATCCAGTCGACTTCTGAAATGGTGCCAACATCGCCGCGGGTGCGGGTCATCACCGCTCCGGTATCCTGCTGCGACGCCATCACCCAGTAGGGATAACGATTGTCCGTGGAGATGTGGTAGACCTGCGCGACCGGCAACGCGTAATAGCTGCTCCACGCCAGCCCGCCATCAAAGGTGACTGCCGCTCCCTGATCCACTCCGAAGAGCATGCGTTTGCCATCGGTGGGATCGATCCAGATGTCGTGCATGTCTTCGCCGCCGGGAGCGCCTTTGAAGGGAATGAACGTCTGGCCTCCGTCGGTGGATTTGTATGCGGCGGTGCTGAGCGTGTAAATGACGTCGGGATTTTGTGAGTCCACCCACACGCCGCAGATGTAGTCCCTGCCGGAAATGCGAGTGTCGTCGTCGGCCATGTGCTTCCACGTAGCGCCCTGGTCGTCGGAGCGGAAAAGGCCGGAGCTATTCTGTTGGGCGGCGCCGACGAGATAAATTCGCTGGCCGTGCGTGTGCATAGCAACTGCTACACCGATGCGGCCGGCGGTTAGCGGGTTCGAGGTGATTTCGGTCCAGGTCTTGCCTTCGTCGAGCGACTTGTAGAGTTTTGTGTGGGTGGGGCCTGCAGCTGCGCCGCCGCGTCCTGCGGGCGCGGTGCCGGTTTCGGCTTCAGTCGTTGCGAAGATCACGTTCGGATCGTCGAATGGAGACGAAAGATCGCGTCCGCCGGTCTGATCGTCAGGATGCAACACGTTGGTCCAACTCTGGCCGCCGTTTTCGGTGCGAAAGATGCCGCGCTGCGTGCCTGTGGGCCCGCCCATCGCGATGGCGATCACGATGTTGGGATTCTTGGGATCGACGACGATCTTGGGAATTCTGGTAGTGCCCTCGAGTCCGATGTGTGACCAGGTTTTGCCGGCGTCGGTGGACTTGTACATCCCGTTGCCGTTGGTGCCAGTGTTGGGATTCGAGACCACGTCACCGCTGCCCGCGTAAATAATGTTGGGGTCTGAGGGAGCAACCTGAATCGCTCCGATGCTGTCTACTTCCGTGACTTGATCGAAGATTGGGTACCACGTCATGCCGCCGCTGGTGGTCTTCCAGATGCCGCCCTGCGGCAGGCCGACATAGAAAGTGCCGGGTTCACCGATCACTCCAGTGACGGCGGCGATGCGTCCGCCGTGATACGGGCCCACGTTTCGCCACTGCAGGCCCGAATATAAATCATTATTGACTTGCGCTGACGTACCGAGCACAACGCAGAGCGTTACCGCCATAAAGACAATAAGACGAAATGAACGCCAGGTGATCGGAATCATTCTTTGCCTCCCGAACGAATCTGCCTGAAGCCGATTTGCGACCGCCAAATATACATCGAGTCGCGCCAGCAAGTGTGGCCTTATCCGCCGCGCAGTTGTGTTACTCTCGCGCCCTGAAATTTTATTTGCGGCGTAGAATGTGACCGAAGCTTTTGAGGGACGCAAACCGCCGAACGCGTTGAATCCGGAGCTCGCCAAAAAAATGAAGCGCGACTTGACGCCCGAAGCAACGAACTACGTCACGCGCAACACCACCAGGCTGACCCTCGAGGGTGCGAAGGCGGTTCTTGCCGCCGCGGAGCGCAGAGCGATCGATATTCGCGTGCCGATGAATATAGCGGTCGTCGACGATGGAGGCCACCTGCTAGCGTTTCTGCGTATGGACGGCGCGAAGCTATCGTCCGTGCAGATCGCGATCCTGAAAGCGCACGCGAGCGCGATTCGCAGGAAGCCGACAGACCGCTCATTGAGCGGCGACAACGCGGATGTGGTGTTATCGCTTGCTCTCGCGATCGGCAGCGGTGCGAAGCAAACTCCGATCCGCGGCGGAGTTCCGCTCATTGTAGACGACCAAATCGTCGGGGCGATCGGAGTGAGCAACGGCACAGAAGCAGAAGACGTAGACGTGGCGCGCGCAGGCGCGATGGCGCTGGCAGCCATCTGAAGCGGAACCACCGTGCGCGCCATTCCGGACCCGAAAACTGCTGCCCGCCGAATTTTCCTGCAAACACTCGCCGGAATTTGCGAACGGTGAAACGTTGAGCCGTGCCCGTGCCACGAGCCTCGACCTAAACGATTTCGCAAATCCGAAGAACGGAAAACAACTTGCGCGATTTGTGCGTGTTGCTCTCCGCTCCGCAGGCCGCCGCCAACGCAGCGCGCTAATTGCCGGTCGGGCGGCTCGCCATCTTCAAGCGTTGGACAATACTTGTCGCCAGGGATTCGTCGTCGCCTTCAAACGTGCCGCTGCGAAGCAATGCCTCAAGCGGAGCGATTGCGGAGGGGTCTCCGCGCAACCCGAGGCTGCGGAGCGCGGCTTGGCGAACGCCCGGGTAGGGTTCGGAGACGTAGGCAAGCAATTGCGATTCGACTTCGCGATTCGATAGTGCGAGTCGAGCGAGACTTCCGATCGCCGCAGGGCGCGAAGCCAGAGGTTTTCCGGGTTGCGCCCAATCAGAGACGATCGGCAATGCACGCTCCTCGCCTAGTGCGCCAAAGCCCCGAAGAGCGGCGTTTCTCAGCATCGCGCGTGGAGCGTCCGTATCCAGCGCGGACCGCAATGTCTCGAAAGCTTCGGGCGATTTGAGTTGTGCCATGCTGACGAGCGCCGCAGCGCGCACGCGAAAAGAAGCGTCCGTGCGGTAGATATCGGAAATTTTCTGCGCCGCGGTTGGGACATTCGGGAATCGGGCCAATTGATTGACGATCACTTCTCGGACCCAAACGGGCGGGTCAGAAGAAAGCGCATCCAGGATTTTTTCACCCGCCGGCGCCGATCCGATTTTTCCCAGTGCGTGCAACGCTTCCACCCGCACGCCCCAGAATGCGTCCTGGCGCGCTGCGAGACCCAGAGCGGTGATCGCGGAATCGTCGCTCCCGTAATTGCCCAGAGCTACGGCTGCATCCAACCTGTTCCCGACGGCTTCGGCGTGCTGCAACTGATAAATCCATTCGGTTGGCGGCTTTTCCATCTCGACTGTGTCGAGAATTTTTTCGCCTTTATCGAAAATCACCATCACCGGTTCCGCGGCCGCGGGAAGAGTAAACGTCTCGTCCGATCTGCTCACATTAATTGAATACGTAACCGGGGCAGTTCCACGCAAGGCGACTTCGACTTCGACGGGAACGTGAAAGATGTGTACGGCGCCTTCGCGCTTTTGCAGTTGCTCCACGCGAAGCTTGATCTGGTGATTCTCGGCGTCGTAACTCGATTGCACGCGAAATCTCGGAGCGCCGGCACCATAAATCCACTCGTCGAAAAACTGATCGAAATTCATCGCCGTCGTATCGTCGATGGCCTTCACCAGATCGCTCGTCACGACGTTGCGATCGCGATTTGTCTCCAGGTACGCGTGCAGAGACCGGAAAAACGCGGCGTCGCCCATCCGCTCCCGCAACATCTGGATGACCAGCCCAGCCTTGTCGTAGATATTTGGTTCCAGTTCCATGGAGTCGGTGAAATCGCGCGTGACGATGGGAACGGTGTACATCCTGTTGTTGGCCATCCAGCCGCGGGCATCTTTCCATCGCGTGTACGCAGCTTCATCGGCGCCGTACTGATGTTCCTCCCACCAGAATTCGGCGAACGTTGCGAAGCCTTCATTCAGCCAAAGGTTTGCCCAATCGTTGCAGGTCACGAGATCGCCGAACCACTGATGAAACATTTCGTGAGAGATTAAGTAGTCGGTGCCTTCATGCGTTTCTGGAGCGAGCCGCGGATCGAGAAGTTCGCCCGCCGTAAGAGTCGTCGCGCTGGTATTTTCCATCCCGCCTTCAACGAATTCATCGACGTTGACCTGTGCATACTGATCCCACGGGTATGGAATTCCGAGCTTGTCCGCGAACAGATCAAGCATTTCTTTCGTTCGCGCGAATGTGGGCTGAATCGTCGCCGAGCGGCCGCGCGGAACTTCATAGGTGACGGGGATTCCGCGCCAGGTTTCGCGGACTTCATCGAACTGGCCGGCGACGAGTGAAATCAAATAGGTTGAGAGCGGCTTGTCTTGTTCCCAGTGCCACGTTTTTGTGCCGTCGGGATTCTCGGTTACCTGCGTGAGCTTGCCGTTGGAGACCGTAAGCCAATTCTTGGGCACGGTCGCAATCATTTCCGAGGTGGTGCGGTCGTTCGGATAGTCGTAGATCGGAATGTAGTATCGCGTGTCCTCGGCTTCGCCTTGTGTCCAAATCTCCGCCGGGCGATTGGGATAGTTCTTATCCGGTAGAACGAAATAGATGCCCCGCTTTGGCTGGCCTGAGTAGTGAATGTTGAATTCGTATTTGTCCCCCGTACGTGAGGCGCGCGGCAGGGTTGCGATCAACTTCGAATCCGTGGTCTCGAATTTCGCTTGGCTGCCGTTGACGACCACGCCTTCAATCTGCAGACCGACGGAATCGAACGAATATTTCGAGACGCCATCGCGTAGGGCAACAAGGTTCTGAACGGTGTCGCCGATGATTCGCCGCTGATCGAGATCAAATCTCAGCGAAGTGCGAACGTGCTGAAGGTCGTAGTCGCGTGTGCGTGCGTACGGCTCATCGCCGCGGCCGGCGGCAGCGGCCATGAACATGACGGCGAATAACGCCGCAAGAGATACAACTAAGCGATAACGAAAGATACGCGACATTAAAATCCCCGACGGAGAATGTGGTCTGACGGACTAGAAGTATAACTCCGAGCGTCACAACAGGCTTCGAACCATACCTCCATCGACGGCAATCGAGGTGCCGTTAACGTAGCTCGCGCGCTCGGACGCGAGGAAAGCGACCACGGCTGCGAACTCCTCGGGTTTACCGAGGCGTCCCAGCGGAGTGCCGGCGGTCCACTTCGCATAAATCGATTCGCGATTTGCTCCGGACGCATGGGCGGCCGATTCGGCAAGCTCGTCGAGGCGCTCGGTGAGCGTATATCCCGGGCAGACATTATTAACGGTGATGCCGAAAGGGCCGAATTCGTTTGCCAGCGTGCGGGCCAATCCGGCGATTCCAGCGCGTACAGAATTGCTGAGCAACAGGCCGTCGATCGGCTGCTTCACGCTGATCGAAGTGATAGTGATGAATCTGCCCCACTGATGCTTTTTCATCCGCGGTAAGACTTCGCGCGCGAACGCGACGGTACTCATCAGGAGTTGGTCGATGGTATCGCGCCATTCCTGGGAAGAAACTTCGAGGAAAGGTTTCGCGGGCGGGCCACCGGCATTGGTGACGCAAATATCGACGCGACCGTATTCGGCATCCACGGCCTCGACAAATTCGCGGATGGCTTCCGGATTGGAAACATCGGCGGGCCAGGTAAGGACGTCCTTGCCGGTCTCGCTCCGAATTTTCTCGGCCGCGTCGGCGAGATTTTTCTCGCTTCGAGCGCAAATTGCCACCGAAGCGCCTTCTCGGACAAGCTCCGTTGCAACCGCGCGCCCCAAGCCTTTACTCGCGGCGGCGACGATTGCAACGCGATTTTTTAATCCAAGATCCATCGCACCGAAACGGCGCTCAAGTCAGCGCTGGGCGCCGCCTCTAAGATAATCGTCAGTTTTGTTAATCCAGTCTTCGCGCGGGGGAGTGAAGATGTCGAGATCATCTGTGTCCTCGACCGCCTCCGCGGCATGCGGAACGCCGGAAGGGATAAAGAGGACCTCACCAGCGCGCACGGTCAATTCGCCATCGTCGAGGGTGAATTTCAGGGCGCCGCCCAAAATGAGGGTGAATTGCTCATTGTGGTGAGAGTGCCTCGGTACGACGGCACCCTTCTTCAATGCTATGCGTGCGACGGTGGCGCTTTTGCTGTTGAGCATCCGCCGTGCGATCAGCGGGTTCAAATCTTCCCGGTCAACCTTTTCCCATGCAATTTTTTCCAGCATTGCTTCCCCCGTTGGCGAGCGCCGATTCAGCAACGCATCGTGACCCGAAACATGGGCCGGAGTCAATTCGGCGATGTGAACCCAACGCAGCGGCGGCCAGTTCGGCGGTAGTAAGAGGAAAACTTTTGCCCACAAGTGAAAGGCGGCCCCGACGTGAAATGGTCATCTGGCTGAAATTAAAGCATTTATGGTATTTCCGGCAGTCTGAATACATGGCACTGTGCGTGCCGATAGTCTTGCAGCGCCGGAGACGGCGTGGGCAGCCGTGGGGGCTGCCGCTTTTAGGGCGCTTGCCACTTGGGGGCATTTAGATGCGTGCAATGATCCGTCGCCTCTCTGTTCCAGCATCGGAATCGCAATTGAGTATCGCGCTTGTCTTTGCCGTGGTCGTGATGAGCTTCTTGCTCTGGGGCGTGGTATGGCAAGCGAGCGTAATCAGTCAGCAGCGCCAGGTAATTCGGAGTCTTTCCGGCCTTAAGACAACTGCCGGTAATAGCTGACGCGGATTTTTGCCGCGACGGCCTCTTCACCCTCTCGAAAGCAAAACGGGGAGCCTGGCAGCTCCCCGTTTTACCGTTTTTGCGGCCTGAGGCGCTCGGCCTACAGGCAACGCACCGCATGCGCGGTGTGATTTCACTCAAAAACTGTGTTTTGAGTCCGGCGGAGTCAAAATATTCCTCCTAAATACCGAACCACTACTTCTTACCTACGCCCCTGAAAGAACGAATGCAAGCGCAAAATGAGGAAAATGCAGCGAGGAAAATGAGAAGGAACCGGGCGTTCAGTGCCCGCGAAATTCTTCCTCGGGGCTACTTCACGAATAGAGCTTCGCGGATCTGATCGCGGCCCAAGTACGTTTTCGAGGAATGGAATCCCGAAAATAAATCCATCATCTCGCGGTTCTGAAAGACGCGAGAAAAGGGAACCAACGAGGGAGCAGGCAAAACTTCCAGCGTCGTTTCATCGAGAACGCGATAGCGCCGGAACTGCTCGGGAAGCTTCGTGTGAAATAACGCCAAAACGGCGCCGCCCTCGCGGAGCAGGCTCGCGATTCGGTCTGCAGCGCACTTGGTAGTATCGGGGTCCATGTAATCAAACAAGTCCCATAGCACCACCGCATCAAACGTGTCGGGCTTGTACTGCAAGTTGGATTCGAGAAATTTCTTCGCCAAAGAATCCCTGGTGGGCCGTTCATCTGACGGCGAAAGCGACAGGTCGCGATTTTCTTGTTCACGCAGAAAGAATTTCCAACCTGTGAGCAAATCCTCGCTAAAGACCTTGAACCCGCGATCTCCGAAAAACTGAATGGATGTTTGCCAGGCGGGGCCCAGATCGAGCAGATTGCCGTGGCCTATTCCGCCGAGATGCCATAGAAAATCCTTGAGACTATTGCATGCACGCGTGTTCTTTCCGGCGGCTTGGGCCTCGATTGCAGCCGGAGATGCCCCCTCAACGCGAGCCCGGCTACCGGACGGCGGAGCGGGTACGCTCGTCGAGCTCGACTTCCAGCGATTGAGCAGGCTCATCTAGTGAACTCCGGCGAGTGCAATCTAATTCGCGCCCACTCGATTTGTTACCAATTCCTCGCGCTCAGACGCTGAAGAAGTCTGATTTCCTCGCTTCGACTCCTTCGGCTGCGCGACTTCGAACTTTCCGTGAATGATCGCGCCTTCCTCGATCATCAGGCGGGGAGCAACGGCATCACCTTGCCACACTCCGCTACTGCCGACGACAACGCGTTCGGTGGCGCGAGTATTTCCATTCATGTTGCCGCGGATCACCACTTCCCGCGCTTCAATCATGGCGGAAGATCTACCTTCCGGTGTGATGGTAACGCGCGCCCCTCCCATCTTAAGCGTGCCACGAAGTTCGCCATCGACCTGTAAATCCTCGCTGCCCGTGATCTCGCCGCTTACAGAAAGACCCTTGCTAATCACACTGGCTGAGCGCTCAGGAGCGCGAACCGCCGACGCAGTTGGCTGGGGCACAGCCGCTACCGTTTGCGGCGCGGGCTGCGACGGCGACATTGGGAATGGCCCGTCATGCGCAGCGGCAACTGGTTGAGCAGACGTTGGAGGGGCTGGCGGCTGGGACGCAGGAGCCGTAGAAATCGGTTGAGACTGCTTAGGTTCTTCGCGTTTGCGCCACATGGGACGCCTCCTCGGGATGCCACAAAGTGAGCCGCAGGCTGAGCTGCCGCGGGTCGGGTGGGGCAGGGAAGGAAAATATAGTACGCGCCGAATCAGCTGTAAACGCTTAACTTAGTC
>DASTCZ010000291.1:0-2555 GCA_035710585.1 Candidatus Acidiferrales bacterium | reverse complement strand
GGCGCCTGCATCGTGCCACGGCACGCCGATCACCCACGCGACGGGCGCGAAAATCCAGCCGAAAACCTGCTGCAGCGACGACGGAAACCAGCCGATGTGATTGTGAATCCCGCCCATGATTCCATTGGTGAGGTAGATGAGCGCGATGAATGAGATGAGCATCGCGCCAACGTTGATCGCGAGGTTGAGTCCGTCCGTGGTGCCGCGCGAAATAGCAGCGAGGAAATTGTCGTCTTTGTGTTCGTCGCCTTCGGGCATGGTGACTTTGCCGGCGGTCACGGCGGTCTCAGTTTCCGGCACGATCATCTTCGCCATGAGCAGCGTGCCCGGCGCGGTCATGATCACGGCCGTGAGCAGATGTTTTGCTTCCACGCCAAACGCAATATACGCAGCCATGATGCCGCCGGACACGTGCGCCATTCCGCTGGTCATAACCGTCATCAATTCCGAACGCGTGAGCTCGGGCAGAAATGGGCGGATGGTGAGCGGCGCTTCGGTCTGGCCCATGAAAATGCTCGCGGCAACATTCAACGATTCCGCCCCGCTCGCACCCATCACCCGCGCCATAATCCACGCCGCAGCCCGAATTATCAGTTGCATGATGCCGAGGTAATAGAGGAGCGCGAAGAACGCGGCGATGAAAATAATTGTCGGCAGCACTTGGAAGGCGAAGATGAAACCGACGTTGGAAGCTTTCGCGCCGAGCGGACCGAACACAAATTCGGAGCCGTAGAACGCATAGTCGAGAAGCTTTTTGACGGCGTCACCCGCGATCGAGAACATGTTGCGGCCGAATTCGAATTTCAGAACGAACACGGCGAAGAGAAGTTGCAGGCCGAGTCCCCAGGCGATGGTGCGAAGTTTGATGGCGCGGCGATTTGTGGAGAGCAGCCAGGCGAGAAGGAGCACGACCGCAATTCCAAGCAAGCCGGTGAATCGAGCCATGCGTTGGCCTCCTGTGAGGCGTGAAACATGACGCGGAAACGGGCGAAGGTAAACTTCGCCCCTACGACAGCAAATCCGAAATCGAATCAGTCGCCGATAACTTTGTGGACCAGCGGCCGCGGAGCCGGTCTCTCGTCCGCGATGCGATAGCTGGATTCGACGAGCGAGCGGGCTTCCTCAAACCGGGCGTCCGAGTTGTAGTGCAAAGTCGCGAGCGGCGCACCGCGTTCGACTGTATCCCCAAGCCGATGATGAAACTCGATGCCGACGGCCGGGTCGATGGCGTCCTCTTTTTTCTCGCGTCCGCCGCCCAGCACGACGCACGCAACGCCGAGCCGTTCGCATTCCACACCCGCGAGATAGCCCGCACGCGGCGCGACCACATCGTGCCTGCACTTCGCACGCGCAAGACGCGCCGGCTCATCGACGACGCGTACATCCCCACCCTGCTGCCGGATAATCTCGCGGAATGTATCACGGGCGCGCCCCGATGCAATCATTTCCTGGGTGAGTTTGCGCCCCTCTTCGCGAGCCGCCACGCGGCCGCCGAGCAGAAACATCCAGCTGGAAAGTTCAAGGCAGAGTTCGCGAAGATCCGCGACCCCGGCGCCGGAGAGAACTTCAAGGCATTCGACGACCTCTATGGCGTTTCCGGCGGTACGGCCGAGCGGCTGCTCCATGTCTGTGATCAGCGCGACAACTTTTTTGCCCATGCGCTTGCCGGTCTCGACCATCAGCCTGGCGAGGTATTCCGCGTCTTCGATTTTTTTCATGAAGGCGCCGGAGCCGGTTTTCACGTCGAGGACCAGCGCGTCGATTCCTTCGGCGAGCTTTTTGCTCATGATCGAAGCGCAGATCAGCGGTGGGCTTTCGATCGTGCCGGTGACGTCGCGCAACGCGTAGATTTTTTTGTCCGCGGGCGCTATTTCATCGGTCTGACCGATCATGGCGCAACCGCAGGCGCGCAGCACGGCGCGGAATTTTTCGAGCGAGAGATTCACGCTGAAGCCGGGAATGGATTCGAGCTTATCGAGCGTGCCGCCCGTGTGTCCGAGCCCTCGCCCGCTGATCATCGGGACGTAAAGCCCGCCGGCCGCGACGATCGGCGCAATGATCAATGAAGTCTTGTCGCCTACGCCGCCGGTCGAGTGCTTATCCACTTTTTTCGCGGGAAGATCAGAGAGATCGATTACTTCTCCGGAGCGGAGCATTGCTTCGGTAAGCGCGGCGAGTTCAGCGGGATCGAACCCTCGGATCCACGCAGCCATCAGGAACGCGGCCATCTGGTAATCGGGAATCGAGCCCGCGGTGTATTCGCGGATGAGGAACTGGATTTCTTCGTCGGAGAGCCGGCCGGAATCGCGCTTTCGCCGCATGAGATCAACCACGCGCATGCGCGAGGTCAATCGGAACAGACGGCGTGCGGAGTACCCAAAGAAGAGAGTTGCGAACTGGCCAGCGTGGCGGCCGAAACAGGCTCGGAATCGCCGCGGCGGTCCGGGCGAAGCTCGATCTGCGTGATCTCAGCGGGGCATCGGTAGCGGAATGGAAGAACCACAGTGCCGAGGCCGCGAGTGACGTAAATCTGCGTGCGATGCAGCCGGTCGAGC
>DASTCZ010000290.1:0-14259 GCA_035710585.1 Candidatus Acidiferrales bacterium | reverse complement strand
GACGAGCAGCGCGCCGATCTCATCCGCGACGGCACGAAAATCGTCGAGCCGCTGCACGACGCCCGTTGATGTTTCGCCATGAGCGAGCCCGAGCAGCTTGATCTTTCGGCCCTTGGCCGCGCGGCGCACATCATCCAGATCCACCGGGCGCCCGTACGGGCATTCGACGCGCGTGACCTTCGCGCCAGTGCGGTCGGCAATTTCCGCCATGCGCTGCGAAAACCATCCGTTCACGCAGACGATTGCTTCGTCGCCCGATTCCAACGGATTCAAGACCGAAGCTTCAATTCCGCCCGAGCCCGAAGCGGAAATCGGAAACGTAATCCGGTTATCGGTCTGATAGACGCGGCGCAGCAGGTCCTGCACGTCCGGCACGAGCACTTCGTTAAACCAGGGATCGAGATGGCCGACGAGCGGCGTGCTCATCGCGCGATAGACGCGCGGGTCCACCGACGAGGGGCCGGGAGTCATCATCAGCCGGGTGGGCGGCACAAGTTCGGGAATCGAGTGATTTGGCATGGAAATGGAATCCTTTAGTTCGGCTCGCCGCGGGCGTTCCGCGCAGGCGTTGAAGCGATAACACTAACACTCAAGAGTCGCAGTCTCAATTTTCCTCAATTCACGGGCGCAGGGTCAACCACCAAAATGGCGCGCGGGCTGCGTGCCGGGTTTTCGCTGCAAGCGGCGAGCGGAAGCGAGAAGCATATCGCATAGGTGAAGGAGCACAGGAGCGTGCGACGCGCCGATGCGGCGCTGCACGATGTAGCGCACCAGCTTGCGCCGGGCTTTGATGATGCTGCCGGGAGTGCCCCGGCGGAGCCTCCGTCCGAGCGCGGCCGCGACGAAGTCGCGGTCTTGATCGGCGTGAATCCGGCAGAAGGCGAGCCGGCCGACGCTGGGCAGGCGGCAGCGGCGTCCAGTGCGCGAGAAATGGTGGCAGCGTGCATCATTTTCACGGCCGCGTTTTCGGGACTTAGGCCTGCGTTTTGATGGAGTTGCGGTATTCACGACAAACTAGCCTCCCCCCTCCCCTTCTAGTACGTAACTGATTGACACTACGCGAGTTAATGAATTTTGGCCGTGCAAAGAGTGCGCAAGCCACAGATTTTGCAGGGTTTAACGGCAAAAGGTCGCTGAAATTTTGGCGAAGATTCCAGGCGACTTTTGGCGCGCAGGGATTCGCGTGGAATTGCCGGGAAGGCTTCTCGCGACGTGAAGTTGCAACTAACAAAATCTGAATTCGCACAACTTACTTGTGTCGCTTGCGGAGGACTGGCGGGGAAAGACAGAGGGTTCAGCGATTCCGAGCGACCACCGATGTTAGCATAAAGGTACCTCAGTGTCAAGAGATAAATAAATGTGTCGGATGAATTACGCCCTGTTAGGGCAAAGTACTATCGCTAAGATTCCTGCCGCCTGTAATCCTCGATCTTGAAATTCGCTCGGGCGATGTCCCCGAGATGAGGAATTGCAATCATGCTGTGGGCTCGAGGGGAAGCAAAAATTAAATGATCCCTTTTCCGGTTTAACGCAACCAGAAGGTGAGAATGATGAAGACAAGACTTCCGAAGATGCTTCTCTTGATCGGACTCGCTTCCGCGAACGCCGCCGCGCAATCGGCTCTTCCTCGGAAGGACATCCCCACGATTGCGAAGTCTGCGAAGGAATCGGTCGTAACGATCGTCATGGAGAGCAACGATGAACCTATTGCGTTGGGCAGTGGGTTTCTGGTGAGCTCCGATGGCGCAATCGCGACGAACTACCACGTAATCGCGTCCGGCAACGCTGCTGTCGTGAAGTTCGCAGACGGTACGGTCTTACCTGTCGACGGAGTGCTTGCGATCGATAAAACTCATGATCTCGCCGTCATCAAGGTCCACGGCAAGATCTTCCAAACGCTTACACTCGGCAACTCTGACCAAGTTGAAGTCGGTGAAGACGTCGTCGCAATTGGCAATCCACTCGGTTTGGAATTAACAGTTTCGAACGGTATCTTGAGCGGAATCAGAAAAACCGAGGAAGAAGGCAAATTTCTGCAGACTACCGCGCCGATTTCTCACGGTAGCAGCGGCGGGCCATTATTCAACATGTTCTGTGAGGTCGTTGGGGTAAATACCCTGTATCTCGAAGGCGGTGCGAGTCTAAACTTTGCAATTCCCGTCAACGATGTGAAGAACCTGCTGCACAAGCACTCTACTCAGATCCAACAGCTGCCCAACGAAGCGAGCACAGACGAGCCGGAGCCAACCCCAGCGAAACCCGATGCGTCGGCCGCGATACCATCGGACGCCGCGTCCTCGAGAGAGAATTCGCTCGGTGTTGGAACTGCGTTGCACAAGACGCCCTCCTACCACATCCGTGCGTACCAGCATGGTGCCTACGTCATCGATTATGAAGGCCGCGAGCTGGAGGCAACTTGCCGCGAGACTCTGTCCTGGCTTGATGGTCCAGACAAACTGGGCGGACCGATGACGGAGCACGAGTGCGTGTATATCAACCACGAAGTGGGGAAAGATATCCCTGCCGAGCAAATGTGGCGAGGAGACAAAGAGCTACGTTTCGAACCGCTCGGCCAACTCAAAGCGGACGTAGCAGATGTTCTGGACATTATCGCCGAGGCTCCTATGGGCTCGCCCCTTAGACGACCTTCACCGAAAACTAGTCCGGAAATCCTGAAGACCTTGCAGTGGATTAAGAATACGCTCGCCGATGAGGAAGGCACGACATTCCATTCGATTCAGGACCAAATGACCGAGGAACGGGTAAATCTGCTGCCTGATGTGAACGGCTGTCAAGTAACCTTCGTCTACGCCACGAGAGTCAATTGGAAGGAAACCTACCACACTAGGCGGCAAGTTAATTTGGGGGACCTCGACCCCGCGTCCCTTCAAATGCATGAGGCCGCTCCCGATGTCATCGGACCGGTGAGTCTCATTACCGTGTATACCACTGATAAAGTACCTACAATCCGCCTAATGGTGAACGATAGGAGTTGGCAGCCCGCAGCAGCTACCGTGCCCTCTACCGACCTGCTGTGGGAGCTTCCTGCGCCATATGCCGCTCGATTCACGAAGGCTCTTCGCCAAGCCATCACTCTTTGCGGCGGGAAAAGTTCATCTTTCTGACCTAGAGGCAGCCGAAGCCGACACAAAAACAGAGCGTTTTGGGCAATAAATAAAACCGATGAGAATCATGGTCTAGTGTTGGAAGCCGTGATGAGGTGAGGCGGCAAAAATGGACACGAAGGTCTACTTGGAATAGCGAACCAAGCTCGGAAAGTGGGTCGTTGAGTACCGGGGCCAGGTACAGGCGCAATTCGATACGAAGGCGCAAGACGATCAACGGATGTGAGCGCACGAATTTCGAGAGATAAAAGGCAATCTCAAATTTGAAATTTCAAATTGGAAGACAAAGGCGATCGCAGCCGTGTTGGGGGGATGCCGATTCAGTTCTTATCGGGGCGCTCGACGTGGTCAATGACGATGAAATCGACATCGCCCTTTCCAGACACCAATTCAAGCCCAAGCTGTTCCTTTAATGCGGTGAAAATGAACGGCGCAGCTGAGTCAGGCGTCGATGTCAGAGACTCGCCCACCGGAACAGCGGTTTCGGGATTCCACGTCAACGTGAAACTGTATTTCCCAGATAGACCTGTCTTGTCCAGAACAGGGTGTCCTAACGAAAAGAACGTCAGCATTCCAACCAAATCCGCTATCGGAGCGGATTGTAACGTCAGAACATCCATCTGCGGGTTGAGGCTTAGCCTCATTCGGCCATCACCTTCATCCTCGGAGTCTTGCACTCTCATGCTGTTTACGTAAGCATCCTGCGGTTTGGCCTCGCGAATTTTCGCACCGCTCTTCATGACTTGCAGAAGATAGACCGGAATCTGCCGCGTTTCGTGGTGAACCTTCAAATTGAATCGCTCGGCGAGAAGTCTTTGGAGCATGTATCGCCGGGCGAGAGTTTTCTCAGCAGTGCTTAATCTCTTAAATGCGTCGGCGACCGGCTCATCCATTTTGGCGTCGATGTCAAACAACTCCGACTTCATCCAGTCCTGGACACCTGCAATCTGAAAGTCTTCTATTCGATATGCTCGGTCAACCAGCGACTGAAGAGAGACCCCTTGCATCGTGAGGCCATCCGGTAAGACTTGCGACAGAATGCCCGAGACATTCTTGGCGGGCTTGATGGAAACGACTTCGTAAACGAATTTCGCGAACTTTGGGTCGGATGGGTCGGCTTGCGATTGGGCGCAAAGTTCGATCGGCGAGACAGTCAGAAGCACGAGCACGATGACGAGAAGGGTTCGCATCAGAACGGTTTTAGTTCGATGAGGGCCGTTCGACGTGGTCGATGACGATGAAATCGACTGGAGCATTGCCAGGTTCAAGCTTGAGCCCTAACTGTTCCTGAAGCGCGGTGAAAATGGAAGACCCAACGGTAGCCGACATTATCGGCATCGCGCCTTCTTCAAGATCGGCTCCTGCAGGCTCTCCGCTTCTGTCGTCCATACGCCAACTCAGCTTTAAATCGTATCTTCCGCTTAGCCCCGTTGTGTCCACAACTGGCCGTTTCAGCGTTATCGTAAACAGATTGGTGATGTCCGATAAGGGAATCCCTTGTGCTTCCATCGTGAGTTCGCCATTGACAACATACTGGCGCGTAGACTCTGGCTTGTCTGAGACTTTGAACTTCGGCCCATTTTTCGCCACCACAAGAAAATAAACTGGCATCTCCCTCTTATCGCGCCGCACACTCAGGTTGAGACGCTCCGCTAACAGTTCTTGCAGCATTTCCCGCATCACCGAGCCCCGCTCTCTCGGAGTAAGTCCTTTAAACGCGTCTGCAGTGAAGCTGTCCATCTTGGCTTCGACATCGTACCGCTCGGAATTCAGCCACCCCGGAGAGCCTTTCAACTGGTAATTAGCAATGTCGTAGGCGTTTAGAACTAAGTTTTGTAGAGTCGCATTCTTTACGACCAGAGCGTTCTCGGACAATTCCCACGAAGTCGAACCTCCAGCCTTGTCCATTTTGAACGTCGCGACTTCGAACTGGAATTTTGGTGGGTAGGCTTGAGATTGGGCGCGGAGTTGAATTCCGCACACAGGCAACAGGGTGAGAGCGACAACAGAAATGGCTTGCTTCAGAAGAGATTTAGTTGGCTGAAGGTCTCTCGACATGGTCTATCACCAACACATCAACCGGGCCGGTCTTCGGCTTCAACTCCAGTCCGAATTTTTCGCGGAGTGCTGCGGGTAGCGACGGAAGCGAAGATTCTGGAGCTTGGTCGCTGGCCCACTTCAACCCGATGTCGTAAATGCCCGATACTCCGGTCTCATCAATTACCGGGCGACCAGCATTGATACTCAGACTCAGCATACCTGCCAAATCTCGCATCGTCCCTGTTCCGACCAGACGATGACAGCCCGGGTCGTCCTCAGGACAACTGACACCACCTCGCTTGGAATTGCTGTTCGCTGGGTCAATTGGTTGCGCTTTGAAACCATCCTGTCGAACAACCAAACTATAGGCCTTCATTTCTTTCTTTTCCCAATGCACAGCGAGCTTGAATCTATCCGCGAGCATGTTCTGCATCATTTGCCGCGACTGTTCTTGAGTTGTGTCGGTGGGCATCGTCGCCTCAACGACGTAAACGTCAGTGTTCTCCGCGCCACATGTCCCGTCGCTCCACTTCGGTAAACCCAATTTAGGGACTGACATTGAAAGGTGGTATGCGTATGACAAAAGGTTCCTGAGATTCGCGCACTCTGCGGTGATTCTCCCGGGCGAAAAGCGCACCCCGGCTAAAATCACCCGTTGACCGGGCGGCACTGGATGAATAGATACGACTTCGAACGTCAGGCTTGAAGAGTCGGATTTCTGTGGAGACGCTCCCGATATCGGCGGTTCAATCGCGAGCAGGGAAATCGCTCCACTGAGGGTTATAAGACCGAGCCAGCGCCGGATGCCCATTGAAGACCGACGAGACGATACCGCTGTCCATTACCGGATTCAATATGTATCCAGAATGGACTACAAGGTTGGTTCTGGACTGACTCGCCGGGGAACCTGGGGACAGACAAAATATGATCTCAAATTTGAAATTTCAGATGAAAGACAAAGGCGACGCCAGCCGTGTTGGGAGGATGCCGATTCAGTTTTTATCTGGGCGCTCGACGTGGTCGATGACGATTACTTCAACCGGGCCTCGTGCGGATGCAAGTTTCAGGCCGAGTTGTTCTTGAATGGCCGAAAACAAGGCGCGGCCTGTTGCTCCTGGTATCGAAGCAGCCGCAGGCGCTGCGACATCTTCGCTGTCACTTGCGCCCGGCTGCGGCACGAGATTCGGGTCAACTAAATAATTGAGAGAAAATTCGTATCGACTGGCGAGACCCGTCTTATCGAGCACGGTACGGTGAAGGCGGCTGCTTAGGAATGCGGCAAGCGCTTCCATTGTCGCGGCCTTCGCTGAAATGCGGTTGTTGCCGTTCGCATCGGCACTCCAGTTGATCCCCAAAGAGACCGGCTGCGCAGGATCTCCTGGCTGAAGTTTCGGACCGTTCTTGGCGGCCGTAAGTTCGTAGACGGGCATCTCTCTTGTTTCGCGGTGGACGGCGAGCCGCATCCGTTCCACGAGCAGAGCCCTTAACATTTCGCTTTCAGCGGCGTCCCTGTCGCTTGGCGGAAGTTTTTCAAGCGCGTCAATCGTCGAAGAGTCCACGCGGGCCTCAATGTCGTACTTTTCGGATTTGAGCCAGCCGGGAATGCCTGAGATTGGGGATTCTTCGATATCGAAGGCATCCTCAATCAACGATAGAAAGGAAACATTTTCAGCGCTGACACCATGATTCGGCCGATTGAAGCTGCTTAAAACCCCATTGGACGGCAGGTTCGAGGGATGAGGTTTGATCGAGGCAACGTCATACGTGAAATGCCCGAAGTCCGAGCCGGATTGAGATTGTCCGGCGAGTTCGCACGCGGACACTGCAGCGAACGTGAGAACGGCGACAGTGAAAGTAAGGAAAGACTTCATCACGTTGCCTCCCGTTTACGTAGGCGGTGATTATCGCACCATTATTTGACGACCGCGCTGCTGCGACGAGTTACGGTCAGCGGGTGGCGACGAAGCAGGTCGCGCTGCCACCGGTTTCGGGGACGCAGGAAAACCCAACCACGGTGCCGGGCGCTTGCACGAACGTGGGGCGACCGCGTGCGGCCAGGCCGTCAGCTTAGCGGCTGGCAAGGTTGGTGCGGCGCGTAAAAGACCGCCGAAAGACCCGATCCAGCCCGAGATAGCCGAGCGCAAAGAATACAGCTTCCACCGAGCGCCATCCGAGGCTCGCCCAGCGCGCCGATGGATTTTCGGCCGCGAGACGCCGCAAATCCCACAAACAACGGGTAGCCAGATAAGTTGGCACGATCAACGAAAGCCGTTTGGCGGATTCCTTCCAGCTCATCGCGTTTCTCGGCGAGCCGCCGTTCAGTGGTCGTCGTTCGCTCCGCCTTGACCTGCGCCGCGGCCGCCGCGGCCTCCCGTGAATTCTCCGAAGTTTCGTCCCGTACTGGGAGTGGCTTGCTTTTCGCGCTGAAGCTCGATGATGTCGGCCGCTTCTTCGTCGGACCCGAGCAGCCAGTGCGAGAAGAAGTCCATCCGGCGGAACAAAACATAATCGCTGATGGGAGTATAGGGATGGCGCATGCCGGGGAAGATGAGCATCTCAAATCGCTTATCCGCCTTGATGAGCGCATCGGCGAGCCGCATCGTGTTTGCCTGATGGACGTTGTTATCCATGTCGCCGGAGGTGAGCATCAGGTGGCCCTTCAGGTTTTTCGCGATTTCGGAGTTTTTGTCGATGTTGTAGAGAAATTTCTCCGTGCCGTCTTTCTCCGTTTCTTCCTTCACGCCGTGATATTTCTCGCTCCAGGTGGTGTTGTAGACGTTGTTATCGTGGTTTCCTGACTCAGACCATCCGGCCTTGAAAAAGTCCGGATACTGCAGCAACGCCGCAGCGGTCATGAAGCCGCCGCCGGAGTGTCCCCAGATGCCCACGCGATTGATATCCATCCACGGGCGAGTGGCGGCGAGCTCTTCGGTGGCGGCTTTCTTATCGGCGAGTCCGTAGTCGCGCAGATTGCCGTAACCGTAGCTGTCGTACCATTTGTCGCGCTGCGGGCTGCCGCCGCGGGCTCCCACTTCAACGATGATGAAGCCGAGCTGCGCGAGCGCCACGTTTTGCGCGTCGGCTCCGGCTTTGGCGGAAAAAGTTTTCGGCACGCTTTCCGTCTGCGGGCCGGGATAGACGTAAAGAATGACGGGATATTTTTTCGCGGGGTCGAAATCGAAGGGCTTGTACATCACTCCGTACAAGTCCGTGACTCCGTCGGCGGCTTTCACCTTGAAAGTCTCCGCCATCTTGTAACCGGCTGAGAGGAGCCGGCTCGTGTCGGTAGTTTCGAGGTCCAGCACTTTGTTGCCGCCGTCGTCGATGGTAACGGAACTTGGTGCGGTATCGACGCGCGAGAACGTGTCAACGAACATTTTTCCGGAATCGGCGGCGCTGATCGCGTGGGAGTAGTTTCCCGGCGTGAGCATCTTCAAACCGCTGCCGTCGAGATTTACGCGGTAAAAATGCGCGTAGTAGGGATCCTCTCCATCTTCATGACCATTGGCGGTGAAATACATGACGCGCGCTTTGTCATCGAGCGAGACGATCTGGTCGGCCATGTATTCGCCGGAGGTGACCTGATTTTTCAGTTTTCCCTCGGCGTCGTAGAGGTAGTAGTGGCCCCAGCCGTCGCGCTCCGACCACCACAACATTTCGCCGGAATTGCCGACGAGGCGCAGCGGGCGCGTATCCATCCACACGTTGGAGGTGTCTTCGAATAGCGGCTTTACGTTTCCGCTGGTGGTGTCAACGACATCGACGTCCCACGCTTTGAAGTCGCGCTTCATGATGGTGATGTAGAGCTTGTCGGAGCCGTCGGCGAGCCACCGCGCCGCACCGCCGCGTCCTCCGCCGCCTCCCCCGTTTTGGTTCACGAGTTCATCGCGCTCTTTATTGGTGAGCGGAGAGGATTCGATGGAGAGCGTCTCGTCTACAAATTTTTTCGGCTGCACTTTGATGTGCTGCTTCGAAGCGATATCGAAAATCTGAATTTCAGGAATGGCGACGTTTTCTTCGCCGGGCATGGAGTAGCTGTAGGTCTCGAGAATCGGACGCGGCTGCGCGAGGGTGTGGATCACCCAGAGCTGGCCGACTTTGCGCTCGTCGCGGCGGATGAGCGCGAACTTCTTCGAATCCTTTGACCAATTGATGAGCACGGCGGGACGGCGCATGCCGAGCTTGTTATTGGCGTCGCCTTTGTCATCGCGCTTCAGTGTGTCTTCGTCTTCGGGAAGCTGCGTGCGAGCGTAGCTGTAGCGCGCCTCGCCATCGGTGGTGAGCTGCGCCTCGACGATGGAGGAGTCGTCTGGTTTCTTCTGGGCTTTTTTGTAATTGTCGGCGTCCATCATGAAGAGATTTTCGCCGCGCGCGAAGACGACCCACTTTTCATCCGGAGACATCGCCGCCCACGTGGGCTTGCGCAGGGGAGCATCGAAGCCGTCCAGGCGGTTCACTTTTCCGGAGGCGAACTCATATTCGAAATAGATCGTGCGAGTGTTTTGCGCCGCTGCGCCGCCGGCTCCAGCCGCCGCGCCTCTGCCACCGCGGCCTCCGCGGCCACCGCGACCATTTTGCGTTTCGACGTTTTCCTGGTTCTGCTCTTCTTCCTGCTGATCGGTGGCTTTCTTCGCTTCGTTGGGGATCACGCCGTCCTTTGAGACTTCTACTTCGAACTGAATCACCGTGTCTTTTTTCGTGAGCTTCAAATTGCGGACGGGCAAATGCTGGGCGTCGTACGGAAAATTTGTGAGCGTGGAGAGCTGCGCGGCGACTTTGACGTTGTCCCACAACGGGCCGCGCGATTTTTTCGCGGGATCGATCAGCCAGTAGCGAACGCCGGCGGGAGTTTCGTAGGTGTACCAGAAGCGGTCGCTGGTCTCGAACCAGTGCGGGGTGACGCCGGTATCGAAAACGAGGTGATTGATTCTTTCCGGCATGAATTTCGCCGCGAGCTCATAGTTCGGGCCCGGATAATTCAGCGCCAGCGTGATCGGGCCGCTCTGCCCGCCCTGACCGCCGCTCGCCGCGGCAGCGCCATTCGTTGCGGCAGGCCCGTTCTGCCCGCCGCGCGGCGCGCCATTTTGCGCGAGCGCAACGCTCACCATCACGCAGACGACCAGCGCAACCGAAAGCGCCGTCGTCCATGGAATACGGACACCACGTTTTGAGTCAGCTACTTTGTGCAGCTTCATGACAGACTCCTCTACAAATAGAATTGCAAACGCAAACGATTTCGCGCCCGCGAATGCGCCCCAGCACCACCGGCGCGTATCAGAGCCGCCTACTCTACCGCTTCCGCTACTGGAGTCCAAGACGCAATCGAATCGCGGCAGGTTTCGCGCCTCCGGCAGGAAAATTGGCTTCGTTGTAGAATGCTATTTTGCGCAGTAGATAATGGAGGCCTCATGACCGCCGCTCCTCAAAACGTCGCGCAGTCCAGCACGCTGGAGGCACTTCGCGAGAAAGCGCGGATGCTGCGCATCCACTCGATGCGCATGACGACTGCCGCGGGCTCGGGGCATCCGACTTCGTGCCTGAGCTGCGCGGAGTTGGTCGCGGCGACATTTTTTCACGCGATGCATTTCGATCCGGCGGATGCGAACGCGGTGTCCGGCGATCGGTTCGTACTTTCGAAGGGACACGCCGCACCGATTCTTTATGCGGCGCTGGCGGAGGCGGGAGTGTTCCCGGTGTCGCGGCTGCAGACGCTTCGCACGCTGAATAGCGAGCTTGAGGGGCACCCGACGCCGCTGATTCCGGGAGTGGACGCGGCTACGGGCTCGCTGGGACAGGGATTATCCGTTGGCGCCGGATTGGCTATCGGCGCGCGAATGGCCGGATCGCAGGCGCGAGTTTATGTGCTGACGGGCGACGGCGAGCTGGCGGAAGGAAGCGTGTGGGAAGCGGCGGCGTTTGCGGCGTTCGACGGGCTGGATAATTTGACGGCGATTTGCGACATCAACGCGCTGGGGCAGAGCGGGCGCACGATGTACCGGCACGACATGGAGGTTTATCGCGAGAAATTCGAAGCACAGGGCTGGCACACCGAAGTGATCGACGGGCACGATCTGGCGGCGGTGGTGGCAGCGCTCGATCGCGCGCGCACGATTCCGAACCGGCCGCAAGCGATCATCGCGCGCACGGATAAAGGCCACGGCGTGAGCTTTCTTTCCGACAAGGAAGGGTGGCACGGCAAGCCGCTCTCGAAGGAGCAGCTTGAAAAGGCGGTGGCCGAGCTCGGAGGCGCGCCGATGGAGCCGCCCGATGACGGACGGTCGTACGCGCGGAAATCTTTGCCGAAGCCGCCGGAGTTTCCCGCACCTGCTGCGCCGAACTACAAACCGGATGCGCAGGTGGCGACGCGCGAGGCGTACGGATTCGCGCTGGAAAAACTTGCGGCGGTGAGTCCGAAAGTGGTCGCGATTGACGGCGACGTGAAGAACTCGACTTTTTCCGAAACGATCGAGAAGACCGACCCAAAACGGCTGATCGAAGGCTACATCGCGGAACAAAATATGGTGGGCCTCGCGCTTGGATTGCAGGCGCAAGGGGTGATTCCGTTTGCGGCGACGTTCGCGTGCTTCCTGACGCGCGCGTTCGATCAGATACGGATGGCGGCGGTGAGCCGGGCGAACGTCAATCTGTGCGGCTCGCACTGCGGCGTGAGCATCGGCGAAGACGGGCCTTCGCAGATGGGGCTGGAAGATCTCGCGATGTTCCGCGCGGTGCCGAATTCCACCGTGCTCTATCCGTCGGATGCAGTTTGCGCGGAACGGCTGGTGGAAACGGCGGCACGGCGCGGCGGCGTGTGCTACATCCGCACATCGCGGCCGAAGACGGCGATTCTCTATCCGGCGAACGAGAGTTTTCCGCTGCCCGGATTCAAAGTGCTGCGGCAATCGGCGAACGATGTTGCATGCGTGGTGGCTGCGGGCGTCACTCTGTATGAGGCGCTCAAGGCCTACGATCAATTGAAGGCGCAGGGCAAGGCGATTCGCGTGATCGATCTTTACTGCGTGAAGCCGCTCGAAGGCGCGAAGCTCGCGGAGCAGATTCGCGGCGCAGGGAATCGGCTGATCACCGTCGAAGACCATTTCCCCGAGGGCGGGATTGGCGAGGCGGTGTTAACTGCGCTCGCGGAAATCGAGCAGGTGCCGGGCACGGTGCGACACCTTGCGGTGCGCGGAGTGCCTCATTCGGGGAAGCCGGACGAGCTGATCGAGAAATTCGGGCTATCAGCTTCCCATATCGTAAAGGCTGTGACGGCGTAATCCGCCCGAGGGGCGGAAACCTAAGTCTATAGTCCCGAATTTTGAGTTTTGTGAGCTACGGCTCGCTTCGCGTTACGTTTGCAAACAATTTGCCTCTCGCCAGGCGCAGTGAGATCTCGTCGCCGGCGCTGACGCCCTCCACTGACCGCAGAACGGTTCCCGACGAATCGTACGCAATCGAGTAGCCGCGCTCGAGCACGCGCAACGGACTGCGTTCATCCAACTGGAGCATCAAGCGTTCGAAACGCTGGCGCTTCTGGGTGAGGAGCCGCTCAATGCGCAGCCGGAGTTCGCCGGCTCTGTGCTCGGTGCGGAGGCGCATCGCTTCGAGGCGGAGGCGCAGGTCAAACGAAGCCATGCGTGCGCGGGCGTCGGTGAAACGTGAGCGGAATTCATGCAGCTTCGCTTCGACCAGCTCTGCGAGCCGCTGCACTTGCTCGTCCACGCGCTGGCGAAATTCGCGCAACATCTCTTCGGGGCGTCGCAGAGCGCGATCGCCGAGGAGGAGCTGCAGCCGGTGGCGGCGCTCGAGAATCAGGTAGCGGATGCTGTCGGCGAGTTTGCGCTGGACTTCCGCGAGATGGTGGTCGAAAGCGTCGCGTTCCTGCACGACGATTTCCGCCGCGGCGGAGGGTGTGGATGCGCGGACGTCGGCGACGAAATCGGCGATAGTGAAATCCGTTTCATGGCCCACCGCGGAGATCACCGGCACAGCGGACGCCGCGATCGCGCGCGCAACCGCTTCTTCGTTGAAAGGCCACAAGTCCTCGAGCGAGCCGCCGCCGCGCGCCAGGATCAGCACGTCTGCAGCGTCGCGCGCGGAAAAAAACTTCAAAGCCTTGACGATGTCTTCGGCGGCGCCTTCGCCCTGTACACGCACGGGATAAATCAGCACGCGGGCATTCGGGAACCGCCTTCGCAGGATGCGCAGAATATCGCGCAATGCCGCCGCGCGAGGCGAAGTGATCACGCCGATGCGGCCCGGCAACACCGGCAAGGGCCTTTTGCGCGAGGCGTCGAAAAGCCCCTCGGCTTCGAGTTTTTTCTTGAGCTGTTCAAATGCGAGCTGCAACGCGCCAAGGCCGACGGGCTCGATGTGCTCCACGTAAATCTGGTATTCGCCGCGCGCGTCGTAGACGCTCACCGATCCGCGGAGGCGGGCGTGCAAACCGTCTTCAGGACGGAACCTGAGGCGGATAGCATTCTGCCGGAAAGAAACGCAGCGAATCTGCGAGCTTTCATCTTTCAGCGTGAAATAAAGATGGCCGGACTGGGCCTCGCGGAAATTCGAGATTTCCCCTTCGATCCAGATATTGGTGAACGCAGCGGAGAGCAGCTCGCGGATGCGCGCGTTGAGTTCCGCGACTTTCCAGACTTTGCGCTCGGGAATCAGGTTGAATTGCAGCTGCGCCACGCGGCCTCCGCGCAAATCTTAATTCATTTTCACCGACGAAAATGGGAGATGAGCCAGAAAATCAGGCTCAGCACGACGCTCACGACGAGGCACGTGACGACCGGAAAGTAAAAGCTCGTGTTCTTGCCTCGATAGGCGATGTCTCCGGGCAATCGCCCGAGCCGGAAGGGCAGCCGCCCGCTGAAGTAGAGCAATGCTCCGACGAAAACCAGCACCGCTCCCAGGATGAGAAGCGTCCGTCCGAGTTCGCGAAACGAATCCACAGTGCTAAACCGACTTCAGCAGCGAGCAGCTAGAGCAGTTCGTATCCTGCGAAGAAATATGTCGTCTCAAATGCGGCTGTTTCCGGCGCGTCAGAGCCGTGCGTGCAATTTTCCTGAATGCTCGCGCCAAGCTCGCGGCGAAT
>DASTCZ010000289.1:0-2614 GCA_035710585.1 Candidatus Acidiferrales bacterium | reverse complement strand
GCGAGCGCTTGCGCGGCGCGATCGTGCGGATGATCGAGGCCGTAAAGTTTGGCGAAGAAGCGGAGATTTTCGGCGGCGGTGAGCTCGTCGTAGAGCAAGGTGGAATGCGCGAGCATGCCTACGCGGAGTTTAGCAGCGTCGGAATTCGGCGCGGCGGAGCCGAAAAATTCGACGCGGCCGGAGCTAGGCTTGATGAGCGACGCGGCCATGCGAAGAAGAGTGGTTTTGCCGGAGCCGTTGTGGCCGACGAGGACGACGAATTCGCCGGGAGAAATTTCGAGCGAGACTCGGCGGAGAGCGATGAGAAAGCCGAAGCGCTTTTCGGCTCGATCGAAGCGGAGGCCGAGGGATGAAGCGGGTTCAAGCGCGGCGGTCATGGGCGAAACGGAAGCAGGGATGCAAGTATGCAGGGATGCAGGGAACAGACACAACTTCTACCACCGAGACCCGCGACGGCGGGCAGACGCGGAGTTGGCAGCGAGGGCGCGGAGAACATCGCTAGCCGCGGACGAGATCGCGGAGGATTTTTTCGGCGCGGGCGCGCTGCGCGGCGTAGTCAGCTTCGGGAATAGTGCCCGCTTGATGGCGCAGCTCGAGCTTGAAGAGCATGTCTTTGAGTTCGTCGAGGCTGGTGGAAACGCCGCGGTCGAAATCGGCGAGAGTGGCGATGGCGCCGTTGGATTGCGGGGCGTTTGCCCCAGGGGCCGAATCGGCTGCGTGCTGGTGAACTGCGGACGCTTGAATTTGCGCGGAGCTCAGGTTGAGCTCGCTGGATTGGCGCGAGCGGCGCGATTCCCTGCCCTGAGCGGATTCGTGCGAGATTGACGCAGCGACTGCCGCTGCGGGCGCGGGCTTGCGCCAGAGATAAATCGCGCCGAGGATGAAAAATGTTCCGAACCCGGCGAGAAGAATCCATTTTAGCTGATCGATGCGCGGCGGAACGGTGGAGATCGGCGCGCCGGTCTCGCGGCCATTGGCGGAGCCTTGCGCGGATTGATCCTGCGCATCGCTGCCGGGAGGAACGGCGCCGGAGAGCGTGACGTTGAAATCGGAGCCGGCGGGAATGTTGTCGCGCGTGTAAACGGTCATTCCCTGCTCCGAGCCGGCGGCTTGGAAACCATCCGCGGTGAGCGTGAGCGCGGGGTGAGCGAGAATCACGGTGCGGGCGACTGCATAAGGCACGGAAATTCTCAGCGTGGCGCGATTATCGACGTACGGAAGCTGATAGGAGAGGCGAACCATATTTTCGCCCGGACGGAAAGGGTAGGCGATCGCATACTGGCCGGTGCCGCGCGGCATGGTGCCTTGTGTGGTAGGCATGCGTTCGGGTCCGGCCGCGGAGACGTCGTTCAACTGTGCGCCCGCAGGAATGGAGAAGCTGAAGTCGCCATCGAGTTTGAAATAGGCCTTGGGTGGCGAAGACTGATTCTGGATGTCGTATTCCTCGCCGATGAGCAGCGTCGTTCCCTGCGGCTGGAAAACGATGAGACGGCCGGAATACTGAATGCCATCGGCGGACATTTCAGGTTCGTAAACTTCCACGTTGGCGGTGGATTGACCGGGCGGAAGCATGGAGTGGAAATTCACTCCCTTGTAGATGGCTCGGATGAGCATAGGCGTGTTGCCGGCGGGAGTGTAATTCAACGAGAAGTGGCCTTGCGTGTCGGACTTCGTGTTGGCGACGGTCTGCATGTCGTTCTGGAGGGCGATGAGGACGACGTCTACGTTTGCGCCGGGAGAGTTGGTGGTGCCGTTGTGGATGGTACCGGTGATAGCGGCGGAGGCGGGCGCGGCGGCAACGAACAGGAGGAAGGTTGAAGCAATCCATGCGCTTCGGCGCTGGCGAAGCACGGAGGCAAGGAGGCAGGGTGGCAGGGAGTAATACGATTTCAAATTTGATCCGCCTACGCGACGGCTGCGGCGGACAGGAATTTGAGATTTGAAATGAAAAACAAAAGCCAAAAACCTGACGCAGAGGCCCGCCGCGGCGAGCAAGCGCGGAGGTGCCAGAGGAGCGCGGAGAAAAGCGGCTGCCGCGCTGGAAATGAGTAAATTCGAACGTTGAAAAAAGTTCATTGTGGGGAGGTCTCCGGTTTGGGACGCGCGCGGCGACTCGCGAGCGATGGGCTGCCGGTGGCTTGCTCGATTTCGGCGAGGACGACGGCGGCTTCAGTTTCGAGGGCGCGTTTCGTTTCTTCGTAGTCCTGCTCGGCAAATTTTCCGGCGCGGTATTCGAATTTGAGGTCGCGCAAATTTTCGTAGACGGTGTCGCGGCGCTCGAAGAGTTGATCGAGGCGCGAGCGATGTGGCGCGGAGTCGGCCGGGTCGGCCTCGATGAAGAAGATGAAGACGAGCGTGGCGGCGGCGAGCGCGAGGCACGCGACGAGGATGGGGATGTCGGCGGAGGTCATATCGTGAGTGCTCGACGACTGATTTCCTCAGGGGGTAAAGCCCCGTTACCCCCGGGTCGAATGTCGGAGCTAAAGCTCCGACCCCCGAAGACGCAAGTCCGATAACAACCGGAAGCGATCTGGGAACTCGGGCGGAGACTAGCTCCGCCCCTACAATATTGCGATTTATTGATTGGCATCGCTGACGTAGACATTCAGTCCTC
>DASTCZ010000288.1:0-2470 GCA_035710585.1 Candidatus Acidiferrales bacterium | reverse complement strand
CGGAAAATGGGATTCGAGCACCATCGACGCGATGAAAAAATTCCAGCAGACGAATGGGTTGACGCCTTCCGGCAAACTCAACGCCTTGACGCTTCAAAAACTAGGCCTTGGCTCCGATGTGGCCGGGCGCGCCGCGCCTCGCCCGGAGCAGGTCCCTACCAAGCAATAGAAGTTAATCTAGCCGTTAAATGAAGGCGGAATGCAGCAGGGCCGAAGGCGGAAATCCGCCTTGGCTGAGCGCAGACGGAGAAGGCGTCGGCAGTAGGCAGTTCGCGGGCGGCGGTTGGCAGACGGAAGTCGTACGAGTCCAAACTGCTCGTATGACATCCAATCTCAGTTGCGGGGCGAATTGACCGCGCGCGGCCGCTTTGCTACGTTGCTCTACTGACGAGCAGTTGCCGGAATCGCATAATCCAGCAGACTTAGTCAGCGGAAAATCTCCAGGAGAATCTGCCATGAGCACAGCAGTCGCGCCGACGGCGTTTAAGAATTTTATCAACGGCGAATGGGTGGAAGCGCGCTCCGGCCGGGGAATCGAGAACCGCAACCCCGCGAATACCGATGAGCTCGTGGGGATTTTCCCGGCGTCGAGCAAAGAAGATGTGGAGATGGCGGTAGACGCCGCGAAGGATGCTTATAAAACTTGGCGGCTTGTGCCGGCCCCGCGTCGAGCGGAGGTCCTTTATCGCGCGGCGGAAATCCTGGTGAAGCGCAAGGACGAGTTCGCGCGCGACATGACGCGCGAAATGGGGAAGGTGCTGACGGAAACGCGCGGCGACGTGCAAGAAGCGATCGACATGACGTATTACATGGCGGGCGAGGGACGGCGGCAGTTCGGACAGACGGTGCCTTCCGAGCTGCCGAATAAGTTCGCGATGAGCGTTCGCCAGCCAATCGGCGTCGCGGGAATGATCACGCCGTGGAATTTCCCGATGGCAATCCCTTCGTGGAAGATCACGCCTGCTCTCGTATGCGGCAACACCGTAGTGATCAAGCCTGCGGAAGACACGCCGCTTTCGGCCTACAATCTCGTCCAGGCGCTGGGCGAAGCGGGCCTGCCGCGCGGCGTCGTGAATATCGTGATGGGAGAGGGGCCGGCAGCAGGTGCGCCGATCGCCACGCATCCTGACGTGGACCTGGTGAGCTTCACGGGCTCGACGGAGGTCGGGCGGATCGTCAGCCAAGCCTGCGCTCCGCAATTCAAGAAGTGCACGCTGGAAATGGGCGGGAAAAACATCATCGTGGTGATGGACGACGCGAACCTCGATATCGCCGTTGATGGCGCGGTGTGGGGAGGTTTTGGCACGAGCGGGCAGCGATGCACGGCCGCGAGCCGCGTAACGGTGCACAAAAAGGTGTACGGCGAATTCATGAAGCGGTTCGCCGAGTGCGTTAAATCGTTGCGCGTAGGCGACGGCCTGGACGAAACGACCGACATGGGCCCGGTGATCAATGAAGCCGCGGTCAAAAAGATTTCGGAATACGTGACGATCGGGAAGGACGAAGGGGCGAAGCTGGTTACGGGTGGACGCCGGCTCGACAGCGGAAAGTTTGCGAAGGGATGGTTCCACGAACCGACGATATTTGGCGATTGCTCGCCACGAATGCGAATTTGCCAGGAGGAGATTTTTGGACCGGTCGTTTCGGTGATCCCATTCGAGAGCTTCGAAGAGGCTCTCGACATCGCCAATGGAGTTCCCTACGGCCTTTCAGCCTCTATCTACACAAGCGACGTGAACAAATCCTTCCGGGCGATGCGCGACCTCTACACGGGAATCGTGTATGTGAACGCTCCGACGATCGGGGCGGAGATTCAGATGCCGTTCGGCGGGACGAAACAGACGGGGAATGGCCATCGCGAGGCGGCAAATGCGGCGCTGGATTTTTATTCCGAATGGAAGACGCTCTACATCGACTACTCCGACCGGCTGCAGAGAGCTCAGATCGACACCGAAACCGCGGAGATGTAGGGAGCCCCATTCGCCGCGGCAAAGACTGGGAAATACCTTCGTCACTGAAACTGATTCGCGCGACTACGCGAGGTAGTCCTCCTCAGGTTGACCGGGTTTGACAGGCTGCTTAGAATAAAAAGTGAAGACTTCCGCCTCATGGCGTTACGCGATCCCATTCTACAAGAGCGTCGAAACCGGCAGATCTTAGCCGACGTAGTGCGCCAGTACATCGAGACGGGCGAGCCGGTGTCGTCGCGCGCGATCTCGCAGCGGTATTCGGAACAGTTGAGTCCCGCTACGATTCGCAACGTGATGATGGACTTGGTCGAAGGGGGATATCTGTATCAGCCGCACACATCCGCCGGACGCGTTCCCACTCCGTCTGCGTACAGGGCATTTGCGCAGATGGTTGCCGTCGATGCGCGCATGAACTCCGACGACGAACAGTGGATTCGCCGCGAGCTGGGGGCGGCGGAGACGCCGGAGGAACTGGTCGAGCGCGCAGGGCACGTCCTGGC
>DASTCZ010000287.1:0-2541 GCA_035710585.1 Candidatus Acidiferrales bacterium | reverse complement strand
GGTTCCTCGCGGATTCACGATGTGCTGCCGCTGAGCGCGGAACGAGAAAAATTGTTCGACACCGTGGTGACGGCCGATGACATTCGGCGGCCGAAGCCCGACCCGGAGCCGTTTCAAGTTGCGTGCGGACGCATTGGAATTGCTCCGGCCAGTTGCCTTGTTGTGGAGAACGCGCCGCTGGGGGTCGAATCCGCGCATCGCGCCGGATGCCGCGCCGTCGCGATTTGCACTACTCTCACGCGAGATGACCTTCGCGAAGCCGATTGGATTGTGGCCAATCACCGCGAATTCGAATCGCTGCTCCGCGGGCGAATCAATTCGGAAGCACTGTCTCGCCGGTGATCCTTGCCTTCACTAAAGCTCCTGGCGGGGCCTTTTGAGCTTGTCCAGGAACCGGCTGACCGCCGCCGATCCAAATTTCGAGCGGGCCTTCCGGCACGCGTCGCTTGCCATCTTCATCCACGACGCTCAGCTCGCGATCACGGAGCGTGAGGCTGAGTGTCTTCTTTTCGCCGCGATCGAGGTGCACGCGCTGAAACGCTGCGAGGGAGCGGATGGGCGCGCCTACCAGTTCGGGATGGCTGACGTAGACTTCGACGACTTCATCGCCTGCAACAGAACCCGTGTTCTGAACATCGGCGGTGACGGTGAGGGAATCTCCCGCTGAGATTTCAGCGCGATCCGCGCGCGCGTTGGTGTAGCTGAAGTTCGTATAGCTTAGTCCGAAGCCGAAGGGATAGAGAGGCGTGCCGCGAAAATAACGGTACGTTCTCCCTTCCATCGAGTATTCCGTGAACGGAGGAAGCTGCGAGACGCCGGAATAGAAAGTCACGGGCAATCGTCCTGCCGCATTGAAGTCGCCCGCGAGAACGTCGGCGACGGCCGTGCCGCCTTCTTCGCCCGGATACCATGCATCGAGAATTGCAGCGGCATGCTCCTGCGCCCAATTCACGGCAAGCGCACTACCGCCGGTCAGCACGACGATCAGCGGCTTGCCACTGCCGGCCAGTTGCTCGAGTAATTCGCGCTGCGGGCGCGGCAAGTCAAGATCGACGCGATCGCCGCCGAAAAATCCGGGTGCGTTGACGTCGGTTTCCTCGCCTTCGAGATTTGGCGTGATGCCGATGACCGCGACGATGGCGTCCGCGCGTTTCGCCGCTACGGCTGCATCGCGATTCATCCATGCGGCGCTCCACGAAAGCTTCGCGTGCGAACGATCGCCGGCGGAGAAGTATTCCAGCACGATCTTATAGGCGCGGCCGCCTTCGAGCGAAACTTCCGTGGCTGAAGTCGCAGAGTGGCTTCGCTGCCAATTGTCGAGCACGCGCTGGCCATCGAGGAAGAGGCGGTAACCGCCGGCGGCGGAGATCGCAATGCGATACGCACCGGTTTCCGGCGGCATGAGTTCGCCGCTCCAGCGAGCGGAGAAGTTCAGCGAATCCACGCCGGGTGCGGGTGGCTGCCGATCCCAGGAAAAATTGAGCTGTGAATCGACGCGCGTTGCCGCGGCAGGCCCGCTCAAATCGCGGATGTTGAAGTACTCGGCTTTCAGGCCCGGAGGCGAGCCGGTTCCGGCCGAGCGAAAGTAATGCGATGCAATCGGGATCGAGTCCGTCTCAGTGAGCGGCACCTCGCGAGCGGCGATTACGTTGGCGGCTCCAAAGCGCGCGCGAATTCCTTCAAGGATGGTTGTGTAACGCGAAGGAGTGCCGGAGTAGTTGCCGAGCAGCACATCGAGCGAATCGGCGGTGGGGCCGACTACAGCGATGGTTTTCACGGAGGATTTGAGCGGGAGCGCGCCGCGATCATTTTTCAGGAGCACGATGGATTCCCGTGCGGTTTCGAGCGCGAGCTTGCGATGATCAGCAGTGTCGTTATCCGCCAGCGTGAGCCGCGACCAGGGAACATTTTCCTGGGAATCGAACATGCCGAGGCGGAACCGCGCGGTGAAGAGCCGCTCGACCGCGCGATTGATGTCGTCAATGGAAATCAGCCGGTCGCGGACCGCAGTAGAAAGCGCGCGGTATTCATTGCCGCACGTCAGATCGGTTCCGGCTTTCACAGCGAGCGCGGCGGCTTGTTCGGGCAGAACAACGTATCCGTGACCGTCAAAGATGTCACTGATGGCGCCGCAATCGGAGACGGCGTAGCCCGCGAATTTCCAGTTGTCGCGTAGCGAATCGTAGAGCAACGGGCTCGTGCAGGCAGGCGCGCCGCGAACGGAGTTGTAAGCGCACATTACGGAGTCTGCGTGAGCTTCGACGAACGCGGCGCGAAATGCGGGCGTGTACGTATCGGCAAAATCGTGAGCGGAAACGGGAACGTCGAAGCGGTGACGCAAAACTTCCGGGCCACTGTGAACGGCGAAGTGCTTCGGCGTCGAGACTGTCTTCAGGTAATGCGGGTCGTCGCCCTGCATGCCTTCGACGAAGGCAACCGCCATGCGCGCGGTGAGATAGGGATCTTCGCCGTAGGTTTCCTGGCCGCGGCCCCAGCGCGGATCGCGAAAAATATTGATGTTGGGCGACCAGAAGGTGAGGC
>DASTCZ010000286.1:0-7360 GCA_035710585.1 Candidatus Acidiferrales bacterium | reverse complement strand
AACATTCCTCGATTCGGAATTCATCCTCGGTATCGAGCCGCGCCGCGACGGCCGGACCAACGCGCACTCCTTCACGCTTTCTTGCAAGCCTCCGCTGCGAGGTAGAAACGCCGAGATCTGCCTGAAAGCCGGCGCCGCGACAGTGGATGTGCAGGGAACGCTCTCGTCGCGCTCGTCCGTGATTTTCGATCTCGATAACGACGGCGATCTCGACATCGTGACCAATGACTTCAATTCCGAGCCCATGGTATTGATCAGCGATCTCAGCGAACGCAAGCAGACTCACTGGGTGAAAGTGGTGCTGCAGGGCACGAAGTCGAATCGCGACGGCTTGGGGGCCACGGTTCGCGTAATCGCAGGCGGCCAGACCTATACGAAATACAACGACGGAAAATCTGGCTATCTCGCGCAGAGCGCTCTACCGCTCTATTTCGGCCTCGGAGACGCGTCAAAGATCGATCGCATCGAGGTCGATTGGCCATCCGGGCAAAAACAAATTCTCGACAAGGACGTCGCCGCGAACAGCGTCGTTAGGATTGTCGAGCCGAAGTAAGATGCCGCGCGTGACGCATCCATGACATTTCAATTTCAATCCGCAGCCGAGATGGTGCGTCTCGTGTGCGCACGAGAAATTTCCCCTGTCGAATTGGTTCGCGCACATTTCGATCGCATCGACGAGCTGAATCCGGCGCTGAACGCCTTCGTACATCTGCGCCGCGACGAAGCTTTCCACGAAGCACGCGCAGCGGAGGCGGCAACGCTCCGCGGCGAAGAAAAACCGCTGCTCGGCGTCCCGGTCTCAATAAAAAGCTGCATCGATCTTGCGGGCACGCCGTGCGCGGCGGGCTGCCGCGTTCGTTCCAGCTACATCGCGCCCGAAGACGCGACGCTCGTGAAACGCTTGAAGAATTCAGGCGCGATCATTCTCGGAAACACGAACACAGCCGAAATGCTGATGGCCTACGACACAGATAACGTGTTGCACGGCCGCACTAGCAATCCTTGGAATCTTGAGCGTACCGCCGGAGGTTCGAGCGGCGGCGAAGCGGCGGCGATCGCTTCCGGCATGAGCGCAGCGGGCATCGGCAGCGACGGCGGCGGATCGATTCGCGTTCCCGCGCACTTCACAGGAATTTGCGGATTGAAGCCCACGCCAGGACGAATTCCTGCGACCGGGCATTTTCCCGCGGGCGTTGGTCCTTTTGCGTGGATGGGAGTTGTCGGCCCCATGGCGCGGACGATCGGAGATTTGCGTCTGATGCTTCGCGCGATGGTGGGCGCCGATTCTGCCGACCCGATGGCCGCCGATTTTCCGCTGAATGAAATTGGCGAGGATGAGTTGAAAGGAACGCGCGTCGGCATTTTGCCGCCAGATCCTACGTGCGTTCCAACAAACGAAACGCTCGCCGCAATCGATGCGGCCGCAAACGCATTGCGTGACGCAGGAATGGAAGCGGAACCCATAGAAATCGCCGAACTCGAACAAGCTCGCGAGCTGTGGGAGACGCTTTTCGTGCGCATTGCAGGCGGAATGCTCGTCGCCGAAGTTGTAAAGGGCCGCGAGAGCGAACTGAGCCCTGCATTGCAGAAATTTCTGCGCGTCGCGCAAGGCTATCCGCCGCTCACCGCCGCGGAAGTCCTCCAGGTTCAATTCGCGCGAGACGATTTGCGCGCGCGCGTATTGAGGCGAATGGAAACCTTTCCCGTCTTGCTTGCGCCGGTCTGCAGCTCCCCCGCGTTCCGCCATGGCGATGGCGGCTGGGATGATTCCTTCGGCACGAACTATCTTCGCGAAATGCGTTACAGCCAGTGGTTCAATCTGCTCGGCAATCCCGCCGCGGTTGTACCGGTTGCCCGCTCGGCAGAGGGATTGCCTATCGGCGTGCAGGTCATCGGTCGGCCGTACGAAGAAATGCGCGTACTGAAAATGGCCGAAATTATCGAGGCGAGATATGGCTGGCGCGAGCCGCCCATGGAGTGGCGGGCCGCGCGCGCGTTGTCAGCCGTTGCGAATTCCGCGGATTAGCGTTTCGATTGTATTCATCAATGTCGGACACGTCTGGAGTGGAGTTGCCGGCACCTTCAATAAAAAGGAAATGGTTTTCGGCGGCGCTCGTCACGCTGTTTATTTCCGCAGTCTATCTTTACGCATTTCCGTCGCCAACGATTTTCTATGCAGCAATCGTCTTGCTCCACACGGCGATCGGCGTCATCGTGTCCTTCGCATTAATTCCAGTTTTTCTGCGCAAGTTTCGCACATGGTCCGCGGCTGAGCGCGCCGGCTGGGCGATATTCGCGTTCGGAGCGATCACCGGCCTTCTTCTTATCTATACAGGCACGCCCCGTTCCGATTGGAATCTCCTCTACGCGCACATCGCGCTGAGCGCTGTCGCGTGCGCGGTGCTCGCCGCCGTTTGTCTCGCGAAGCGTTCATCCGCCGCCGCTGCAGCGCCGAGGCTGTCCGCAATCGGTGTTCGCGGCACCGCTTGTCTGCTCGCAATTGCCGCGCTCGCGGCGTTTGGCTACGAATGGCGTGAAGTTCGCTGGCGAAAGATCAACTTGATTGAAAATAGCGCCGCGCCGCTCACCATGGATGGTGAAGGCGACGGCCCCCGTGGCGACTTTTTTCCAAGCTCCGCGCAAACCGTGGACGGAAAGAAAATCCCCGGAGATTTTTTCATGGAGTCGGAATCCTGCAAGCGGTGCCACGCCGACATTTACAACCAGTGGTACAGCTCCGCGCACCACTTTTCATCCTTCAATAATCAGTGGTACCGCAAGAGCATCGAGTACATGCAGGATGTCTCCGGAACGAAGCCGTCGAAATGGTGCGGCGGCTGCCATGATCCCGCCGTTCTTTTCAGCGGGTTAATGGATACGCCGATCAAACAGATCGTTCACCGGCCCGAAGCGCAGGCCGGACTCGGATGCGTGATGTGCCATTCGATTGCGCGCGTGAAAAGCACCATGGGTCAGGGCGACTTCATGCTTGAATACCCGCTGCTGCACGATCTGGCCGCGAGCAGAAATCCGATCGTGCGCGGGCTCCACGATTTTGTGATCAAGCTGAATCCCGAACCGCACCGCCGCGTTTTTCTGAAGCCCTTCATGCGCACGCAGACCGCGGAGTTTTGCGCCACTTGCCACAAAGTCCACCTCGATTTTCCCGTGAACCACTATCGCTGGGTTCGCGGCTTCAACGAATACGACAATTGGCAAGCCAGCGCCGTTTCCGGCTTCGGCGCGCGCTCCTTTTACTATCCTCCGCAGCCGCAGCAATGCGCCGATTGTCATATGCCGCTCGCGCAGTCGATCGACATGGGAAACCGCGGGACGATTCACTCGCACGGTTTTCCCGGTGCCAACACCGCTTTGCCGTTTGCGAACCGCGATGAAAAGCAATTGTCGCTTGAGGAGAAATTCCTGAAAGACGGCGCCGTGAGCGTCGATATTTTCGCCATCGCTCCTGCGCTGCCGAAGGCCACCGCTGCGCTGGCAGGCGCGCAGCAGGAGTTATCGACGACGTTCGCCGTCGGCGAAGAAGCCGAATCGCATCCGGCCGTGAAGCAAGAAACGGGCGAAGCGACGGCAGTGACTGCGCCGCTCAATCGCGTGAACGCCTCAGTCCGCCGCGGCGACGATGTTCTAGTCGAAGTGGTTGTGCGCACGCGAAAAGTCGGTCACTTTTTCCCAGGTGGCACGGTCGATGCATACGACACGTGGGTGGAATTGAAGGCAACCGACGATTCGGGGCGCGTGATTTTCTGGAGCGGCAGTGTACAAGGCGGCGGCAAGGGCCCAGTGGATCCCAGCGCGCATTTCTATCGCTCGTTGCTCATCGATGAGCATGGGAATCCAATCAACAAGCGCAACGCGTTTGCTTCGCGCGCCTTGGTTTACGTGCATCTGATTCCGCCCGGCGCGGCGGATACCGTTCACTACCGCATGCACGTCCCAAGTGACGTCGCTGGACAAATTCATTTGCACTCGCGCCTGTGCTACCGCAAATTTTCCTGGTACAACACGCAATTTTCTTTCGCCGGGATGCCCGATCCAGCTCAGGCTGCCGCAAGGTACAGCGAAGATTTCGACGATCGGCCCTTTGTTTTCACCGCGAGCACGGCGGATGTTTCCGGCGAGCTGAAATCTGTGCCCGATTTGCCGATCGTGTCGATGGCGGAAGACAGCGCGAATCTGACCGTGCTTCCGGCGAACGCGCCGGCGCCCAAGCCCGAGCAGAAACTCGAGCCTGGAGATTGGACGCGGTGGAACGATTACGGCATCGGCCTTTTTCTCCAAGGGGATTTGAAAGGCGCGCGCGCAGCGTGGGAGAAGATCGTCGCCATCGATGCGAAAAACTTCGATGGCTGGACGAATCTCGGTCGCGTCGCCGTCCAGGAAGGGGACTTGGCTCGCGCTCGCGAAGTGCTCGAGCGGGCGCTGGCGATCGATCCGCATCTCGCTCGCGCCAACTTTTTCTATGCGAAGGTGCTGCGCGAAGAGGGAAATTACGACGAGGCGACCCGGCGCCTGCAAACCGTTCTGCAGCAGTATCCGCAAGATCGCGTCGTGTTAAACGATTTGGCGAGAATCTACCTCCTGCAGCGCAAGTATTCCGATGCGCTGGCGCAGTTGCGCCGCGTGTTTGCGATTGATCCGGAAGATTTACAGGGGCACTACGACGCGATGTTGTGCTATCAGGGTCTCGGACAATCCAAAAATGTCGCGCACGAGCGCGCTCTCTACTTGCGATTTAAGGCTGACGAGGCTTCGCAGACGATCACGGGTCCATATCGCCAGGCGCACCCCTTCGACAACAACGAGCGCCAGCCAATTCATGCGCACGATTCCGCGCCGCTCGATTCGCGAGCAGCGAAATCCGCTGCAAGTTCAACGGCGGCAGGCGGCGATTGAAACTCGTGCGCCGACTGCTTTCCTTCGCCGTCGCGGTTGCCGCGATTTGCTTCGCAGCGATGCAGCTTGCCGCCGCGTTGCAGAATGCGTTGCCCACTCCGCAGAAAATTGAATTTCACGACGTCACTCGCGCGGCGGGGATTAATTTCGTCCACAATAACGGCGCATTCGGAAGGAAATATCTCCCCGAAACGCTCGGGCCCGGCTGCGCATTTTTCGATTACGACAACGACGGTCTTCCAGACATTCTGCTGATCAACGGACAAGATTGGCCGGGGCACGCGCTGCACGGAAAAACTACGCTGAAGCTCTATCACAATAATGGCGACGGAACTTTCACCGACGTAACGGCGAAATCGGGACTCACGGTACCGATGTACGGAATGGGCGTGGCGATCGGCGATTACGATAACGACGGATTCGACGACGTATTCATCACCGCGCTCGGGCAAAGCCATCTTTTTCACAACAACCGCAACGGCACGTTCACGGACGTAACAAAGCAGGCCGGAATCTGGGGCCCGAATGAATTCAGCACTTCGGCCGCGTGGGTCGATTACGATGGCGACGGCAAACTCGATCTCGTCGTTGGAAATTATGTCGATTGGTCGCCGGAGAAAGATCTGTACTGCACTCTCGACGGTGCGCACAAATCGTATTGCACGCCGGAGTCGTATCACGGAGCCTCGGTGCGGCTCTGGCACAATCTCGGCGAGGGCAAATTCGAAGACGCGACGCGTAGAGCGGGATTGTACGATGCGACGTCGAAAACACTCGGCGTAGCTGTGCTCGATTACGATGGCGACGGTTGGCCCGATCTCGCGTTCGCGAACGACACGCAGCCGAACAAGCTCTATCACAATAATCACGACGGCACGCTTACGGAGAAGGGCGTCGAAGCGGGCATCGCGTTCAGCGAAGATGGCGTCGCGCGCGCGGGAATGGGAATTGACGCCGCGGATTACGATCGCTCTGGCCGCCCGAGCCTGTTGATCAGCAATTTTTCCAACCAGATGCTCTCGCTGTATCACAACGAAGGACACGGCTTATTTATCGACGAAGCGCCGCGATCGGAAGTTGGGCGCGCCAGTTTGTTGTCTCTCGGGTTCGCGAGCTATTTCTTCGATTACGATCTGGATGGCTGGCCGGACATCTTCGTCGCGAATGGACATCTCGATAGCGATATCGAACGGATTCAGAAGCGCATCACCTACCGCCAGCCGCCGCACATGTTCCGAAATCTCGGGAATGGAAAATTCGAAGATGTCGCCGCGAGTTTAGGCTCTGTGTTTGCGATACCGCGCGTGGCGCGCGGCGCTGCTTACGCGGATATAGATAATGATGGCGATCTGGACTTGCTGGTCACCACAAATGGTGGATCAGCGGTGCTTTTTCGCAACGATGGCGGCACAAATCATTCGCTGCGCGTGAAGCTGCAAGGCGTGAAATCGAATCGCGATGGCATCGGTGCAATTGTCACCGTGATTTCCGGAGGTGCGAAGCAAACGCAGATGATGCGCTCCGGATCGGGATATTTGTCCGCGAGCGAATTGGTGCTGACACTTGGCGTTGGCCGCTACGCAGGCGATTCGGAGATCGACGTAAAGTGGCCGAGCGGACAAACGGATCGCTTCACGGAAGTTAATCCCGACCAGACCGTCACGGTGGAAGAAGGCAAGGGAATTGTGAACGTGCGGAAATTCCGAAAGCGGTCTGGACTGAATTGAAATCGCGCCGCAGGAACGAAAAAGTTGCCGCTGTATTTTCCGCGGTTGCATGTTTCTTGACCTGCGCTGCGGTGATTCTCTTTCTGGCTTGGCTTGACCATCCTGCACGCGCGGACCGCACTGTGCAGAGTTCGTCGAATGTGGCGACTCCGCAGAACGCCGGCGAAGCGAAGCGGCTGAATAACCTCGGCACAGCTTACATGGCGCGTCAGAATTTCGAGTTGGCGCTCCAGCAGTTTCAGCAGGCCGCAGCGCTCGATCCACAGCTTTCGGTTGCGCGGCTCAATGAGGGCGTCGCGCTTTTCAACATGCAGAAATTTGAGGATGCGCGCGCTGCGCTCCAGAAATTTGCGCAGGAAAATCCGGAAAGCGCGAGAGCTTGGTACAACCTTGGGCTGCTTGATCGAAATCAGGGCGACGCGAAAAGCGCGCTCGATGCCTTTGAACGAGTGCTGAAACTCGCGCCGCGGGACGCTGACGCGTGGTACTTCGCCGGAATGGCGCAGGACGATTTGCACGATGAATCCGCGGCGCTCGAAGCGTTCACCAAAGCGCTGGAGTTGAATCCTCTTCACGCCTCCGCCGAATTCGGCAGCGCGCGCGCGTATCAACGGCTTGGCGACGCGGCGAAAGCGAAACAGCACTTCGATCGCTTTCAGGAGCTGACACAACGCAAGCTCGCAGCGCCGCTGAGCCTCACTTACGGAGATCAGGGCGCT
>DASTCZ010000285.1:0-17660 GCA_035710585.1 Candidatus Acidiferrales bacterium | reverse complement strand
GCGATCGCGCTGGGGCATCCGCTCGGTTGCACGGGGGCGAAATTGACGGCGGCTATTTTGCGCGAACTGGCGCGCAGGAATGCGCGCTACGGACTGGTGACGATGTGCGTGGGCGGAGGAATGGGCGCGGCGGGGATAATTGAGAGGCTGAATTAAGTCGGGATACCGATTCCAGCGAGTCGAAAGATGCAGTGCCCAGCTCTGCGTGGGCGCAAGCGAAAGCGATTTCAAATTTGAAATTTCAGATTTCAAAGTAAGGCAAATCGAAAGAGTGGTTGAGCCGTGCCCTCCGGGCAACAGCGTTTAGGCTCTGGCGCGTGACCGAGCCCACCCTTCCGCTCTGCGGGAAGGGCGGGGCACCCCGCCGCGGCTGCGCGCGCACACCGAACAATGGCATGACGAAAAGCCGCAGGTGCCCCGACAGAATCGGTCGGGGCACCTGCGCTACAGAAATGCGTTGCGGCGGATTGGCATTTGGGGTTGCGGCGGCGAATTAGAGCGGAGGCCCCAGCCCTGAAGACGAGGACTGGGGCACCCCATAGGTCAACCTCGAGCGTGGTTACTGCTGCTGGCCGGTTTGCGGTTGCGGCGGTGGGGCGCAATAGCGGACGCACTTGTAGGAAAGCACTTCGATTTGCGCTTTTTTGTTCGGCACTTTCACGCCCGGCTCGGGAACGAGCACGAGCGATTGCGGGCCATCCGTCGCGTTGTAGGTGCAATTGAATTGCAGCTTCTGGATGCCGCGCTGCTTGCAGGCGCCGCCCGCGAGTGCTGATTCCATCGTGTCGGGACGCGCATGCAGGTCGTCCGCGACGCGCGCCGGAACCAGAGCGACGGCCATCGGCACAGGGGAATTGAGCTTCACGCTGATTTCCTCGCCATCGCGATCGGCGGTCAGCCCGCCATACACCTTCATAATCGGCGTGAGCTGATATTTTTCCTTTACATCATCGATCCACTGAAATTCCGGCGAGGCCCAGCGGTAATACTGGATGCGCACATCGTTGGGCGAGACGAAGGCGCGCATGGTGTTGTGGCCGAGGAAAATGCTGCCCAAGTTCACCGCAGTGCCGTGTTCGAGCGGGCGCTCATCGCGAAGCACCAACCGCATCGGCCGGTCTGGGGGAAGCTGGCAGACGTAAGTTATGCGCGTGACGTGTTCCTGCAAGCACATGAAGTGAATGTCTTCGGTCGCGCCGTGCTGCGAGGCGCCTTCCCATTCCGATTCGGCAACCATGCCGACGGTGATGGGCTTCTTCGCGTCGATATCGATGTGCATGCCGCCGCCGTCGTCGCCGGGGCGATAGATTCGCGCGGGGTGGTATTCGGCTGGATCGAGCTGCGCGATTTCGACGTTTGCGGGCAGCCATTGATTGGTGGTGCCCTGCGCGGCCACGGAGCTGGCCAGCGCGCAGCCGACGAGAAGCGCGGGGACGGCGCAGAAGATCGAGCTTTTCGAGCGCATGAGAGGCCTCACTTTCAAAGCTGGAACCGGTGCGGCTTGTATCGCAGGCAAGCGCAAAGCGACGGTTCGTCTGGAGTCAGTTTGGTGGAATTTTTCGCCGGCGGGGAAGATTACGGGCGGACAGGTGTGCCGTCGGAATAACCTTAATTGTTGCGCGTGAAACAATCGGGCTAAATGCCGCAGCTGTGGAGAGTTACGGCTAAAAGGAAAGGCGGATGGTGCGGGTGGAATAATCGCCGCCATTGAAGGGGACTTCAAGGCGGAAGCCAGCGGGCGTTTTCGTGACGTGGAGATCGCCGGCGGTAAGTTGCGGGAATTGAGAGACGAAGTCGAGCGAGTAGGTGCGGCCGCCGAGGCCCGCGAGTTCGATCTCGAGATGGTGTTCGTCGGTGAGCGTTGTGTGGATGATTTTCAGCGAGGAGCCGCGTTCGCCGGGAGCGGGATCGATGGGCGGGGGGACGATTTCGATGCCGCCGTCGAATTCGGCGATGGCTTCGAGATGAGCAGGCAACGTGGTTTCTACGATTGCGGCACTTACGTCGCCTCGCTGTGTCATTTTGAAGGTCTCGGCCTTGCCGTCCACCATTACTCGACGGACTTGAGCGCCGAGCGGGATAGGGAGTTCCAAGCGAAGCTCAATAGGAGTACTGCCCCCGCGGAGAGCCAGAGTAGCAGACGTTTTTCGGATCTCTCGTCGGATTTCGCCACTTATGGTTCCGTAGTTGATTGCTGCGTTCGAGAAGCGGATCGAGTGCCAATTCGCTGGCAAGCGTGGTGCAAGAGTGACGATTTGAGTTTTGCTGTTCAACTCAGGAGTAGCGAGAACATTCAGGCCGAGGAGGCCGCGGACGGCGGGGACGAGGACGCCGACGGACGAAAAAAGTTGATGGGGCACGGAGCGTTCGCCGGGAAGGAAGCGGTCGCCATTCATGTGTTCGGGCATGTAGCCGGGGGATTGGATTCCGGTGAGCGCGGCGGTGGCGCGAAGGGATTGAAATCCAGCGAGGGAATTGCCGGCGTTGTATTCGGCCCAGCTCACGAAGGTGTTCATGAAGGGCCATGCTGTGCCGTTGTTGTAGCTGACGGGATCGTAGAAGGGGCTTTTGTTGGAGAGCCATCGCGCGCCCCAGTCGGTGGCGATTTCGGGAGAAGCGAGGGCTGCCGATTCGGTTTGCGCCGTTTCGTACTTTATCTCTCTGGTCAGCGACAGCATCACCGAGGGCCAGTTGCCGAGCATGTCTGCGCGTGAACCGTCGGCGGCGAGTCCGAACGCAAAATATCTTTCGTTGGGATTCCACCACTTCTGTTCGAGCGACGAGGTCACCTTGTGGCCACGGTCAAGCGCTTCTGTGACGATGGATTGATCGCGTTGGGCAACCGCAAGTGAATAGATGGAGTCGACGGCTGCAAGCCAGAAGCCTTCGAGATAGATGTCTTTCGTGACTTTGCCGCGGAGGACGCCGACTTCAACGGCGGCGAGTCCGGCTTTGGTGTTGTCCATGAGGCCGTCGGCGGGATCGACGGTGGAGACGCAATACTCGTAGGCTTTTTTGACCGAGGGCCAAAATTCCCTCAGAAAAGCCGAATCGCCGGTGCGCTCGTAGTACTGATCGACGGAGTAGATGTACATCGGCGTAGTGTCAGCGTGATAGTAGGCGAACGGGAATTTGCCGAACCAATCGACGAGATCGACGCTCTGCGACATCTCGTGCATGATTTTTCCATCGGCGCGCTGGCGGGCTTTCAGGAAGCGCAGCGCCTGCAGGGCTCCATCGAAGTCGCCGGCATCTTCAAGCGCCCAGCTGGACATCAACGCGTCGCCGCCGAACCACCATGCGAAGCCGGGGCGTTCGCTGGTGTCGGCGGGGCCGTAACCGGCGACGAGCCCGCAACCGAACGTGGGATGGCACACCCACCCGGAATCGATCGCGACTTTCGACCATGCGATGGCGCGATTGAGAGTGGCGTCGAGCGTTTCAATCTGGATGGTGCTCGCGAGAAAATCGCGCGAGTGCGCGGCGCGCTGCTCGTAGAGCGCGCGAGCATTGCTTAAGACGCGCAAGTAGTTTTCCCGAGCCTTCTGCTCGCTTTCCATGCTGCCTGCGATCGCGATGGGCAGAAATTGCTCACGCGCCTGTTCCGGCGTAGCGCGCAACTGGAAAACGAGTTCGCCTTCTTTGAGCGCCCAATCCATGTGCTGCGTGTAGGCGCTGATCTGCGGCGAGCCGATGAAAGCGGTTGGCTTGCCGGTGATGTCGCTCAAGCCGAAAGCTTTCAGCTGCTCGTCCCAGTGACTGTTCTGTCCGCCGAAGCTGGCCGGCCACATCGGTTTGAAATCGGGAACGAATTTCGCCGAAATCGTGAGCGGCGTAGCGGAATCGACATCGAAAAACATGACGATGGCCTGCTCATCGAGCGGGACCCAGATGATCTGGCGCACGGTGAACTGCGCCGTCACATAAACGAGCGTGGTGGATTCTGGGCGCGTGATCACTTGCTCGAGGCAAGCGTCGCCGCGAATGGGCTCGACGGCACCCTCGGGCTGAAATTCCAAATGGAAGCCGTGAAGAATTTTGACCGGATACACCCAAGCTTCGAGGCGGCCGTCCTGATGGCCGAAAACGGCGGCGCGGTGGCCGGTGGCGTCAAAGAATTGCTGGGGGTGCGCGGCGGATCGCCAGACCAGACCTGAATCGGGCAAATCGAATTTTGGAATCGTGAGTTGCGGCTGAGCCTGCGTGGTGGTGGGGATTTGCGCCAACGCCGGCGCGCGCGCACCGGCCGCAGAAATCGTGAGCGCCGCGAGCAGCGCAAGCAAACTTCGGAAGATGTAGGAGTGGCGAGTGATGGCGAGGCGATGCTACGAACGGGCGCGGGAAGTGTCAATCATGGAGGACAGCCAGAAAGAAAAACGCGGAGTGAACTGCTCGTGGCGAGTTCACTCCGCGAAGCTATTGCGGCGCTGACGTTAGGAGCGAGTCAGCTTAAAGCGTATTCGCTTACTGTCCCAGATACATCACGTGGCAATAAGTGCCGAGACGGACGTTGTACGCGAGATACCAGCCGTCGTCATCGGGATCGGGATAGAGAACGATGTCGTCGCTATTCCAGTCCCAGTCGGCGCAATAGTCGAAGTCATACGGCGCGATGCTGAAGAAAAACCCTTCGAATTCGAAGCGTTCGCGATTGCCGCCGTGGAGACGGAACACGTAATTGGCGCCGATGGGCCGCGGAAAGCGTCCGTGCTCCCAGGGATGATCGAGATGGTAGTGGGGATCATTGCGCCCAGTGGTATGGCCGATCCACTGGCCATTGCTGGCGTGGACGTGCGGAGCTTCTGGGTGCTCGGGCTGATCGCGGAAGGTGCGCCGCTGCTCCTGCTGCGGAGGCTGGCTGCCACGATTCGGCTGCTGCGCGGGCGGCGGATTATTGGGCGCGCGGCCGGGAAGAGGAGTTGCGTTGCGCGGCGCTTCCTGGCGCGGCGCCTGATGCGTGGAAGCGGGCGGACCGCTGCGCGGAACGTAACCGTGGCCGACGGGAGGCGCGGATTGATGCGGATTGCCGCGGCCCTGATTACCTTGATTGCCGCGGCCTTGATCGCCGCGTTGAGCAAATGACGGGAATACAAAGAGCAGGGACCCGAGACTGAGTAGGAAGAGCTTTCTCATTAGTACCTCCATGAAGTTCGCCTGCTTACAAACAATAGACCCAAAATACGAAGACTCGGTTACATGGCGAGGCCAGACGCGTCACGGCAGTTGAAGTCAGCGCGATGGCGGCGTGGATGCGTCGTGCGGCACATCGAACGTGAACGGGTCCGAAAGCGTGAAGGCGATGCGGCTGTTTGGCTTCAGCTGAACTTTGGGCGCGCTGAAGATTGCGATCACGGGTCCTGCGGCAGCGCCGGTGGGGCCGGCGGCGAAGGCAGCATCGGTGCCTGCGTTGGCTGCGGGCGCGCCGGCCGCTTTGGCCTTGCCGGCGATTTCGCCCTGCTTCTTTTTATAGGTATCGCTATTGATGCCGAGTTGCTGGCCGTTGATAACCAGCGCGACGAGTTCGAGGCGGACTTCGGCTTTGCCGGCGACGTGGCCGCCTTTTTTGTCTTCGACGAGGCGGATATGAGCTTCGGTGCCGCGCGGGATGATGACGCGATCGTTATAAAGGACGGAGGGATCGACGATGCCGGTAAGGAGGTCGCCGGAGTGATTGTGATTGGTGTCCACGGCGTCGGCGACGCGGACATTGATCACGAATCCGCTCGGGAGCGTGAAGCGCTGCGGCTGCGCGGCGGGAGCGGTAGCGCTCTGCTGCTGCTGCTGCTGCGTGGGCGGCGGCGCGGTCTGCGAGGTTTGCGCGCAGACTGGCGAGCTGAAAACGATAAGACCGAACAATACCCTCGACCATTTCATGGCGCTGCTCCTCAAAAGGCCGGCTGATTGCAGAATTTTTGCTGGCATTTATTTGAGGGGGGCGGAGTTGGCGGGGCGAATACGGGAAATCATGTACGGGCAGGAGCGTGCTGCAGTATGGCAAGAATGGATGAAAAAAAAGGCGCGGCGCGCCCTGCGGGACGCGCCGCGTTTTGTTCAGGCGACCCTACTTACCGACGCAGAGAATTGTGAAGGAGCCGGGAACCATTGTGCCGCGTCCGCCACGGCCTCCCGCAGGAGGCGGGTTGGGCGGCGGAGTGATTTCGGCGGCGATGAGCAGAATGTGATTTGTTTTGCTGTCGAGCGTGAGCGTCTTCGCTCTCGTCATCGTCGGCAGGTTCTGCTCAACGGTGAAATCCGTCGGGCTATTTTCCTTGATCACGGTCAGCGTGCCGTCGCTGTTCGAGCTGAAGGCTTCCATCGTGTCGGGATTGAACGTGGCGCCGTCGGTGCCGGCTCCGATGGGAAGCGCGTTGATGATGTGCCCGTCCTCGGAGCTGAGGATGACCATGTTTTGCGGGTTGTGGCAGGACGCGAAGAGGACGTGATTTTTCACATCGAAACCGAGGCCGCCGGGCCCACCGCATTTCGAAGAAATATCCCAGTGCGCGGTGACGGTGAGATTTTTCGCATCGACCGCGGCGATCTGATTTTTGTCTTCGAGATCGACGTAGATGTGGCCGTTGCCGTCGCTGGCAGCCTGTTCGGGCTGGCCTCCAAGATCGAGCGTGTTCACGACGGAGCCGTCCTTCGCGTCGATGATGGTCGCATTGGGCGCGCTGTGGCTGAAGACCCAGACGCGTTCGTTGTACGGATCGAACATGATGCCGTCCGGTCCGCCCTGCACGTCGATGGTCTTGATCACGGAAAGATTCGTGGTGTCCCACATCGCGACGGGCTTGCTGCTGGCGAAGCCGTGGTGCGTCTTGGGGTCAACGGCGGCGCCGCGGGCGTTGAAATTCGGGATTTCGCCGGCGGGCTCGAGGGTATCGAGATTGAAGACGGTGATGCGCGCGCCGGTCTGGCCAGTGCGAGGGATGTAGAGGCGGCGGCCGTCGGAATCGGCGTAGACGTAATCGAAGCCGCCGTCGCCGCCGACTTTATTGGATTTCAAAATCTTGTAGGGGCCCGACTGGGCGAGGCACAACGGCGCGGCCAGCGCAATGCACGCTGCGATGAAGAGGGAAAAGCGTCGCATAAGAAGCTCCTGCGAGAATGCAGAGATTTGTTGACGGTTCTCGCTGGGCGGAGAGTATCGAGCAATAGATTAGGGGAGGCTTAAGAGCGACAGCGCCGCGACGACAAGCCGCGCGCAGATGCTGAAAGCCGCGTCGCCGCGAAGCTGAAACTCGAGTTTAGAAGCGGTTCAGTTGATTTGAGCGAGAGCGATCAACTCCTCGGCCTGAGCGGCTGAAAGGGCGCTTCCGATAGAGGCGTTCACGCGGCTCACGAAGCCCGTCAACGCGCCGGCTTTTGCGGCGCTATTCGGCGCAGAGATGATAGCGTTTGCTTGAGCGAGAAAGCCGTTGAGCTGCGGCCTTCCCGAGAGGTCGATGTTGATGGCTTCGATGAGCGCCTGCGCGGCAGTTTGCTTGAAATAAACCATCACGTATAGATCGTTGATCTGCAGGTCCGTGCCCTGAAATCCGCTGCCGAACGAGAAGCTCCACTCCTGCGCTATGGCGGGCGGAGTAATTGTCTGGCACGGCGGATTCGTGACGGGCGCGCCGCAGGACCAATACAAATAGGGCTGCACGTTGTAGAAGGGGCCGACGCTCGAATTCAGCGCATCGACGATGGGAGTTCCCTGCGTGAGACCGAGTTCTTTGTACAAATGTCCAAGCGGGGTGTTCAAGCAATGAAAGCCGTCGCACTCGCCGGGATCGGGCGGCAATTGCCAGGTTGAGATGCCGAGCCAACCCTGTCCCTGGAAGTGATTCAAGCCGGTGAGCCATTTGTTCGGGTTATCGGGATAATTTTCGTCGAAGGCGGTGTTGTGGGCCATGGCGCCATCAGAGGCGATGCACGAAATGCCGGCGGGGAAGATGGCAGGTTCGTTGGGGGGCGGCGAGTAGCTGTCGCACTGCGCGCCAAACGGTTGGCTTTTGGCGAGGTTCGCGTCAGCAAGCCAGGTCACGTTTATGTCGGGATCGTAGACGAGCAGCCCATCGGGACTTACGCGAAGCGAGCCGAAACCCGAAGGGGTGTAGTTCACAGGCAGGCCAAATTCCGCGGCCGCTCCCCAAACCATGGGCAGCACATAGATGTAGTGGATGGTGCTGTTCGATCCGGCAAATCCAGCGTTGAAAGAAAATGTGTGGTAACCGTGGCCGGTTGTAGTGTCATTCGTGACGGTCCAGTAGAGATAGGGTTGGAAATTGTGGAATGGCCCGGCGAGCAAATCAGCGATGGGCACGGCCGTGTTTGGCCATTGCAGACCGAGCGATGTTTTCAGGCTATACAAGCCCGCCATATCAGCGAACGTGCAGGCGTAACCGAATTTATTGCCGCCGGGTCCGGTGGATGTGCAGCCTTGATCGAGCTGTTGCGTTCCGTCGTCCACGGGACTGGTGGGCAACGTCCACGTATTGTGACCGAGATAACCGGCTCCGCCACTCCATCCATTGAGGGCTCCGAGCCACGAAATCGCGGTGGGATAATCCATCGAACCGCCAAGAGTGATCGTGCTGATGTTCGCGCCGGAAGCGATGATTTTGCCTTCGGGGGAATGCGCGAAATTGGCGTCGGCCAGCCATCGGGCGTGCAGGTGCGCGTCGTAGACGGTCTGTCCGTCGGCGCTCGGAATCAACTGCGCGGAAGCTCTGCCCACATATACAGTTGCGGCCAGAATGAGAACTGAAATTGACGAGGCAATTCTCTTCATATCTGCGCCCAAGCCTTTCCATACTTTTGGGAATGAAGACGCTGTTATATGGTTCGCGTGCCTTCGAATGCCTAACACCCACGGAATAAAATAGTTGCAGACGGACGGGGATGGTCCGCGGCACTTCGGAAGTTCTTAACTAGAGGACCTACTCAATAGTTAGCAATTCGCGTGCCGTGGAGCGCGCGCGAGGCGGCGCAGTGACGCCCGTTCGCGCAGGAATGGGTTCACTGTGCGGAGGCTTTTTGTTTCGCTAGTTCAGCGCGGAAGGCTTGCTCCCTTTCGGCGACGTAATCTTTGTAGCCCTTCGGATCGATGAACGGATTCGCGGCGCCTGCCTTCAGTAGAGGGTATTTCGCTTCGAGGTCGAAGTAACTGCCGTGGGCGCCGAGGAAAATGTCGCAGGACAGGGATTTCAGGACGCGGAACATTTTCGCGTAGTCTTCGGCAATTTGCGGGTACGCGGAATTGTTCACGAGTTTGTAGCCTGGATTCACGTTGGGGCTGCCTACGATCACTACGTCGTAGGTCTTGCCGGCTTCGGCGACCTTCATGGCCCAGGTGGTGCAGCCCTTGGTGTGGCCGGGCGTGAGGTGCGCGACGAGCGTGGCGCCGCCGAGAGTGACTTCGTCGCCATCGTGCAGTACGCGATCGACTTTCGTCGCGCGGTAGTTCTCACTTGCGTCGTTGCCGTATTGAAAATCGGCTTTGCCGCCGGATTCGACGACGGGAACGTCGGCATCCATAACCATATAGGTAGCGCCGGTCTTTTCCTTGAGGAGCGCGCTGCCCGCGTCGTGATCCCAGTGCGCGTGGCTGATCAGCAGAATTCTCGTGTCGCTGAATTTGAAGCCGAGTTTTTCGATGCTGGCCTGGATGAGCGGAACGTTGGCTTCGAGATCGCTATTGATAAGGATGTTGCCCTGCGGCGTGACGACCAGATAGCTCGCCAGGCCTTTGCTGCCGACGTAATAAAGGTTGCCGGCGATGCGAAATGGCGGGAAGGGCTCGAGCCAGTCCGGATTGGCCTGCGCGAAGATACTCGCAGCACACAAGGAAATGAGAAATAGAAGCAGCGAAGCGAAGGTGGCCCGTGTGCGCATGATTGCCCTCAGAAACTCCCGAAGAAAACGTCGCTCACCAAGAAGATGATCTTGGGACTTTAATAGAAAAGGCGATCGCTCGAACTAGCAATTTCCTGATTTTTCCAGGCGCGCTACTGATTTGTAACACGCGCTAGATCGGGCGCGTCGTTACACGCTAGAGACGCCATGCGTGCGAGAGGTAGGCAATTCTGGGTCGGTATAGCGGCTATCTTCTGAACTTCGCAGACAGCGTCTAGACCAGGACTGTTCCGCCATCGACCACAACGGTCTGCCCTGTGCTAAATCCTTCTTGCATCAGGAATAGGTAGGCTTGAGCGATGTCGTAAGGCTCGCCGACCCGGCCCACTGGCAGTGCCTTCCCCACGCTTTCAAACAGTTGCTCCCGAGCGTCTGCATTCATGCCTTGCCAGAGATCAGTTCGAACGACGCCAGGGGATACCGCGTTGACGCGAATCGGCGCCAACTCGACAGCTAGAGCGCGTGTCAACGCTTCTATAGCCCCGCACACGCTTGCCGCCACCGTCCATCCCTTGTGCGGGCGCCGGCCTGCGACTCCCGTTGTCAGCACGATCGAGCCGCCTTTGCGGATATGCGGGTTTCCATACTTGACCGCAGCCAACGCAGACCAGTAGCGCAACTCAAAAGCATGGCGGGCATTCGTAAGGTCCGTCGCTGCAAGGTCAGACAATTGCAGCGCGTCGCCGGCGGTGAATACCAGATGATCGAAATCACCGATCTTCTGAAAGAAGGTCTGAATATCGCGCTCATTCGAGAGATCGAGTGTGTGCCCTTCCGCTGTTCCATCGAGCGTTTCGACTGCTTGTTTGACCCGCTCCGCGTTGCTCGACGCGATGATTGCTCGCGCGCCTCGTGCTACGACCTGTCGCGCCACGGCTAGCCCGATGCCGGACGAGCCGCCAAGCACCACAATGCGCTTGCCGGTTAACGCCGCGGGACACTCTATTTCTTGATTCCTCCCGGTCATAGTTCCTCTTTTCCGTGGACCATGATCCTTGCCACAGCCCAGTAGATGGCTCCCACCCGGCATACGGCTCATGCATAATGGTCATAGCCCATATGCGTGTGGAGAAACTCCGGCAAGTCGATTTGAACCTCTTGATCATCTTTGCGGTGATCGCCGAGGAAAAAAGCGTAACCAAAGCGTCCGCCAGGCTATTGCTCAGCCAACCGGCGGTCAGCCGCGCCCTTCAGCGCGCGCGTTCCATGTTTCAGGACGAACTGGTGATTCGCTCGTCCTCAGGGTTTGAGCTCACCTTGCGAGGGCGCAAGATTCTCCAGGAATTGGAACAGCTTCTGCCCAAAATAGAAGGCCTGGTTGTGCCGACCGTTTTCGATCCGACAAAGGAGCGGAGCATTTTCCGCCTTTCCGGCCCGGACAATGTTTGTATGGCGCTGGTGCCTCACTTGTGCCGCCGCTATGCGACTGAATATTTCAAGGTCAACTTTGAATTCCTGCCGTGGCAGGCTGAGGCTGTGGAGATGCTGGAGCGCGGAAAGCTTGATCTGATTCTCCACATTGACGACGGCTTGCTTCCCGCTCACTTCAGTTCGGAGAGACTCTACCGCGAGGACTGGATCTGCGCGGTTGCGCGCCAGAGCAAGTTCGGCGACCGCCTGACACTGAAACAGTACCTGGATGCGGAGCATCTCACGGTCACAACTCTTCCGAGCGTGCAGAACATCCCGGACAAGCAGCTCGCCGCTCTGGGTGCGAGGCGCCGCTCCTCCGTCCGCATTCCTTATTTTGGCGCGGCCCTTAGTTGCCTTCCTGGCACGGAACTCGTCCTCACACTGACCAATGGCATGCGGCAAATGGTGGAAAGGAATTCCACCGTGCGGCTCGTGAAAGCGCCACAAGAGTTGCGTTCATTTCATTTCCTGATGGTCTGGCACCCGAGACTCACTTCGGACGCACGGCACACTTGGCTTCGCGAGGCGATGCGCCAGGCCTCTGGCCAGAGTTCTCGGTAGAAGGGGAAGCATCACAACAAGCGGTGAGTGGGAATTCGTAAAGCCGATGGCGCGCCCGGAGGGATTTGAACCCCCAACTTTTTGGTTCGAAGCCAAACACTCTATCCGTTGAGTTACGGGCGCGTGGAGACCATTTTAGCGCAGTTGTGCGCTCGCGCGGTGTTGCCCATGCAAATCCACTTCCGGAAAACTTCGCGCGCGCACGTATCGTTTGCGGCATCGCTGTCCGCGGGTTCTATCGCTCCCCTTGGCATTTCATTGGGAGTATCGAAACTGGAGGCAGCCTTGTCCGCGCGCCGAATTACATTGTTGTTGCTGCTTGCCGTAGTGATTGTGGGGAGCGCCTTACTTTTTCAGCACCAAACAGCTGTCGCCGCCCGGCCGGTAATTGAGAAGCAGGCGCCCACGCAAGCAGACCGGACGTTTGATCCCGCGGCACCGCCAGCGGATATGCCGCCATTCAGCCCTGGAGAACTGGCGGTGTGCGATTCGGATTTCCAATCGAGCGCGGGAGTTGCCGGAGAACTGGTGCGCACGGATGCGACGCACGGAATCGTAACGATCACGCGCGTGACGGTGAGACTGCACCTTTCGACGACGATCTGGGTGCCGGTAAATGCCGACCAGCGTGTAATCGAGCACGAGCGCGGACACCGCCAGATTTCCGAGCATTTTTATGCGGGCGCCGATGGGCTTGCGATGCAGATTGCGGCGGGCTATTTGGGACAGCATCTTTCGGTGAGCGGTGCGAACCTTGAAATGGAATATACGAAGGCGCTGCAGGACGCGGGCACGGAGATCACCAAGGAATTTTCCGAGAAATTGGGCGTGGCCGCGGCGCAGGAGCGCTATGACGAACTGACCGATCACAGCCGCAACGATGTTGCAGCAGCCGACGCGATCGCGGAAGTTCTGAAGAACTCCACATCATCCGCGGCGGGAAATCTGAACGGCGGCTCGAAACAATAACCAAGCCACAAATCTCAGCATGCGCCGCGGCGCCTGCGGGCAATTCTTAGACAGTTTCTTCTAAATTCGATATTGCGGAGGGCGGATGCCGTTGTCGCGGAGATAAATTTCCGCCTGGCCGCGGTGATGCGCGACGTGGATGTACATCGCGAGTATGACGTCGCGTCCCGGCATGCGGCCGTCGGGCGAATTGTGCGGCGCGTCGAGTTGTTCCGCCGAAAGTCCCTGAATTGCCGCGGTGCAATAGTCGAAAGAGTCTGATAGGAATTTCACTACCGCGTCCTTGTCACTTGCGGACGGCATCGCAGGAGGCGCGGCATCTTTCAGTCCGGCGCAGAACTGATAGTTCGTCGTCGCGATGTGCGACATCAGTTGGCCAAAGTTCATGGATTCGGGATGCGGACGGAAATCGTATTTCTCCGCGGGCATGGCCTGCGCGACTTCGACAGACAGTTTTCCGAGCGGGGCGAAGTGACGATCATATTCGCCTGCGGCACTGGCGGCGAAGCAATGCGAAGCTGCAAAAAGCAAAGCGAAGCTAACGGCTAAACAGAGTCGTAGTTTCATGGCTCCTCTCAAGGATGCGCGATTCATTTTGAAAAATTGGCGTGCGCTACTCGGGCGGGCTGCGCGGCGATCCGGGCGCCGTGATTTTCTGCTGCGCTCTTAATACGACGCTGACGCGAGATTTGTTACAAATTGCGGCGCGTATTTCAGTTCGTTTGCTGAAACGGGGAGACAGAACGGCGCGTCTGGAGTAGCATCCCGAACGCAAAGATCGGGATGCGTGCGTCCAATGGCGGCTCGGAGCCGCGCGGATCGTTGAGCCCTGAACAATTCTGAATTTTGAGGAGATTGCCGTGAGCATGACTCGCCGTGTGCGGATGTGGCTGCGAAATTCGCGGAGGGAGAGCGGCACGCTGCTGTTGAGCGCGGCAACCTGCGCGCTGCTGGTGGTGTGCGCAGCGGCTTTCGCGCACGCTTCGGCGATGGGAGCTGCGGGCGCGAATGTGACCGCTGCGAATCGCGCCGACTTGAGTGTGGCGCCTTCAGGTGCGGCCACAGTTGCTCCTCATCCACAGGGAGGCCAGGGCCGCGGAGGACGCGGAGGCGGCGGACAGGGCGGGCGCGGCGGCGAAGGCGGCGGAGGGGGCGCGTACGCGGGCTTGCGGATTCGATCGATCGGGCCTTCGATGATTTCCGGCCGCGTGCAGACGATCGCGGTCGATCCGACGAACAAATCGCACTACTTCATCGGCGCGGCTTCGGGCGGAGTGTGGCGCACGACGGACGGCGGCATCACGTTTACTCCGGTGTTCGATAACGAGGGCTCCTATTCGATCGGGTACGTGGCGATCGATCCGAAAAATCCGGCGGTGATCTGGGTCGGAAGCGGAGAGAACAACAGTCAGCGCAGCGTGAGCTATGGCGACGGCGTCTACCGCTCGGACGACGACGGGCGTACGTGGAAGAACATGGGCTTGCAGCACAGCGAGCACATCGCGCGCGTACTAATCGATCCGCGAAATTCGGATGTGATCTACGTGGCGGCGCAGGGACCGCTGTGGGGCACCGGCGGCGATCGCGGGCTCTACAAATCAACGGACGGCGGAAAAACGTGGAAGGCGGTGCTGACGATCAGCGAGCACACGGGCGTGACGGACGTCGCGTTCGCACCGGACAACGCGGACGTGCTCTATGCGGCGGCGTATCAGCGCGAGCGGCGCGAGTTCACGCTGATCGACGGCGGACCGGAGTCCGCGATTTACAAATCAACCGACGCGGGCGCGACGTGGAACAAGGTGCGCTCCGGACTTCCCGGCGGAGATGTGGGCCGCATTGGGCTCGCGGTCACGCCGGCCGATCCGAAGCTGGTGTACGCGGTGATTGAGGCTGCGACGCGGCAACTGAGCGGAGTTTACGTCTCGAGCGACCGCGGGCAGACGTGGGAGAAGAGAAACGATTTCTTCAGCTCTTCGCCACAATACTACGGCACGATTTTCGCCGACCCGAAAGACTCACTGCGAATTTATGTGATGGATACCGTGATCGGGATCTCGGAAGACGGCGGCCGCACGATGAATTCGCTCAACACGCGCAGCAAGCACGTGGACAATCACGTGGTGTGGATCGATCCGGATGACACTTCACATTTGCTGGTCGGGTGCGACGGCGGCTTGTACGAGAGCTTCAATCGCGGCGACACGTGGCTCTTTCACGAAAATCTTCCGCTCGGCCAGTTTTACGACGTGGTCGCGGACAATAACGCGCCCTGGTACTACGTTTACGGCGGCACGCAGGACAATTCGAGCGTGGGCGGGCCGGCGCGGACGCGCAGCGCAACCGGAATTATCAACGCGGACTGGTTTACCACGCAGGGCGGCGACGGCTTTCATTCGGCGATCGATCCGGAAGACCCGATGACGGTGTACGCCGAGCTGCAGGGGGGAGAACTCGCGCGGTATGACCGCCGCACGGGAACGCGAGTGAACATCGTGCCGACGGAAGCGGCCGGCGAGCCTGCGTTGCGCTGGGATTGGGACGCGCCGATTTACGTGAGCCCGCATTCGCACACGCGGCTTTACTTCGGGGCGAACCGGCTCTTCCGGAGCGACGATCGCGGCGATTCGTGGAAAGCGATCAGCGGCGAGCTGACGCGCAAAATCGACCGCAACGCGCAACCGATCATGGGCAAGATCTGGCCGCCGGAAGCGGTGGCGAAAAATGCTTCGACGGCGCCATTTGGAAACGCGACGGCGATCAGCGAATCGCCGAAGAAGGAAGGGTTACTGTACGTGGGCACCGACGACGGCGTGATCAACATTACCGAAGACGGCGGCGCACACTGGCGGCGCGATGAGAGCTTCCCCGGCGTGCCGGACATGACGTATTGCACGCGGATTTTCGCCTCGAATTTCGATGCGAACACGGTGTATGCGTCGTTTGACGGGCACAAGAACGAAGATTTCAAGCCGTACATTTTGAAGAGCACGGATATGGGGAAGAGCTGGACTTCGATTTCGGCGAATTTGCCGGAAAACGGGCCGGTGCTGGCGATCGCCGAGGATTCTGTAAATCCAAAGCTGATCTTCCTCGGCACGGAGTTCGGGCTTTATTTCACGACGAACGGTGGCGAAAACTGGACGCGGCTGCGCAATGGGCTGCCGACGATTGCGGTGCGTGATCTTTCGATACAGAAACAGATGAACGATCTGGTGATCGGGACGTTCGGGCGAAGCATCTACGTGCTGGATGATTATTCGCCCTTGCGCACGGCCGCGGACGCGCAGCAGAAAAACGCGGTGATCTATCCGGTGCGCGACGCGCTGCTGTATCTGCAGTCGGCGCCATTTGGCGGCGGCGGGAAAGCGCATCTCGGCGACATGCTCTACACCGGGGACAATCCGCAAATGGGCGCGGGGATTTATTACCAGGTGCGGCAGGTGCCGCAGACGAAGCGCCAGAAGCGTCAAGCGGACGAGCGGCAGGCGGAATCGAGCGGCGGCAAAATCAATTACCCGACGATCGAGGAATTGCGCGCGGAAGAAGAAGAGCAAGCGCCGCAGCTGATCTTCACGATCTCCGATTCAACCGGAGCGGTGGTGCGGCGCGTCGTCGCGCCCGCCGGAATGGGACTTCGCCGGCTGGATTGGGATTTGCGGATGAATCCGGCGAGCGTGCCGCAGGCCGCAGCGCCCGCGGGCGGACGAGGAGGCGGTGGAGGAGGAGGGGGATTTTTCGGCGGCGGCGGTGCGGGGCCGCTGGTGATGCCGGGGAAATATAAGATTTCGATGGCGATGGATTTCGGCGGGAACGCGAATGAAATCGCGGGGCCGGTCGAATTCAGCGTCGTTGCCGACGGCGCGGCGCAAATGTCTGAAGCGGACCGCGCGGCGCTGAGCGCGCTGCAGCAGAAGGTGGCAAAGCTGCAGGCGGCAGTGACGGCGTCGGTCGAAATCACGACGAATATTCAGAGCGAAATGGAAGTGGTGAAGCGGGCGCTCGGCGCGGCTCCGCTGAAGGACCACACTCTGCTGAAACAGGCGGAGGACATCGAAAAGCGGGACGCGGTGATCGTGATGGAGTTGAGCGGCGACCGCGTGGCGCGAGAGCACGAAGAGACGACGGCGCCATCGATCGCGCAGCGCGTCGGGAAAGTCTCCGGCGGGTTGGCGGAATCCATCTCGAAGCCGACCGGCACGCAGTTAGCCGATTACAAATCGGCGGCGGATTTATTTGCCCCGGTACTGGCGAAGCTGCAGCAGCTGTTGGCGGACGTGGATAAGTTTGAGAAGCAACTCGATGCCGCCGGAGTGCCGCACACGCCGAACCGCGTGCCGAACTGGAAGGATCAGTAGCGAATTTTGCCGAGCGAACGCCGCGAGTGTTGCTGCGGCGCTCCGACTCAACTCAATTTTTGGCCGATGGATTTGGCCTGCGTGAATAGATAGAGATAATCCGGGCCACCAGCTTTGGAATCGGTGCCGGACATGTTGAACCCGCCGAACGGATGCGCTCCCACCATTGCGCCGGTGCATTTGCGATTGATGTAGAGATTGCCGACGTGGAATTCGCGTTTAGCGCGATCGATTTTCTCCTCCGATTTCGTGTAAACCGCTCCGGTAAGGCCGTAGTCGGTGCCATTGGCTATGGCGAGCGCATCGTCGAAGTTTTTTGATCTGATCACTGCGAGCACGGGGCCAAAAATTTCTTCCTGAGCGATGCGTGCGTTGGGCGCGACGTCTGCGATGACGGTCGGCTGCACGAAATAGCCGTCGCCGGGACGCGTGTCGCGGCCGCCGCCGGTGAGGAGG
>DASTCZ010000284.1:0-9424 GCA_035710585.1 Candidatus Acidiferrales bacterium | reverse complement strand
TTTTCGCGCTCAATAGACCAATGCGTTGCCGACCATCATTTTCGGGATGGTGAAGACAACGTAAGCCCGCTTTCGCGGAAAATCCGTAATTCCAGGATGGAAGAATTCGAGCCCGAGAGTCTTGTCCTCGGGCCGGATGATAGGTTTCCCGTCAACCAGGCGTGGGAACTCCAAGTCGAATTCATCCTTAGCGCCTTTGGGCGAGCTGAATTTCACCGGCGCGATCCTGCGGCCGTCCTCAAGAATGAGATTCGTCAATTCGGGCACGGAATTCTCCGGAAATGATTGCCACACCTGCGCCAGTTGCCGCTCGAAAGGCTCGATATTGGAATCGTAGATCACATGAATGGCGATCACGTTCGCGTAGTTCGTCGCGAAGTATTTCAAGTTCAGATCCGCGTCAAACGCCTTTTTCTGCTCGTCGGTCATCTTGTCGTATTTCTTGTCGAGCTGGTCTTGCCGCGCCAATGCCTCGCGCACCGGGGCGGCGGAGAGGAATTGGATGTAGTAGACGACCGCTTCCTGCTGTTCGCCCGCGACTCCAAGTTTCGATCGCCCCGAAGCAGCTGCGAGGGTGTGATTGAGATTCGATTTTCCGATTCCCCACACTTGGGCCCACGGGGAATCGCTAAGCATTCGTATGCAATCCGATTTCGACCAATGATGCCAGTCGGTCTTCGACCAATAGTTTTCAGCCAGCAGGGCGGTTGCAGGAAAAGAGAGAAGAAGCAGGTAAACCAAGTGGCGGAATCGAGGCATGAAAACCTCCGGCGAGGTCTGCGGCTGCGAATCATATCGCTGAATTTGATGATCCGGCAATATGTTTTATGCCACTTCTCAAGACAGCTGCTCACCTGAAGCTCAAGGCTTTCATTTGATTTTGATTTTGCGCAGGTCGAAGGCGGGTTTCGGAAACTTAAGATGCAGGTCTTCGAGCGTTTCTACAATGATTCGCGAGACGGCCAGATTGCGGAACCATTTGTGATTCGAAGGGATCACGAACCACGGAGCGTGTTTCGGGCTGCAGCGGCTCAGCGCGTCTTCGTATGCGCGCTGATACTCGTTCCAATACGGGCGCTCCTGGAAATCGGAGGGCGAAGCTTTCCAATTGCGCTTCGGATCTTCGATGCGGGCCTCGAATCTCTTTTTCTGCTCCTCTTTGCTGATGTGCAGGAAGAATTTCAAAATGACGGTGTTGTTTTCCGCAAGGATGCTCTCGAATTTGTTGATCTGGTCGTAGCGCGCTTCCCACGCCGCGCGCGGCACCAGCTTGTGCACTCGCACCACCAGCACGTCTTCGTATTGCGAACGGTTGAAGATTCCGATGTCTCCCAACCCAGGGCAGGCTTTGTGTGCTCGCCACAAGAAATCGTGCTGCGATTCTTCGTGATTGGGGACTTTAAACGCTGTCACCGAGCAGCCTTGCGGATTTACGCCGCTCATCACGTGCCGGATGGTACCGTCTTTGCCCGCAGCGTCCATTCCCTGAAGAATGATCAGCAGCGAGTGGCGGTTCTGCGCGTACATCAAGTATTGCAATTTATCCAGGCGCTCGATCGTTTTCTCGGTCAGCTTCTTCGCTTCAGCGCCCTTCTCAAATCCGAGCGTATCTCCAGCGTCGAGGTCCGCCAGCCGCAAATGCTGGCCGGGCCTTACGTGCAGCTTTTTCGCAAAGTTCATAGACCTGGAGTTTTAGCACACCACGAGAATGCGAAACCAGTCAGGCATTCGATGCATTCTGATCAGGAGATGCCACTAATCGGCGCTATCAAGCGATATTAATCCTGGGTCTGAACTGAGACGAATTTTGAGGGCAACTACATGCGCCAGCACACCGAGTTGAGACGGCGAGTCGCATACAGAACATTGCTGTTTCAGTGGACTATCGAATGGCTATGAGTAAACCGCCGCTTATGCCCAGCGATTGCTCGCGTCCTCGCCCAAAGTTGTATTCGTAAGCCGGTTCAAGGTACCACCCGAATCTGTGCTTGCCGGATGGCCAGAACATGAAATCCGCCGCCACCTCGAGGCTCACTGAATTCGTAATCACGCCATTATTCCGCGCGTGAACCCACTCCGGGCCAACTCCCAGCATGAATTCGGCTCTCTTCGAGAGAGTCCAGGGCTTCTTGAAGAGGAGGTCGGTACCCCACTCTGTCGAGTGGCGCGTGAACAGAGGGGTTACTCCAGCTTCCAGTTCGAGCCAATTCTCGACCGGCGTGAATTCCACGGCGAACGTAGGGCCGAAACTTCCAGCCCTGTCTTTGATACTCCACGATCCGGCTCCGCCGATTTCGGCGATCGCCACGGGATCCTTCTCAGCTGATTGGGCGAAAGCAGCTCCACAGCATAAAAAAACGAAGGATACGAAGAGGTACCTCATCACATTCATCAGCTCATCCCTTTGCACCAATTCTGAGATTCGGAAATCGACGAGCACACCCGATTCGAAATTACTGCTGCCAGCCGGGGCCGCAGAGAGCGGCGCCGGCTTTGGCGCCCGTCGGTCAACCTTTATACGCTGACTCCTTGCGCCAACGCTCCGGCAGGAATGCACGTTTACTTGGGTTCGACTTGCAGACGAAAGCCAAGTGCGTCCAAGACCGCGCCAAACGTGCTCAGCCGCGGGTTTCCCGAGCGCGATAGACTGCGGTACAGGCTCTCGCGGCTCACCTCCGCGTCATCCGCGACTCTTGAAAAGCCCTTCTTCGCTCGAACCACGTCCCGCAAGGCTACAAGAAATGCTTCTGGCGAGTCCCGAAGCGCGGCCGAAAGGTACTCGGCAGCGAACTCTCTATTCCGCAGGTCTTCGAGTAGATCGGCCCGATAGTTTGTTCCTCTCATGCCGCGTGCGCTCCTGATAGTCCCTCCAACGGCCCTTCGCAGTCTCGATGTCCGATCCTTGGCTCGATTTATCGCCGCCGCAGAGCAAAATCACATCGTCGCCATCGACCGCAAAGTAGATCCGATAGCCCGGACCATAATTGATTCTCGCCTCCGAAACACCGCCGCCGACTCGCTTCGCGTCCGAAAAATTTCCGAGCCGCAGTCGCGCAATACGTGCATCAATCGCCGCGCGCGTTCGAATGTCGCTGAGTGAATCGCGCCATTTTGAAAATGGCGCAGGAGGGCCCGCACGATGCAAGTAGTAACGTACGTTGCGCTCCCGCGTTTCCACATGCCCTTCCGCGCGTTGTAGCTCATAGGCTACATCATAACGTGCCACCTCGCGCTTGTCAAGCATCTTTCTTACCACATATCGCTATTAATAGAACAGTATAGGAAGACACCGGACAGCGCGCTGCCTGAGAATCGGGCGAGTTCAGAATTCTTGTCGAGCCGCGGTCTAGTGCTGCCAGCCGGGGCCGCGGAGAGCGACGCCGGCTTTGACGCCGGTCAGTTTGCCTTTGGTGTAGGCGAGCTTGCCGTTGACGAACACGTATTCGACCCCTGATGCGAGCTGAGCGGGTTTTTCATAGGTCGAGCGGTCGATGATTTTCGCGGGATCGAAAATCGTCACGTCGGCGAAAAACCCAGGCTTCAGCAGGCCGCGCTCCTGTAGATGAACGCGTTGCGCCGGCAAAGAGGTGATCTTGCGGACGGCTTCCTCGAGCGGCACAAGTTTGAGGTCGCGGGAATAATGGCCGAGAAAGCGCGGCATAGAGCCCCAGGTACGCGGGTGATCGTGCGGGCCGAAGAGTGGCCCATCGAGAGATTCTTCGCCGGCGTCGAGGCCAATGCTGGTCCACGTTTGCTTCAAGCCATACTGAAGATCGGGTTCGCTGGCGATGAAATAGAGCGCGCCGGTCTGCAGATTATCGGCGATCACGAAATCCATCAGGCCATCAACCGGCGATTTGTGCATCGCGGCGGCCATCTCTGCGACGGTTTTGCCTTCGTACTTTTTCAGACTTTCGTTGAAGACCGAAGCGATCATCACGCCGCCGGGGCCGCCGCTGGCGAGATAGAGATTTTCCCAATCGGCATGACTGACAGCCATTTCGGTCTTGATGCGGCGCCGCGCGGCGGGATCATGGAGGCGCGCGAGTTCTTTTTCGCGGCCGCCGTCGGCAACCCATGGCGGCAGCGCTGATGCGAGCGCAGTCGCTCCGGCGAGATAAGGATACATGTCAGCCGCGATATCGACGCCGGCGGCGCGAGCGGCTTCGATCTTTCTGACGACGCTGGGCATCTGGTGCCAGCGATCTTGCCCGGCGATTTTCAGGTGGAATATCTCCACGGGCAGGCCCGCGTCGCGGCCGATCTTGATCGCTTCGTCGATGGCGGCCATTTCCGTGCGGCCTTCGCTGCGCATGTGCGAAGCGTAGATTCCGCCGGATTGCGCGGCGACCTTGGCGAGGGCGATCAGCTCTGGAGTTTTCGCATAGTGGCCGGGCGGATAGATCAGGGCGGTGGAAAGGCCGAGTGCGCCCTGCTGCATCGCGGCGGCGACGAGCTGCTTCATTTCGTCAAGTTCCAGAGCGGTTGGCGCGCGGTCAGCATCGCCGATCACTGCCTCGCGGACTTGGGCCGCACCGACATATGTTCCGAGATTGATCGGGGTACCATCGCGTTCGAGGCGCTTGAAATAGCCGTCAAGATCCTGCCAATCGACGGTCAAATGAAAATGGTCGAGAAAGGGCTGCAGGGGCTGCAGGGTGCGTGGATTTTGCGGCGCGATGCTGCCGCCTTCGCCGGTGATTTCGCTGGTGATGCCCTGCGAAAGCTTGCTGACCGAGCGATTATCGATCAGCAGCGACATCTCGGATTGGCCGAGCATGTCGATGAAACCCGGCGCGACGATCAGGCCCTTTGCGTCGATGGTCTGCGCGGCTTTCGCTTCCTTCGGAATCTTTCCGATGGCCGCGATGCGATTCCCCTTGATCGCAAGATCGGCGGCGAACCAGGTATTGCCGGAGCCATCGAGAATGTGGCCGTTGTGAATGATGACGTCGTAGTCGCGCGCGGCTGGCTCTACCTGTTGCGGAGAAGGTTCACTCGCCATGTCCGATTTATGTGGAGGAGCGGGTTGAGCTCCTTCACCATCGGTGCCGGCCGTATGTACTGCGGCGGGCGGCGCATCGTATGCGGCGGCGGCAATTTCGCCGACGGCTTGGCCCGCAATACGAGTGGTCGCGTCGGGATCGCGAAGTGGGACATCTACGTGGTTCAGGTACACGGCGAACGCGAGGTGATCGCCGGATTTCGTGTCGAGGTAACCAGCCAATCCCTTGCCGGTGATCATCAACATTTTCCGTAGGGCGTTGTAGGCACCGAAAGTGCCGGTTTTCGCGTGAACCTGGCCCGCAGCAGGCGAATCGTTCTGTACATTCCAGAGCGTGCCATCTTTGCCGAGGATGGGCAGCCCGGCGTAGAACTGCTTGAAGTCCGGCCGCTTCGACATGTAGGCGAGGTAATGGCACATGAAATCGGGCGTATAAAACGCTGCGGTGGCGCCGCCAGCGCCATCGGATTGCGAGGCACCTGTGAGGTCGAGCCCGGCTTTGGTCAGAAAATCGCGCTCGAGGTCAAATCCTGCCTGCTGATTTTTCGGCGGCGCGCCCTTCAGTGAACCGATCAGCAGAGGCATCATGCTGGCATGGAGGTTTTGGCTCACTTTGAGCGTGATTTTCACGTCTTCGGACAGCGGTGGGGAGACGTGTTCGGCGACGGCGTTCGCGTCGGAGTAGTAAGCGGCTAAGGCCTTGAAATCGGGCTTCGCGTCAGCCGGGCGAGGCTCGGCGGCGATGCCCTTCGCTTTCAGTGCATCGGCTAACACGAATTCGGCGAAGCGGCTAGGGACAGGGATTTTGTAACTGACGACGCCTGCCTTATCGCCAACCTTTGCCTCTCCGCCAAGTGCAACCGCGCGCGTGCCGTCTGGGGACGCGACGTCAGAGACCATGTCCACGTGAGAATTCGTAGACGCGGAGGTTTTCATCCCATTGAGGAATTTTGCGTACCGCGTGTCGGGCGAGACGGTCATCGCGACGGGCGTTCCGGCGGAAGGTCCGGGCGTGAGGGTGAGGTCGATGCAATTGTCGTTGATGACGATGGGCGAGATGATGGCACCTGTGCCGCCTTCGGGTTCGCCTTCGGCAAAAAGGGTTGCGTCCACGATCACGTGGCCGGTGATTTTCTTGATCCCCTTTGCGACAATTTGATCGGCCAATTCACGAACGACCATCAACGGATCGCCGATGAGCTTGGCGTGATCCGCGGTGCCGCCGTAGGAATGATCTTCATCGGCGTAATCGAGGCTGCCATCGGGCTGAATGCGGCCGGAAAGATTCGGGTCGCCGCTGCCGACGAGGACGATATCCCCTTTCAGGGTGCCATTTTTCTCGATGGGGCCGGTGCGGTAAATCCGGGTATGAAAGCGGTAGTCAGCGCCCAGGACGGCAAGCGCGGTCCCTTCGGTGAGCAGCTTCGTAGTGGAAGCGGGGGTGAAAAGCTTCTGCCCATCGTGCTCGTAGACGACGCGGTTGGCATCGAGCGAATAAAACTCGATACCGAAGCTGGTGTGCGCAAACTCCGGGCGGGCGAGGATTTTGTCGATGCGGGCCTGTAGCGTATCGCCGGGAGAAGCCTGCGGCCGGGGACCGGGCTCGGCACCCAAGGCAAGCGCCTTGAGCAAGATGAGAGCGGCGGCGGCGAATGGTGCGCTGCGCATGAGGGGTTTTGCGGCGGAGATGCGCATAAGCCTCCCGGGACGACGGCTGCGACTGTCAAAGACGCGAATGCACGTTTTTACCTACGCGACGCAGGCAAGTCAACGACAGAGGGAAGAATAGTTCCCTTCCGTAGTGGAAAAGCTGACCCTGTCCCATAACTGTCCCAACGCCTAGTAGTAATTCGGGCAACCTGAGGCATATCGTGGGGACGGTCGGAGAAGCGAATCCACGGGGCGGCTCGCAGCAGTCCAAGACCTCCTCCCGACAAGGAGACGTGATGCTGGATACGGAAGCCTTCGGAGAGTTTCGGCAGGCATTGAATTTCCTTCGTGACGATTCCGCAGAGAACGCTCTACCCCATATCCGCCGCGCGGTTGAACTGGAAGGCCAGAACCCCTTTTATTCATCGTACCTCGGGCTGGCTATGGCTCGCGCGGAGAACAAATGGTCGGAAGCCGAAAAGCTTTGCGAAAGCGCGCTGCGAACGAAGCGCGATCAACCACAACTTTATTTGAACCTGGCGGAAGTGTATGCGGGGTCGGGCCGGCGTGGAGACGCAGTGGAAACTCTGCTGCGCGCGGTTCGCTACGCGCAGCGCGATTTGCGCGTCAACCGGATGCTGAGCCAGCTTTCATCCCGCCGCAAGCCGGTGATTCCGTTTCTGCGGCGCAACAACATTATTAACCGGCAGCTGGGCCTGTGGCGGCACCGCGCGCTGCGGATGATCGGCAGCGAAGCGGTCTGACCGGACGCAGCGATTGCGGCCGTAGTGAACGGGGACTTGTTCCACTAACCGCAGCAAGGCTTTTGAAAAGTTTATTGCCCGAGTAGCAGCTCCCTCCACCTGCCAGTTGTCCCGCGCCTTGAGAGGGGCGCGGGACGACTGGTTTAATCGCCAAATCAACTTGCCTCGCGATGCGATGGGCCATAAGATTTCGGCCAGATGCAAGCAGAGCCATCCCTCTCCGGCAAAAACATCACTCATTTCCGCGTGCTGGAACGAATCGGCGGCGGAGGCATGGGCGTGGTGTACAAGGCGGAAGACACGAAGCTGAAGCGCTTCGTGGCGCTGAAATTCCTGCCTCCCGCGGTGGCTGAAGACCCGCAGTCGCTGGAGCGATTCCGTCGCGAAGCGCAAGCTGCGTCCGCACTAAACCACCCGAATATCTGCACGATCTACGACATCGACGAGCAGGACGGCCACGCGTTTATCGCGATGGAGTTTTTGAAGGGGCATACGCTGAAGCATTCGCTCGACGCCGGCCCGCTGGAAACAGAACCGCTGCTGGATTTGAGCATAGCGATCACGGACGCGCTCGACGCGGCGCACAGCGAAGGGATCGTACACCGCGATGTGAAGCCGGCGAATCTCTTCGTCACAGATCGCGGGCAGGCGAAGATTCTGGATTTTGGGCTGGCGAAACTGCTGCCGCGCGATGGCGATGGAAACGGAGACGGCCGCTCGATCGAAGATGGCGCGACGATCGTTGCTGCTTCCAATTTGACCAGTCCCGGGACGGCGGTGGGGACGGTCGCCTATATGTCGCCGGAGCAGGTGCTCGGGAAAGACCTCGACCGACGGACGGACATTTTTTCGTTCGGAGTGGTGCTCTACGAAATGGCCACCGGGAAGATGGCGTTTTCGGGGAGCACTTCCGCAGCAATTTTCGATTCGATCCTGCACAAGGCGCCGACGGCTCCCGTGCGGCTGAACCCGAATGTACCAGCGGAGCTCGAGCGGATTATCAACAAAGCGCTGGAGAAGGACCGGGAGACGCGATACCAATCCGCGGCAGACATGCGAGCGGATTTGAAGCGGCTGAAGCGGGAGACGGACTCTTCGCGAGTAGCGCTCAGTACCGCGGCTGACGAAAGCGTTCCGACAGGCGCGACGCAGAGCGCGGTTGCGATGGCGATGAGTGCGACGGGGGCCGTCCGACGAACCGTGGAGAGCAGCCGGGAGCAGACGGCTGCAGCTCCGGCGCGAAGCAACCGACTGTGGATGGGGATTGGCGCGGTTGTACTTCTCGGGCTGGTGGCGGCGGGCGCGTATTACTGGACGCACCGCGCCCCAGCGCTGACGAGCAAAGATTCGGTAGTTGTCGCGGATTTCACGAATACGACGGGTGACGCGGTATTCGACGGCGCGCTACGGCAGGCGCTATCGGCGCAGCTCGAACAATCGCCCATTTTTCACATTGTTTCCGACCAGCAGGTGTCGCAAGCGCTGCAGTTCATGGGGAAGCCTGCAGATTCGCGGCTTACGGCTGACGTAGCGCGGCAAGTGTGCGCGCGGACGACGAGCGCGCTGGTGCTAAACGGTTCGATCGCGCAGATCGGGAACAGTTACAACCTTGTGTTGAAGGCGGTGAACTGCGCGACGGGCGACACGTTGGCAAGCGCGGAGTCGCAGGCGCAAGACAAAGATCACGTATTGAATGCGGTGACGAACGTGGCGGCGGGCATTCGCGGGAAGCTGGGTGAATCGCTGGCCTCCATGCAGAGATTCGCGACGCCCGCGGAGCAAGTGACGACGCCATCGCTGGAGGCGCTGAAATCATTCACGCTTGGCCGCCAGGCGATGATTCAAAAGAACAATGCCGCAGCCGCCGAAGGATTTTTCAAGCGGGCCATCGAGCTGGACCCGAATTTTGCGATGGCCTACGCCAATCTTGGGACGGCGTATAACAACCAAGCTGATTTCGACTCCGGCAAGCTGAGGCTGGCGGAAGGAGCGGAAGAGAAAGCTT
>DASTCZ010000283.1:0-8382 GCA_035710585.1 Candidatus Acidiferrales bacterium | reverse complement strand
AATTGCGCGCCGCGCAGAGGATCGGCCCGGTAGCGGCCTGAAGCGGCGGAGCGATTTCGATGACTGAGTTCCACACGGTAAAGAGAATTGACAACTCGCGAGTGGTGCGAGTGGCGGCTCCGCGGCGGCTGCGCGAATGCGCGCGGCTGGTGGCGATGGGATTGGCGCTGGCGTGCGTGGCGTTCCTTTACGCCTGGCAGCATTTTCAGTACATCCAGCTGAGCTACCAGGTCGAGCAGCTCAAGGAAGCGAAAATGCAGGCGGTAGAGCTGAATCAGCAGCTCACGCTGGAATCGGCGGTGTTGAAATCGCCGGAACGGATTCGCGCGATTGCTGAACACGAGCTGGGCCTCAGGATTCAGGTGCCCGGACAAATTGCACCGGCGCCGGCCGCGACAGATGCGGTGGTGGCGCAGGCGCACCGCGCTACGCTGCCTTCCATTCAATAACAGCGCAAGGATTTAGGCGTCCGCCGTTCCTGTCGGGGGTACGGTAGGGCGCGAAGCAGATGTGGAAGCGCACGTCTTGCTGTGGGAGATTTTTGCCTGATGGACTGGAACCGTCCGCGTGTTCGGTTGCTGATCGTCGCCGGGCTGGCGCTGGTGTGGATGTCAGCGACGCTCTTCCGGCTTGCCTACTTGCAGCTCTTTTCCTATAGGGATTACCTGAACCGGGCCGAAAAGCAACAACAGCGCGTCGTTGAGATCAGCCCGCGCCGCGGCGTGATTTACGACCGCAATATGCACGAGCTGGCCATGAGCATTTCCGTCGACTCGTGCTTCGCGGTGCCGAGCGAGGTCTCCGATCACGAAATGGCGTCGCAATTGATGGCGCCGGTGCTGGGGATGACGGCGGACGAGATCGGATCGAAGCTAGCGAGTTCGCAAAACTTCGCGTGGATCGCGCGGAAGATTTCCTCGGAACAAACCGAGCGCATCAAGGGAATGAATCTTCGTGGAATTTATTTCGTGAAGGAGCGCAAGCGCTTTTATCCCAAGCGCGAACTTGCCGCGGCGGATTTGGGTTGGGTGGATATCGACGAAAAGGGTTCGGGCGGAATCGAGTACGCGCTCGATAAGGACATCCGCGGGCGTCCCGGGCGAATGATGGTACTCACGGACGCGCACAAGCGCTGGTTCGACAGCAACGAACAGGGCGCAGAAGCCGGGTCGAACGTGGTTCTCACCATCGACCAGAATATCCAGTACATCATTGAATCGGGGCTCGCGGACGCCATCCAGCAGACGCACGCGCGCGCGGGGTCGATCATCGTCGAAGATCCTTCCACGGGCGAATTGCTGGGCGTGGCGAGTCAGCCCACGTTCAATCCCAATGCTCCGGGCGATGCGCCCGCAGACAGCCGCATGAACCGAGCGGTCGGCGCGCTCTACGAGCCTGGCTCGGTCTTCAAGATCGTAACGCTTTCGGGAGCGCTCAACGAGGGACTCACCCGAGCGGACGAGGAAATCGATTGCCAGATGGGATCGATTTATGTCGCGGGTCACAAGATTCGCGACCACAAGCCTTTTGGAATGCTGACGGTCGCGCAAATTCTGGCGAAATCGAGCGACGTCGGCGCGATCAAACTTGGGCTCCGCCTCGGGCCAGCGAAATTCTATCAGTACATTCGCGGATTCGGATTCGGCCAATCTACCGGAGTCGATCTGCCTGGCGAAAACAAAGGCATGCTGCGCCGGCCGGAGAATTGGGGTTCGTTTTCAATCGGTTCGATGTCCATGGGGCAGGAAGTGGGCGTCACTGCGATTCAGCTGATCTCGGCGATGAACACGATTGCGAACGGCGGGAAATGGGTGCGCCCGCACGTCGTTCGCGGAATGAAGCGCAATGGCGCAATGATTCCGGAGCCGCAACCAGAGCCGCGGCGCGTGATCAGCGAAGACACTGCGGCGACGATGCGCACGATGTTGGAAGGAGTTCTGTTGCCGGGCGGGACCGCCGCGCGTCTCGGCGCGCTGCTCGGATATACCGCGGGAGGCAAGACTGGAACTGCGCAGCGGTACGATCCCGCCACGGGAAGATATTCGGCATCTCAATATGTGGCGTCATTCGTGGGATTCGCTCCGCTCAACGAGCCCGCAATCACCGTTCTCGTCACGCTCGATTCGCCCGTCGGGTTGCACCAGGGCGGCGAGGTTTCAGCACCAGTGTTCAAGAAAGTTGCCGAGCAGATTCTCGCCTACCTCAACGTTCCGCAGGACGAGCAGATTTCACCACGGTTGCAGCAAGCGGCATATTCGGCCAAGCAAGCAGCCGCCGATTCCGATTCGAGCGATTTCGATCCCGCGCAGACGGACCAGGAAAGTAGCGCGTCGCCGCTGGTGGAAACGCCCCCGCCCGCACCGCCGGATAAGCCCGCACCGACGGTCGCTATCACCGAGGGCGATGCAATCGTCGTGCCGGCACTCCAAGGCAAATCAGTCCGCGATGCAGCCGCAGAACTCGCGCGCCTCGGGCTGACGCCGGCCCTGATTGGCACCGGGCTTGCAATAGAAGAGTCACCGGAGGCTGGAGCGACCGTTCGGCGCGGCAGTCGAATCACAGTGCGATTCGGCGAGCCGGCGGATTCCGAAAAGTCACCGGCGCACAAATCGAAGAGTTCACCTGCTGCTACGACCAGCTCCCACGCGCGGGCAAGAGCAAGCGCAAAAGCAGCGGCAGGCTTCCAGGGACAAAGGTGATGGCTACGAAACTTCATGCGGAACCTGAATTGAGGGTGCGCGAGCGCACGCCTATACTGAAGCGCAGCGGTATGACACTGCAGGAAGTGCTCGCCGGAATTCTCGCCAACCCACCCCTCGGGAACTCGGAATTGCCGATTGCGGCGCTGGCATACAACAGCAGAAATGTCGCGAACGGCACGCTCTTTTTTGCAATCCGCGGCGAAAAAACGGACGGCAATCTTTTTGTGTTAGACGCGATCGAGCGCGGCGCAGCGGCGATTTGTAGCGAGATGGCGCAGCCGTGGGGCCCGGAGTGGCAGACGCTCTATGCGAAGGCGGCTCGCGCGCCGCAGACTCGCGAGATTCCGGCACACGTCGCGTGGGTGCGCATTGACGACGCGCGGAAGGCCATGGCGCTTGCAGCAGCCAATTTTTACCGGCGTCCCGCGGAAGCTCTGCAGCTCGTGGGAATCACCGGCACAAACGGAAAAACCACCACAAGCTATTTAGTGGATTCAATTTTGCGGGCGGCCGGGCGCACGACCGGGCTCTCCGGCACGATTTCCTATCGCACCCCGAGCGCCAAGGTGGATGCCTCGACGACGACACCGGAATCTCTCGACCTGCAGAAATTCCTGGGCGAAGTGCGCGACGCGGGCGGTGATGCAGCCGTGATGGAAGCGAGTTCACACGCCCTGGCCATGGACCGGTTGTGGGGATTGCACTTCGACGTGGCAATTTTCACGAATTTGACGCGCGATCACCTCGATTATCACAAGACGTTTGACGATTATTTCGCGGCGAAGCGGAGGCTCTTTGAAGGCGTGGGGAAGGGAAAAGCTGCGACTGGCGTGACGAATACCGATGATCCTTATGGTACGCAATTGTGCGGCGTGGCGGCCAGGACGATCACTTACGGACTCACCAACGGCGCTCAAATCATCACGAAGAACTACGAAATCACATTTGCTGGATTGAAATTCAGCGCGCAGACGCCGGCGGGAAAGATCGACATCGAATCGCCGCTGATGGGAAAGATCAACGTCTACAACATTCTCGCGGCGATCGGCGCCGGCATCGCACTGGAAATTCCGAATCAGACAATCGCGCAGGGAATTGCGGCGCTGAAAAGCGTCCCGGGGCGATTTGAGCGCGTGGATTGCGGGCAGCCGTTCCTCGTGATCGTGGATTACGCGCACACTGACGACGCGCTGAAAAATTTACTCGCGACCGCGAAAGAAATTTCGCGCGGCGGGCGGATCATCACGCTCTTTGGTTGCGGCGGCGATCGCGACCGCACAAAACGTCCCTTGATGGGCGAAGCCGCGGGACGCGCGAGCGATCTCGTGATTCTCACGAGCGACAATCCGCGCAGCGAAGACCCCTTACTGATTATCAACGACGCGCTCGTGGGCCTTCAGCGCACTCGCACTCCCTACAAAGTGGAAGCGGATCGCGAGAAGGCGCTGGCGCTGGCGCTGGATGAAGCGCGCGCGGGAGACATCATGCTGCTCGCAGGAAAAGGGCACGAGACCTATCAGGTGTTGAAAGACCGCACGATTGATTTCGACGACCGAAAAATGGCGGCGAATATTTTGCGCGAGCGCGGATATGAGAAATAAAACGCCCGCGCGCGGACGCGGATTTGGCAGAGCGAATGCACTTTTGTAGCAGCGGGATCAGGAGCTGATAGAGATCGTGAGGCCCGGCCCTCTCGAGACGCTATGCAGTGGACGATTGAACAGGTGGCTCGCGCTCTTGGCGCGGAAATTCCGGCGGGGCTCGCTCCCATGGCCCGGCTGGCCGGTGTCTCGATTGATTCTCGTACCGTGGGCAGCGGAGAGCTGTTCTTCGCGATACACGGTCCGCGTCACGATGGACACGGTTTTGTTGCCGCCGCTTTGGAAGCTGGCGCGACGGCGGCCGTGGTTACGCGCGAACGGTTCGCGGATTATTCGCCCGAGATCCGGCGCAAACTTTTTGCAGTACCCGAAACACTCTCCGCACTTCAGAGACTCGCGCACGAAATTCGCACGGCGTGGGGCGGGCGCGTCGCAGCGGTGGCCGGCTCCGTCGGCAAAACTACTACCAAAGAAATCCTGGCGGCGCTGGTGGCCGCGCGGTTCCGCGTGCTGAAGACCGAAGGAAATTTGAACAACGAATACGGATTGCCTCTGACCTTGGCGCGCCTCGAAGAGCAGTACGAAGCAGCGGTTCTCGAACTCGGCATGTCCCACAGCGGAGAACTGGCTGCGCTGACGAAAATCTCCACGCCGGAAATTGGAGTGGTGACGCGCGTCGCCGTGGAGCACCTGGAATTTTTCGCGTCGATCGACGAGATCGCCGCCGCGGAGCGCGAGCTGGTTGAGAATTTGCCGGGCGCGGATACGCTCGCGGTGCTGAATGCAGACGACGCACGCGTGCTTGCCTTTGCCAAAGCAGCGCCCGGGCGCGTAATCACCTTCGGCGTGAACAACGAAAACGCCGATTATCGAGCGACGCAGATCGAAAGCCGCGGCGTCCTCGGGAGCGCCTTTACGATCGCGAGTGCGGAGGGCGACGCGCGAGTCGAGCTTTCGCTCGCAGGCAAGCACAACGTGGCAAATGCGATCGGCGCGTTTGCCGCAGCAAGCGTCTGGGGAATTTCCTCCGAAGACGCGGCGCGAGTTCTGCCAACGATGAAACCCGCCGCGATGCGCGGCGAAATTCTCCGCCTCGATGACGGGCTGATCGTGATCAATGATTGCTACAACTCGTCGCCGTCAGCGATGACGACGATGCTGGATTTGCTCGCAGCGACACCAGGCGCGCGTAGGCGAATTCTCGCCGCTGGAGAAATGCTCGAGCTGGGCGAATCGTCGGCCCAACTGCACCGGGAAGTGGGGCGCGACGCGGCCAAGCGTGGACTCGATTGGATCATTGGAGTGCGCGGGCACGCTTCGGAAATGATAGAAGGCGCGATTGCGGCCGGATATCCAGCGAAGCGCACGAAAGTATTCAGCGATTCCGCGGAAGCCGCGAAATTTCTGTCGGAATTCGCGCAGCCCGGCGATTTGATTCTCGTAAAGGGCTCGCGTGGCGTGCGCATGGAGCGCATCGTCGAAGCTATCGCCGCCACTCGCGGCGGTGTGCCCGCTGGCGCTGCGCAGGAGCATCACTAGATGCTCTACTACCTTTTTTTTGAAGTCTTACGCCGCTACTTCAAGCCGCTGAACGTCTTCCGCTACATCACCGTCCGTACGGCATACGCAAATCTCACGGCGCTTTTGATTTCGCTTTTGCTCGGGCCGTGGGTGATTCGCAAGCTCCGCGAAATGCAGATCGGCCAATTCATCCGCGAGGAAGGTCCGAAAAGCCACCAGGCAAAAAAGGGCACGCCGACGATGGGCGGGGTGCTGATCGTAATTTCAACTGTCGTGCCCACGCTTCTCTGGGCGGATCTGCACAACGCCTACGTGCTGCTCTCGGTAGGAGCCATGCTCGCGTTCGGCGCGATCGGTTTTGCGGACGATTACATTAAGACGGTCAAGAAACGGAATCTCGGCCTCACTGCGAAAGCGAAACTCACGCTGCAAGTTCTCACGAGCATTTTGGCCAGCATTGCTCTGATCGCTTTGACCACCAAGGGCGTTTACTCAACGCAACTGATCGTGCCGTTTTTCAAAAACTTTCGCCCTGATCTCGTTGTAGACAGCATCCTGAATAAGCCATACATCTGGCCGCTCGCGTTCGTGCCGTTTATCGTTTTTGTGACGCTGGTAATTGTCGGCTCGTCGAACGCGGTAAATCTCACCGACGGACTCGACGGCCTCGCGATCGGTTGTACGGTCATCGCGAGCGGCGCGTTCACGATTCTCACGTATCTCACCAGCAACGCGCGCTTCGCAAACTATCTCGACATTCAGTACATCCCGCACGCAGGCGAACTGACCGTGTTTTGCGGTGCGCTCGTCGGCGCCGCGCTCGGATTTCTCTGGTACAACGCCCACCCGGCCGACGTTTTTATGGGCGACGTAGGTTCGCTTTCGCTCGGGGGCACGATCGGCGTGCTCGCCGTAATCTTGAAGCAAGAAGTTCTGTTGTTTTTTGTCGGCGGCGTCTTCGTTCTCGAAGCGCTCTCCGTGATTCTGCAAGTCGGCTCCTACAAATTGACCGGCAAGCGAATTTTTCGCATGGCGCCACTGCATCACCATTTTGAATTGATTGGCTGGAGCGAATCGAAGGTGATTGCGCGGTTCTGGATTGCCGCGCTGATTTTTGCTCTATTCGCTCTTTCGACTTTGAAATTGAGGTAGCGTTGAAGAACACGATTGATCTCGCGGGGAAACGCGTGCTGGTCGTCGGACTGGCCCGCACGGGAATCGCCACCGCGCTGTTCTGTGCCGAGCGCGGCGCGCGCGTTACCGTGAGCGAGAGCCGCACCGAGGCGGAAATTCCCGAAGCCGTAGCCAAGATCCGGGCAGCCGGCTGCACTCTCGAACTCGGCGGTCATCGTGCGGAATCTTTTCTCGCGCAGGATCTGATCGTGCCGAGCCCCGGCGTTCCTGCGCACTCGTCGTTCTTGCTAGCAGCGCGCGAAGCGAAAATTCCGGTATGGAGCGAAATCGAATTTGCGTGGCGGTTTCTTCGCGGCAAATTGATCGCCATCACCGGATCGAATGGCAAGACGACGACGACCGCCCTGATTGGCCACATCGTCGCGGGCGCGCGGATTCCCACGATTGTTGCTGGAAATATCGGTACGCCGCTGATCTCTCGCGTGATGGAAACGAGCAGTCAGACGGTGACAGTTCTCGAAGCCAGCAGCTTCCAGCTCGAGCTCATCGACAAATTCCGCCCGGATGTTGCGCTACTGCTTAACATCACTCCCGATCATCTCGATCGCCATCCATCGCTCGAACACTACGCGCAGGCGAAGGCTCGCATCTTCCTGAATCAGGTTGCCGCTGCTGCTGCGGTGATCAACGCTGACGACCCCGCTGCCGTGCAATACGCTCCTTCAATACCGCAGGTCTTCTGGTTCAGCCGCGCGAAGCGTGTCGCCAGCGGAGTTTTTCTTCGCGACGATCAGGTGGTCTTTCGGCGTGACGGCTCCGAAACTGTGCTTCTTCGCCGCTCCGACATCGGTCTTCGTGGCGAGCACAACGTTGAGAATGTCATGGCTGCAGCGGGCGCCGCGTTTCTCGTCGGAGTCGATCCGAAGTCCATCGCTGAGGGAGTGCGAAGTTTTGCCGGCGTGGAGCATCGCATAGAATTCGTCGCTGAAATTAACGGAGTGAATTACTACAACGATTCCAAGGCCACAAATGTGGACGCGACGTTGAAAGCGCTCGACGCCTTCCCGCGAAATTTGATCGTGATTCTCGGCGGCAAGGACAAAGGCAGCGATTACACTCTGCTGCGTGACCTGCTCTCGCGCCGTGCGAAGCTTGCTTTGTTGATTGGCGCCGCCACGGAAAAGATCGCTGCGCAAATCGCCGGCGCCGTCGCGATCGAGAAAGTCGAAACTATCGAACGCGCCGTTACTCGCGCATCGCAGCTCGCACAGCCTGGCGACACGGTACTTCTCGCGCCGGCGTGCGCGAGCTTTGATCAATTCCAAAATTACGAGCATCGCGGGCGAGTGTTCAAGCAGCGCGTGCGCCTGCTCGAGGAGGAAATCGCCGCGGGCGGCCGCGCTCGCGCCAGCTGACATGAACCA
>DASTCZ010000282.1:0-14533 GCA_035710585.1 Candidatus Acidiferrales bacterium | reverse complement strand
CCGTGTTCGTAAAAGTCTCGTGCAGCTGCGCTGGCGGTGGCGATCTGCAAAGGCCCGTTGCTTTGAGACTGTTGCGCCGTCGCAGACATCGCCTGCGCCTCGATCAGAACAAGGATCAGAAGCACCCAACGGCATCTCACTTTGATCTGGTGCAACATGGTCTCCTTAGCCTTTCTCCCAGAGAGTCCATCCGTTCGCGACAAGTGCGAAAGTCCTATTCACCCCTGCCTCGAACCTAATTACGCTCCAGCATGGCCAACTGTTGCCTGGTGACTCGAATTTAAGAGTGGAGTAGTGGTTTCGAAATCAGCGGCGCATCGTGACTAGTGCAGCTTGAGGAAGACGAAACACGGATCGGGCTGTGTCTGCGGACAGCAACTCGCACGTTGTTGAAATCGAAGTGGACAGAGTCGTGGCGAGCGACACGTCAACCGGTATGCTGTTGAATTCAAAGCCGGACACAGTCTTGGCGAGGCACAGGTCGAATACCTCGAGAGGTCTTTTGTGGCAATCGCGATCTTAATCGGGATTGTGCTTGGTTTGCTAGCGCCGGCGTGTCGGCAGAATGCCAAGGCCAGAAGTGCGGTGCTCATGGCAGGCGCCACGATGGTGCTCGCTGCAGCAGTATATGGATTACTGCACGAAGACCCGCGCGTTGGAGCCGCGACTATCGCCGCGAACCGGCGCGAATATCATTTTCTTATGGAGTATGCATTTCCAGTTCTGGCGCTGGCGGCCGCTTCACTCTCACGTTTCAAGAAGCTCTTTTGGGCCGGATGGTCAATTCACCTCGCTTTTGCCGGATTCGTGCTCGTGGTTGTGATTTGGCTGACATTTTTCTGGCACTGGTGAGACATAGGCCTCTTCGATATGGCTTCCTTTTCCTGATCAAAACCGAACCGTCGACAAGATCTCCTCTTTTCCTCTTGACAGTCTAGATGAACAGCCGTAATCTGCCATTGCTCTAGGGCGTCTAGAGGAGAGCACATGCCTGAAAAACGAGATTTGGTGCAAGGCACACTCGACATGCTCATCCTGAAGACGCTCGCGCTCGAGCCGCTGCACGGATACGGAATCGGTATCCGCATCGGCCAGATCAGCAAAGGAGTATTCCAAGTTAATGCCGGCTCGCTGCTGCCCGCGCTGCATCGACTGGAACGGGCCGGTCTGCTCGAAAGTGGATGGCGCGAAACGCAAAATGGCCGGCGCGCCAAGTATTACCGCATCTCCGGAGCAGGGCGTAAGAAGCTCAAAGCTGAAACGCATGCTTGGGACATACAAGCAACCGCCATAGCCCGTATTTTGAACACTACGACCGAGGAAATCTGATGCGGCTCAAGAATGTGTTCGCGGGATTGCGATCGCTTTTCCACAAAGAGCGCTTCGAGCAAGATCTAGATGCGGAGGTTGGCGATTACATCGAGGCGTCCACGAGCGAGAAAATGCGCGCCGGTATGGATCGAGAGGAGGCGCTGCGCGCCGCGCATCTTGAACTGGGCAGTGTCGAGGGGATCAAGGAGGAAATTCGCGTCGTGGGCTGGGAGCGGGCTCTCGAATCGCTCTGGCAGGACATTCGCTATGCCGCTCGGCTATTCACCAAGGACTTCGGCTACACGTCCGCCGTACTCTTGGCGCTGGCCATAGGGATTGGCGCCAACACGGCATTGTTCACATTATTTTCCGCGGTGGCGTTAAAGCCGCTCGCGGTGCCGCATCCTGAGGAATTGGTGAGCCTCTCGCGTACAACGCCTGAATCTCCTCGCTACGGAAACTTTTCTTTCGCTGACTACCTTTACTACCGAGATCACAATACGTTGTTTGCGGGGCTCGCAGCGGAATCGCCGTCTGGTCTACGCGTGTCGGGCCTTTCCGGGAGCGGGCTTGGTCGCTCCGGTTCCGAACCGGTTACGGTCCTTTTTGTGACCGCGAATTATTTTTCCACGTATGGAGTTCATCCCATTCTCGGGCGCGAATTTCGTTCGGAAGAAGATGAACTCGCAGCCGGCCCGTACCCCGTTCTTTTGAGCGAGAACTACTGGGATCGCCGCTTCGGCCGCGACCCCGGAGTGCTCGGTCAAGTCCTTGCTCTCAGCGGTTTCCGGGCGATGGTGATCGGCGTGACGCCTCGCAACTTCATGGGCACACGGCCGGAGGTGCCCGACATCTGGATTATCCTATCCGCGCGGGGCGATTTACGTGGGCGCGCCGTGGATCGAACGCGCCTTTGCTGTGCGCTTACAGGTCGTTTGAAACCCGGCGCCAAGTTGCCGCAAGCGCAGGCGGAGTTGCTCGCGCTCGCAGAGTCCTTGCGGCACGAGTATCAGCCGGCGGAGCGCGAATGGAACGTGCACGCTGCGGTGGCGGCTCCGTTCGGACCTAACCACGACAACATCTTGCGGATCTTCGTGGTGCTTCAGATCGCCATGGGATTGGTGCTGCTGATCGCTTGCACGAACGTGGCTGGTTTGCTTCTTGGCAAGTCGGCGGCCAGGCAACGAGAGATCGCGGTGCGCCTTTCCCTGGGAGCCACGCGCAGACGCCTCGTGCGCCAGATGCTCACCGAGGGCGTCTTCATTGCCGTGATCGCCGGGTTCGCTGCCTTGCTCTGTAGTTGGCAGGCGCTCGCGTTGGTCCGGCGCATCCTCTTTGAATCCTTGGCGGCCCAAGGAAATACGCTGGCGCTCGACGTCACGCCCGATTTTCGTGTTTTTCTCTATACGCTCGGGATCAGTGCGCTGGGAGGGATTTCGTTTGCGCTCGCACCGGCCCTGCAGTTCAGCCGGCCGGAACTGGTTTCCGCGCTCAAAGAGGAGACGGCTGGTTTCGACGCGCGTCGAAAACACCGGATGCATGGTGTGCTCGTCGCCTTGCAAATCGCCGTGTGCTTAGCGTTGCTGATCGGCGCGGGGTTGCTGACCTCGAGTTCGACGCGACTGCTTTCAGTTGATCCCGGATTTGAGACGCGGACTGTACTGAACATCACCATAACGGGCGCCCAGAATCTGGGCTACTCAACTGTTCGAGCGCACGAGTCTCAAAAACAGCTTGAGGAACGGCTGCGAGCCCTCCCGGGCGTGGTCTCGCTATGCGTCGCGAGCCGTGTGCCGCTCGGCGGGAACGTGACTACCACCCGCGTTACGCCCCAGGTCGACGGCTCATCCCCTTCCAACGGGCAGCAAGTACACTTTCCATATTCATACGTCTCGTCAGGTTACTTCCAGACGCTAGGCATTCCGTTGTTGCGAGGGCGCCCATTCAGCGTCGAGGAGCTCACGACAAACGCTCCGGTCGCCGTCATCAGTGACGCGCTGGCTCACCGCTTTTGGCCGGACGGTGATGCGCTCGGAAAACGTCTTACCGTCGGCTCTGCAGCTGAAACCCATTCGGCGAGCTTCCGTGCACCTTATTTTCAGGCAGCGGAAATCGTCGGCATCGCACACGACATTTACAGCGTGGATCTAAATGCGCCGGACCCAGGAGCCGTCTATCTTCCGAGGCCACCCGACGATTGGAACGGCACGCTTCTAGTGCGCGTGAATGGTGAGCCGGAGTCTGTAGCGCTCGCGATCATCGCGGAATTTCGCAAGGCAGAGCCACGGCTGACGGTATCGAGCGAGACACTGCGCGAAACCATCGCTTCCGGCGGCATCGCGGCGGTTTTTCACGTCAGCGCGATTATCTCTGCTGCCATCGGAATTATTGGTTTTGTTCTCGCGGCAGTAGGTGTCTACGCTTTGGTCGCGTACAGCGTAAGCCAGCAGACGCGAGAAGTCGGCATACGCATGGCTCTTGGCGCTCGGCCAGGGGATGTTGTGGGGTTGCTGCTCAAACAGATATCGAAGTGGGTTGCTTTGGGATTATTGTCCGGCGCCGCCTTGGGTGTGGCTTTGTCACTTTCGCTCTCCTCGCGCGTGTTTCTGCAAGGAGCCAGAATTCTGGATCCGGGCGTGATCGCGGCAACTTCTCTCTTAACCGGCGGATTGGCAATTCTCGCTGCGTATTTTCCGGTGCGGCGCGCGACCGCCCTCGATCCCGCCGTTACGCTTCGTTTCGAGTAAGGATTTCAGTCTTGTGCTGGTCACAAATCTGACAAATGAGGATGCTCGACTATGAAAAACTTGCTGTTAGTAATGCTTCTGCTCTCAACCATCATCTCCGCTGCGACCGACGTAACAGGGAAGTGGTCGGGCACGCTCAAAGCGGGTGAAAATAATTTTCCATGCTACCTAACTCTGAAACAAGATGGCGGAACGCTTTCTGGAACGATGGGTTCGGGGGAACGTGACCAAAAACCGATTCAGGATGGCAAGATCGAGGGGTCCGTCTTGCATTTCCGAGTGCCGAGTGGCGATGGGTCGGGAACACAGTACGCTGCCGTTGAGCTGCACTTGGAGAACGAGGAGCTTGTCGGGACCATAGAGAGCAAGGATCAAACCGGGCAGATGCGATCGTTCCCGGTTTCATTGAAGCGCGCAAATGGCCAATGATTCTAGTTCGACCGTTGTGGTCCACCGGTCATTCGAATCGCATCATTGGGGCTGGATGTGAGATTCACTCGCCTGTTTTCCGTGTTTGCGCTCGTTCTGCCTTCGCTGCTAGCGGTTTCGGCTCATTCTCAATCTAGTGAGTCGAACAAAACGCCCTTGAAGGCATACTCCGGTGCTGTTGGGGTAATTGAGGCGTTCCACAACTCAACGATTGTGGCCCTTCCCGATCGGCATCAGGACAGCAATTCTTCTCGGTTTCGGATCGACCTCATCTCGCAACCGGAATTTGCAGCTGCGGTCAACGACATCATCATTGAATGGGGGAATCGCCTTTATCAGGAAACGCTAGACCGCTACATCGGAGGAGGGGACGTCCCCGATTCCGAACTCAATAAAGTATGGCGCAACACCACCGTTCTCACTGGCATGTGGGATTCCCCCGTATATCCACAGTTTCTGCTTGCGGTCCGCATGGCAAACAGCAAACTGCCCAGGGACCATCGCATGCGGGTTTTGGCGGGAGATCCGCCCATTGATTGGGAAAAGATAAACGACCGCATCGCTTACGCACGGTTTGGTTGGCACCGTGATGAGAGTGTGTTGTCTGTGATCGAAAAAGAGGTCTTAGCAAGGCATCACAAAGCTTTGCTCATCATGGGTGGCGGACATCTTTTGCGCGGCGTTCAAAACGATGGTCCGGGCGTTGTGGATTTGTACGAAGCGGCCCATCTGTCAGACAGGATATTCGTCGTTGGTATCACACCGATTATGAATCTAGAGCTCAGCTCTTACCCGCCGGAATCTTTCTTTTTCACAAGGGGAACATGGCTGGAGAAGCTCTCGTCGGCTCACGACAGGATCATATACGACGGGCTGTTGACGCTTTCAGATGGAGATCGAGTGCGCCCCACACCTTCGACCTACAGCGATCCCGTCTATATCGCGGAATTGGACCGGCGCTGGCGGCTTGTTCGCGGCGAAGCGTTTGATCCGAAAAAACTGCCCTAAATTTGATTCTGAAGTCCTCCGTGAAAACTCACAACGATGCTGGTGCTTGCAGAGCTTACTGTTAGCGCGCGGCGACCAGAGATCGCTGGATGCCGTTAGTCGGCATGCAAAGGCTGAGGGCCTGCGCCAGGGCGAAGCTGACGGCGCGGGGCGAGTTGGGGTATATCTACGGCACAACTTCGACGGAGGAACGGATGATCAACGGAATTGGCGGTGCTTTCGTGTTTTCGAACGACGTAAAGAAACTGGCGAAGTGGTATCGCGAATGCCTCGGAATCGATGCTCAGAACGAAGATACCGAGTGCAATTCGATTTATGCGTTGTTCGAATCCAGGGACCTTGAAAATCCGGAGATCAAGAGGACGATTGCGTGGGCGATCATACCCACCGATCAAGACATCACCGGCAAGCCGCGAACGGGCAAAATAAATTACACCGTGAAGAGCATGGCGGAAATCCTCGGCCATCTGAAGAGCAAAGGCGTGGCCATCGAAAAGACCTCGGACGATCCCTACGGGAAGTTTGCGTGGCTGAAAGATCCGGACGGCAATCAGATCGAGCTCTGGGAGCCGGCACCGGAGTGACGGGCGTTTAGGTCGTCAGGGGTACGACGGCCTCAATTCGCTGTGGCGCGATCAACGTGTTCGATGACGATGAACTCGACTTCGCCCTTGGCAGGCACCAGCTCGAGTCCGAGCTGCTCTTTGAGAGCGGTGAAGATCGACGCGCCAGCAGGATCCGAGGCAGTGGGCACGCCCGAACCATCCGGCACGCTCGCGGGCATCGCGGTTTCGGGGCTCCACGTGAGCGTGAAGTCATAGTTCCCGGTCAAGCCGGTTTTGTCCTGGATGGGCCGGCCCAGCCTCATCGTCATCAAGTGTGATAGAAGCATAGAGATGGGAACGCCTTGCGCCTGCATGGTTTCACCCTGCGGCGTCATTGAAAACATTACTGAGACTGGTCCCAGTTTCTGGCCGTTGGGGGTCTTGATGCCGTTCGCGTAGGTGTCGCCCGGCTTGGCTTCGTGGACCTTCAGTCCCTTTTTGGCCACTTCCAAAAAGAACACCGGTATTTGCCGCGTTTCACGGTGAACTTGAAGTTTGAAGCGGTCGGCGAGAATTGCTTGCAGCATTAGTTGCCGCGCGAGGATTTTGTCATCCGTGCCTAGCTTGCCGAAAGCTGCCGCGACGGCGTCGTCCATTTTGGCTTCGACATCAAATTTTTCTGAACTGATCCAACCTGAAGCGCCATCAACCTGAAAATCCTGGACTCCATATGCCCGTTGAATCAGCATCTGGACCGAGAAATTTCTCATGCTGACTCCATCGGCCGACGACTGCGAAGGACTCCCGCGACCGTTGCTACTCGGCTTTATGGAGACAACGTCGTAGACGAAGGGAGCGAACTTGGGGTTGGACTGGCCAGATGGCTGAGCCTGCGATTGGGCGCGGAGGAGACGCGCTGATGCGACAGCGAAAAGAGCGGTGATGACGATGGCGATGGTGAACGCGGGAATGGATTTCTTCATGTGGCCTCTGTTTCGTTTAGGGCGAGTGGACGTCGCTAGTTCGGGCCTGGGTGTTCAAGATGATCGATGACGATGACTTGTACCGGGCCTTTGGACGGTTTGAGCTTGAGGCCAAGTTGGTCTTGAAGCGCGGTGAATATTGAGACACCGGTTGGGTCTGAAGCCGTCGGAACAGAACCTGCGTCGGAAGGGGCGGGGGCGATAGAGCGAGGGTCTGCAAAACTCAAAATAAAATCGTAGTGGCCGGCCAGACCGGTTTGATCGATAACCAAGCGGTTTTCTGCCAATTCCGAAGACAGGCGACCCGCGAGTTGAGAGAGCGGCACGTGTTTGGCGTCCCAGGTGACAGCGCCATTGCGTACTCCTCTTCCTCCCCAAACACCGTTTGGCCCCACATCCGTCGCAGTTGATTCATGGAATTTTGGACCGCTATCTGTGACCACCAGCAAATATACTGGCATCTCTTTCGTTTCGGCGTGGGATTGTAAGTGGCAGCGCTCCTCGAGCGCTGAATGGATAAGTTCATATCTTGCGGCGGTGCGTTTATCGGGGGTCATATGTTTCAAGGAATCCGCGGTAGCCTCCGTGTATTTCGCTTCGAAATCGTAGTTTTCGGTCATGACCCATTTCGGAGCGCCTAAAAGCCGGTATGGTTCGAACACGCCGAACGCATATTGTAGGAGCATCCAAAGCGGCATATTTTTTCCGTAAATTCCATCGTTCGTTTCGCGATAGCCCCATCCTGTTTGCGGACCGGAGTTATTCGGTTTTATCGAGACGACTTCGAATGCGAGCGTGGGAGCCGCGGTCGCGGATTGTCCGTCCTGGGTTGTGGTCGCTCCAGACGCCGGAAGGACGGCAGCTGTGCCGGATAGCTGAGCGTGAAGCGGAATGAGATGAAAGACAGCGCCAATTGCGATGAATGCGAAAGCGAATGCGGGGATGAACTTTTTCACGAGGCCTCCGGTTTACGGCGGCGGTACGTAGCGGGAGTGTATCAGATACGGCGGTGATTGGTGCGGCGCGTTGAGTTGCGCGTAAATGGGCGATCGGAGTGTGTCCTCCGGGCGATGGATTATAGGATTCGGATCGAGGCCGAGCCCAGCCTCATCCCGAAGCTTCGGGACGGAGGGTGAGGCACACGGCGACAGAAACTCGTGCAAGCATTTGGAACGGCGCGGGAGCATGGCGCGTATTAAGGCGAAACAGGAGGCGGGATGATGAGACGAATGGCAGATGCGGTGAATTTTGTGCTGAAGTCGGCAGCGCTAACGATGGCGCTAGTGATGGGGCTGGCGGTGGGGCCGAGGGCGCCGCTTCGCGCGCAAACTAACAGTGCGAGTCCGGCGCAGACGCTGAAAAGCATTTTGCTGGCTCAATTGAAGAGTACTCATTCCAAGAGCGAGTGGTTCGTGTGCGCGGATGTAGCCGTGGCGGGGCTGACGCCGGAGCAGGCGAGCTGGAAGGACGGCAAGGGCAACCATTCCGTGGGCCAGCTGGCGTATCACATCTGGTTCTGGAATCGGCGCAACTTGGCGGCGATCAAGGGCGAGAAGGCCGAGAACTTCAGCGGGAACAACGACGAGACGTTCGATAACTACGATCCAAAGACCTGGGCGGAAACTGTGAAGAAGATGGATGCAGTGTTCACCGAGCTGGAACAGGTGGTGGAGAGCGCAGACGATGCGAAGCTGGCGAAGATCGCTACGACGATCGAGCACATCAACGCGCACAACGCCTACCACATTGGGGAAATCGTGATGGTGCGAAAAGAGGCGGGGAACTGGGACGCGAGCAAAGGGGTGAAGTAGGGCGCGTTTAATGAAGCGCGCGGGCCGCTACCCACTGCCTTCAACCATGCGCACATCGCGGTCGACGCTGCCTTCCAGTAATTTTTTGGCTGCCTGATACTCCGCGCTTTTATAGGTGGCGATGGCCTGGGCGAGGCTATCGAACTCGATCACGACGGTGCGCTGTTTAACGCCTTGTTCATAAGCCTCTGCCGCAACGCTTCGAACCAAAAACCTGCCACCGCCCGCTGTAATTGCCGGCCCGGCCAGCTTTCTATAAGCGGCGAGAGCCTCGGGATTCGAAACTGAGCGGTACACCGTGATCCAATACCCTTTGGGCATAGCGGTCCCTTTCTAGATCGAAGGAGGTAAGTCTACTGGGAGCGAACAGAAAACGCGATCACTTGAAAAACGTGGCGGCGTGGGCGGCAAAGCCCATGACGATGTTGGGGAAGAGGCCGAGATAGATGATGCCGGCGGCGGAGATGGCGAGCACCGCAGCGATGCCCGCAGGGACGGATTCGGGAGTGAATTCGCGTTTCGCTGGGCGCATGTACATAGCGACGATCACGCGCAGGTAGTAGAACGAGCCGATTACGCTATTGATGGCGAGCAGCACCGCGAGCCAGACGAGATGCGAGCGCAAGGCCGCATCGAAAATATAGAACTTGCCGAGAAAGCCCGCCGTGACGGGCAATCCCAAAAGCGAAAGCAAAAATAGCGATAAGCATGCCGCGGAAATGGGGCGCGCGGAGGCGAGCCCGGCGTAATCATCGAGCGTGACATAACGCTCGTCTGTGCCGCCGAGCCACGCGACCATGGTGAAGGCGCCGACCTTCATCAGCGCGTAAGACGCGAGATAGAAGAGCACGGCGGCGGTGCCTATATGGTTGCGCGCGGCGAAGGCGACGAGGATGTAGCCTGCGTGAGCGATACTGCTATAGGCGAGCATGCGCTTGACGCTGAATTGCGCAATTGCGGCGAGATTGCCGATAAACATCGTCGCGACGGCGGAGGCCCAGAGAATCCAGAACCAGAGTTCATTGGCGCGCTCAAGGCTGAGGAAAATGCGCAGCAGCAGAGCGAATGCGGCGGCTTTGGGCGCGGTGGACATCATGGCGGTGACGGGAGCGGGCGCGCCTTCGTAGACGTCGGGCGTCCAGAGCTGGAAGGGCGCGGCGGCGACCTTGAAGCCGAGGCCGACGAAGATGAGCGCGAGGCCCACGGTGAGCAGCATGTGGTTGGCGACGGCGAAATTGACCTGCGGGAGGACGGTGCTGCCTGTGGCTCCGTAGACGAGCGCGATGCCGTAAAGGAAAAACGCGGAGGCGAAGGACCCAAGCAGGAAATATTTCATGGCGGCTTCGTTGGAGCGCTTATTTTCGCGGCGATAGCTGGCGAGGATGTAGCTGGCGATGGAGCTGACCTCGAGCGCGACGAATCCGGTGACGAGTTCATTGGCGCTGGCCATGACGCACATGCCGACGGAGGCGAAGAGGACGAGCGCGAGAAATTCACCGTGGGCGAGGCCTTCGCCATCGAGATACGCGGGCGCGCCGAGGGCAATGAGCAACGCGACTCCGCAGACGATGGCGCGGAAGAAAATGCCGAAGGGATCGATGCTGAGCAGGCCGCCGAACGCCGGACCTTGATGCGTGGCGGGGAGCACGATGGCGGCGCAGGCGCCTGCCGCGCCGAGAATTGCGATGACATCGGCGAGGCGGCGGCCGCTGCCGCGGACGGAACCGTTGATAGCGAACGGGTCGAACAACATGATGAGGACACCGGCAGCGGAGAGCACAAGTTCGGGCGCGATGCGGAGCAGATCGAGCGACGATGGGAACATCAGCGCGCGGCCTCGCGATCGTGGTGAGAGAAGGCGGCGAGCTTTAGGCGATCGAAGAAAGAATGTTGCGCGAGGACGGGAGCGTTGGGGTTGGGAGTCTGCTGGACCTGATCGAGCACGTTGCGCACGGTGGATTCGGTGCGGCCGGTGATGAGCGGCGAAGCGACCCCCATGAAGAGGATGAAGGCGGCCACCACCCAGAGGAGCGAGCGCTCGCGCACGGAAGCGTCGGCGAGAGATCTATTTTTGTCGGCAGTGACGGGGCCGTAGAAAACGCGCTGGTAGGCCCAGAGCAAGTAGAGCGCGGAGAAAATCACTCCGACGGCGGCGAAGCCGGCCCAGAGCGCGTGCTTCTGGAAAGTGCCATTGAGAATGAGGAATTCGCCGACGAAGCCATTGAGCACGGGCAGGCCGAGCGAGCTGAGGCTGACGAAAAGGAAAAAAGCGGCGTAGACCGGCATGGGCGTGGCGAGGCCGCCGAATTCGGCGATTTCGAAGGTGTGGCGGCGGTCGTAGAGCATGCCAACGAGAAGGAACAGCGCTCCGGTGGAAATGCCGTGATTGAGCATCTGGTACAGCGCGCCCTGCACAGCTGTGGGCGTGAAGGCAAAGATGCCGAGCACGACGAAGCCGAGGTGGCTGACGCTGGAGTAAGCGACGAGGCGCTTGAGATTTGTCTGCACCAGCGAAACGAGCGCGCCGTAGAGAATGCCAATGATGGCGAGCGCGGCGATGAGCGGAGCGAGCTGCTGCGCGGCGTGAGGAAAGAGCGGCAGGCAGAAGCGCAGCATGCCGTAGGTGCCCATTTTCAGGAGGACTCCGGCGAGCATGATCGAGCCGGCGGTGGGCGCTTCGGTGTGCGCGTCGGGCAGCCAGGTGTGCAGCGGGAAGAGCGGAACTTTGATGGCGAATGCGAGGAAGAAAGCGCCGAAGAGAAGAAGCTCGGTGTTTGGCGGGAACGCGATGCGGCCGGACTGGATGGCGGCCTGGATTGCGGGCAGATCGAAACTGCCGCTGACGTTGAAGAGCCAGATGATGCCGAGAAGCATCAGGATCGAGCCGAGCATCGTGTAGAGAATGAATTTGAGCGCGGCATAGATGCGGCGCTCGTGCCCCCAGAGTCCGATGAGGAAGTACATGGGGATGAGCATGACTTCCCAGAACAAGAAGAAGAGAAAGAGATCGAGCGCGAGGAAAACGCCGATAACGCCGGTTTCGAGGATGAGCAGCGAGACGAAGAAGCCCTTCATGCGATCGTGGACGGAGTTCCACGAGGCCGCGACGGAGATGGGCGTGAGCAACGTGGTGAGGAGCACGAGAAACAGGCTGATGCCATCGACGCCGAGGTGGTAGTGAATCGCCGGCTGCGAGATCCAGTTGTACATTTCCTCGAATTGGTAGAGGGCATTGGCGCGATCGAAGCCGACGAGGAGCAGGGAGGAGAGTGCGAGCTCCGCGAGCGAGATTGTGAGCGCGAGGCGGCGGAGCCAGATCTGATCGTCGGAGCGGAGAAGCAACAGCGCGAGCGAGCCTGCGGCGGGCAAAAAAATCAGGACGGTGAGGAGATGAGATTGCGTCACCCGCGCACCGCCAGATAGAGAAGCGCGAAAGTGAAAATCACGGCGCCGAGGACTATCCAGGTGGCGTAGCTGCGCGTGTTTCCGGATTCGACGTAGCGAAGAATGTCACCGGTGTTGCGCGTGACGCGAGCGACTCCGTTGACGGTGCCATCGATCATTCCCTCATCGATTGTGTGCCACAGGACGTTGCGAGAGGTCCAGACGAGCGGGCGGACGACGACGGCGCGATATAGCTCATCGATGAAGTATTTGCCGACGAGAAGTTTGTAGAGGCCGGAGAGCGAGGCGGCGAGTTTCTGCCGCGCGTCTTTGCTGCGGATGACCAGCCACCAGGCGACGAAGAAGCCGATGGCAGCGAGGACGAATGCGGCGATGGTGAGCTGCTGCTCGGTGGTGCGCGTGTCCATCGCGGGAGTGCTCGGCTCAGCGGATGCGCCGGCTGCAGCAAATACGGGCGCGAGGAATTTTTCGAAGTGATTTTCGCCGCCCCACAGCGCGGGCGCGGCCTGCCATCCGCCGACGATGCTGAGGACGGCGAGGATGATCAGAGGAATCGTCATGTTGCGCGGCGATTCGTGGACGTGGACTTTGCGCTCGTCGTATTGCGGCTTGCCGTAGAAGGTGAGAAAGATCAGCCGGAACATGTAGAACGACGTGAGGAGAACGGTGAGCGCGCCAAACGCCCAGAGAACTTTCCCGCCGTAGGGGCTGAGGTAGGCGGCGCTCAAGATGGCGTCTTTGCTGAAGAAGCCGGAGAAGCCGGGGACGCCGGTGATGGCTAGCGTGGCGATGAGCATCGTCCAAAAAGTAATGGGGATCTTCTTGCGGAGGCCGCCCATTTTGCGCATGTCCTGCTCATCACCCATGGCGTGGATCACGCTGCCGGCGGCGAGGAACAGAAGCGCCTTGAAAAAGGCGTGAGTCATCAGGTGGAAGATGCCTGCGCTGAAGGCTCCCACGCCGCACGCAAGGAACATGTAGCCGAGCTGACTGATGGTGGAGTAGGCGAGAACTTTTTTGATGTCGGTCTGAACGAGGCCGATCGTGGCGGCGAAAAACGCCGTGGCGCAGCCGATAACGGCGACGAAAGTCAGCGCGACAGGCGAGTGTATGAAGATCGCGCTCGAGCGCGCGACGACATAAACGCCTGCAGTGACCATCGTGGCGGCGTGGATGAGCGCGCTGACTGGAGTGGGGCCCTCCATCGCGTCGGGAAGCCAGACGTAGAGAGGAAGCTGTGCGGATTTGCCGCAGGCGCCGACGAGAAGGCAGAGCGCGATCCAGGTGAACGTGCCGAACTGGCCGGGAGCGTCAGCAGGCGAATTTGCGGCAGCTGGGAGCACGCGGGTGAAATCGAGCGTGCCGAAGGTGCGGAAGATCAAAAACATTCCGAGCAGAAAGCCGAAATCGCCGACTCGGTTGACCCAGAAGGCTTTGTTGCCGGCATCCGTAGCGGATTTTTTGAGGAACCAGAAACCGATGAGCAGATAGCTGCAGAGACCGACTCCTTCCCAACCGACGAAGAGCAGGACGTAGTTCGCGGCTGAGACGAGAGTGAGCATGAAAAACATGAAGAGATTGAGATAGGCGAAGAAGCGCGCGTAGCCGCCGTCGTGGGCCATGTAGCCGGTGGAATAAATGTGAATAAGGAAGCCGACGCCGGTGACGACGAGCAGCATCACGATGGTGAGCTGATCGATCTGCAGAGCGTAGTCGGCTCGGAAATCGCCCGCTGCGATCCAGGGGAAGTAGGAGCGAATCCAGGGAATGCTGGAAGCGGGAAGCGTGCGGAACTCGCGGAAGAGCTCGAGGACGGCGAGAAAGCTCAACGCGGTGGAGCCGAGGGCGACGGTATTGATGGCTTTATGCGGCCAGCGGCGGCCGAAAATGCCATTGATCGCGGCGCCTGCCAGCGGCAGCGCCGGAATGAGCCAGAGATGGTAGAGCAGGAACATGAATCTTTTTTTTCGTGTAATGGGTACGACAAAATCAACTTCTGGCTTCAGGGGCTAAAGCCCCCAAAGTTAGCGGCCCGTCGACGTCGGGGCTGCCCCTCGCCTGCGCTGCTCGGGGTAAAAAGCCCCGACCTTTCGGCGCCCTTACAGCTTCAGCGTATCGATGCGTTCGACGTTGAGCGACTGCCGATTCCGCGCGATGACGATGATGATCGCGAGGCCGACCGCGGCTTCCGCCGCCGCAACGACGATTACGAAAAATACAAACGCCTGGCCCTGCAACTGACCGTACGACTTGCTGAACGCGACGAACGCGAGGTTCACCGCGTTGAGCATGAG
>DASTCZ010000281.1:0-6649 GCA_035710585.1 Candidatus Acidiferrales bacterium | reverse complement strand
AAAATATAGAAAGCCGCAGTACGGAATCCCATCCTTCTGCAGTCCCTTGATCGTCGGAAACACAATGGAATCAAACACTTGCTTCCGAAGATCGGCGGGCAGCAATTCATCAGTCGAATACGCTCCCATGCCGCCCGTGTTTGGTCCGCGATCACCGTCAAGAAGCAGCTTGTGATCGCGGGACGGCACCATCGGGACGACCGCGTCTCCGTCTGTCGCGACGATGACCGAAAGCTCCGGCCCGCTCAGCGCTTCTTCGACCAAGGTTCTCGCGCCACCCTCTCCGAATTCCTTTCGCACCAGGCTTCGTTCCAGAAACTCATTCGCTTCCTCTAATTCGGAGGCGACGAGCACGCCTTTTCCGGCGCAGAGACCGTCCGCTTTGAGAACCGCCGGGAACTTTAAGCTTTGCAGTAACTTACGGCCATCGGCGAAATCCGAAATTTCGCCAAGTACGCCAGCAGTCGGGATTCCGTGGCGATGCATGAACTGCTTTGCGAATATCTTCGATCCCTCGAGCTCGGCAGCCGCTTGACTCGGACCGAAGATGCGCATCCTCCGCGCCGCAAATTCATCCGCGACGCCATTCACAAGCGGCAGCTCCGGTCCGATCACGGTCAGGTCCGCAGAAAGACGCTGCGCGAGACCTGCGATCGCGCCCGGATTCGCTGCATCGACGGGAATACATTCGGCGTCTCGGCCGATCCCGCCATTGCCCGGCGCACACCACAATTTCGAGACCGAAGGGCTCTGCGCCAGCTTCCACACCAGCGCATGCTCGCGGCCTCCGCTTCCGATGACCAAAATCTTCATTTTGCCGCAACAATATTCGTGTCGAGGCGCGGTGTCAACCTCGCAGGCGTGCGATCCTAAGGGATGGCCTCGGCGAGTGGCGGCGGTCTTGCGTTGGTGGCCATTCCGTGATGTTATTCCGCACTCTGGATCATGTCGAACCTCCCTTGGGATTTCCTTGCAATCTATGTCTTGCTGGCGGTCATTGTGCCGTGGCGCGGCGCCGGCAAAATTCGTGAAATAATGGCATCGGCCCCGGAGGATATGCCTGGTCGCCGCCTAATCTATCTGTCTTCGGCGGCTTCTCAGTGGGTACTGGCGGCCATCGTCTACTGGCGAGCTCGCGTCCGCGGGTATTCGCTTCGTTCACTCGGCGTGGTCGCGAGTCCGGCTGCTCTTTTGGCTTTCGTCGGCGTGGGAATTGCCATCTATCTAATCGCGATCCAGTTTTTTGTCATTCGCCGCGCTTTGAAGGCCGCTCCGCAACTGGTCCAAAAATCGCGGACGATGCAGATCATGCAGCGTCTTATGCCGGTAAATCAGTCGGAAATCCCGGCATTTATACTGCTGGCCGTTACTGCCGGTGCGTGCGAGGAGTTTCTCTATCGAGGGTTTGTGTACTCACACCTCGCTTCGTTTGCGGGCGTCTGGCTAGCTTTACTTGCTTCCTCTGCGCTTTTCGGTGTCGCACATCTCTATCAAGGACGCCAAGGCGTGATCGGCACCTTCGTCATCGGATCTATCTTGGGCGGCGGCCGCCTCTGGACCGGAAGCATCCTTCCCGGCGCGATCGCGCATTTTCTCTTCGATCTCTCGGCCGGATTGATCGTGGCGTCGTGGATTCGCCGCGCGGCCAGCGCCCTGCCCGCACAGGATTCGGCCTGATGGTCGTACGCGGCGAAGCATCGACGATAGAAGTCGGCGGACGCGCCATACCGGTGCCCTCGTCGTCAATTATTCACAGGGCGTTGGAGCCATTTGGACCTGCTATCGGCGCACTTGAAACCGAGCAAATTCGACGCTACATGGCCATATTAAAGCTTTGGAATGAAAAGGTTAGCTTAACTGCGATTACTAACGACGAAGAGCTGCTTACCCGCCAATTCGGAGAGGCTCTGTTCGCGATTTCCACATTCGCTGTGGAAAAAAGTCGGCTCGCCGACGTTGGAAGCGGTGCCGGCTTCCCAGGCCTTGCTCTGAAGATCTTTTCTCCGTCACTCGACGTCACTCTTATCGAGCAAAATGCCAAAAAGTCCACTTTCCTGCGCGAGGCGCTCCGTTTTCTCGGCCTCCAGCAGGTTTCCGTCGAGTCCAGAGACTTTCACGCGGTGAAAGCCCCGTCTTGCGGCTTTGATTGGATCACGGCGAAGGCCCTCGGCAGCTATTCGGATCTCCTATCTTTCGCTCGCGATAGCATCTCCGCTCGAGGCTCTGTTCTCTTGTGGCTTGGAAGCAAAGACGCCTCCAAACTAATGAATCTCGAAGGTTGGAATTGGCGTCCTGCGGTTGCGATCCCAACTGCCCTTCGGCGCGTCCTCCTCTCTGGCTCTCCTCAGAGCTGAATCCATAAACTCCATCACAATTGTTTCACGTGAAACAATCGAGTTAACTCATTCATTTTCTGATGATTCAGGCCGATTCTCGCTGCTCTGACGCCAACCCGAAGCTCGTTCCTCCCTCGCGCTAGATCAGTCTGTGCCGATCACAGGCAGCTCCTGAAGACTTTTTGCTGCTCAGAGTGAACAAAATTGTTTCACGTGAAACAATTTGTTGCACTCGATATCCAGTTCTGATAAAAGCACGCCATCTGGGGGAAATTTGGCGCGTATTATCGCGGTTGCAAACCAAAAGGGCGGAGTCGGCAAGACCACGACCGCGATTAACCTCGCAGCCTCCTTGGCCGCAGCCGAACAATCCTCTCTACTCGTCGATTGTGACCCGCAGAGCAACGCCACGGCCGGCATGGGTTTTCCGAAGGATCCCGCCCGACGAAGCCTCTATAATGCGCTGATACTTCACGAACCTCTCGACCGCGTCATCGCTAAGACCCAAGTCGAAGGCCTCGATATCGTCCCGGCAGACAAGAACCTCGTGGGAGCCGCGGTTGAGCTCGTCTCTGCCGAGAACCGCGAATACTTTCTGCGTGGCCTGCTCAACCAGCTTCGCGATCGCTATCGATTCATCGTTCTCGATTGCCCCCCCTCTCTCGATTTGCTAACACTGAACGCCCTTGCGGCTGCGGACTCCGTCCTGGTTCCGATCCAGTGCGAATACCTCGCGCTTGAAGGAGTCTCTGAGCTATTGGACACGCTCATGCGCATTCGCCGGTCGCTAAACCCCTCCCTCGCGATCGAGGGCATCCTGCTCACGATGTACGACGACCGAACGACCCTCTCGCGGCAAGTATCTGCCGACCTGCGCAGCTTCTTTGGTGCTCAAGTCTTCGGGGCAGTAATTCCGAGGAATGTGCGGTTAGCAGAAGCTCCGAGTCACGGGAAACCGATCATCTTCTACGACATACATAGTAAAGGGGCAGAGAGCTACATCCAGCTCGCCAAGGAGGTCATAGCCAATGAGCAGAAACGCACTGGGACGGGGCTTGGGAGCCCTGATCCGGGAGCCGGAACCAACGCCAGCGCCGCAGCCGCTAGCGCAGGCGTCGGGAGCAGCGGCGGCGCCGGCTCCGAGCCCGGCTCCGGCGATGGTTCCGCAACAAATTGATATCGACCTGATCGAGCCAAATCCTTACCAGCCGCGCACGCATTTCCGCGAAGAGGCGCTCGAGGAGCTGTCGCGATCGATCCAGGCCAGCGGCATCATTCAACCGCTTGTTCTGCGGCGCGCGGGCAATCGCTTTCAGCTAATTGCCGGCGAGCGCCGATGGCGAGCCGCGCAGCGCGCCGGCCTGCACAAGGTCCCCGCGATTTTGCGCGAGGTTCCGGAGGAAGAAGTCCTCGAAATCACGCTCGTCGAAAACGTCCAGCGCGAAGATCTGAACGCTGTAGAAGAGGCGCGCGCGTATGACCGTTTACTGAATGAGTTTCATTTAACGCAGGAAGAAGTGGCCGAACGCACCGGCAAGCAGCGCACAAATATTGCCAATGCAGTCCGCCTTCTCGCCCTCGATCATGCGATCTTGGCGCTAATTGAAGAAGGCCGCCTTTCCGGAAGCCACGGCCGGGCTCTGCTCTCGTTTGCCGATCCAGCTCTTCGCTCTGCGATGGCTCAGCGTGCCGTTCGGCGAGGCATGACCGTTCGTCAGCTCGAGCGATTTGCCGCGCGAAAAGCCCGTGCTGAAAAGCGCTCCGTTCCCGCCGCTGCGCTCGACGCCAATACACGCGCAGCGATCGAAGAACTCGAACAGCGTCTGGGGACGCGCGTCACGCTCAAGCCCGCTGGCCGCAAAAGCCCGGGCTCCTTGAATATAGAGTTCTACGACAACGCGCAGCTGGAAGGCATCTACGATAAATTGATGCATTAAGCTACGTATGTAGTAGGAAATGCTGTACCACGACTGTACTTGACCGCAACTGGCCTCCCCGCTAGTTTAGTCTCACGGAAGGAGAACTCTGTGCCCTGGCCCTTTTCCAAAGGTGAGAAGTCCGGCGAGACCGCTGGCGACTGGTCTGGCTTTCTCGATAAGACCGTCCGGTTTGAGGGCACTCTCGAGTTTTCCGGCACTTTGCGACTTGAGGCGCAGATCAAGGGCAACATTATTTCCGAGCAAACGCTTGTACTCGGCGAAGGCGCTCGCGTCGAGGGGCAAATCGAAGGCAATCACGTCATTATTTCCGGTCACTTTGACGGCGTGATTTTCGCCAAAGGCCGCGTGGAAATTCAGTCGAAGGGCGTCGTCAGCGGCGAGGTGCATGCGCCATGTCTGGTCATTGAACCGGGCGGAATTTTCGACGGCCACTGCCACATGACGACGTCAGCCGCAGCTTCGCAATCCGTGGCGATTCCTTTTCGCGCCGCGTCTCGCGGGTAATTCGCTCCTCGCCTTCCTGCGCGCGCGCCGCATCATTACGCTCCCGCAAATTTCGGCTCCATCGCGCCGCGCGATATAATCTCGCTGCATCTGAATGGGAGCGGCAGTGTCAACTTCCGTAAAGCTCACATCCATGGCAAAGGCCGCGGGCTGCGCGGCGAAGCTGAATCCCGCCACGCTGGACGCGGTTTTGCGGCGACTTCCGAAGCAAACCGATCCCAATGTTCTCGTCGGCTTCGATACGAACGACGACGCCGGGATCTACCAGGTGTCGCCCGACATAGCGCTCGTGCAGACCGTCGATTTTTTCACTCCGATCGCGGACGATCCTTTCACCTTTGGCCAGATTGCCGCCGCCAATTCGCTGAGCGATGTTTACGCGATGGGCGGCCGCCCCGTCACCGCGCTTTCGATCCTTGCGTTTCCCGAACGCGGCGACACTGAAATCTTGGAAGCAATTGTCTCCGGCGGGCTCTCGAAGATGCGTGAAGCAGGTTGCAGCGTCGTCGGCGGCCATTCGATCCGCGACGAAGAAATCAAATTCGGATATGCGGTCACGGGTCTTGTGCATCCGGCGAAGTTTTGGAAAAACGTCGGCGCCCGCCCCGGCGACGCGTTGATCTTCACGAAGCCCCTCGGGACCGGCGTCATCATCACAGCGCTCAAGCGCGGCGCGGCTCCCGAAGGAGCTGTCTCAGCCGCGCTCGATTCGATGACGCGCTTAAACCGCGACGCTTCCGAAGCTTTGATCGAGTCGATCCAGCCGGATGCGATTCATGCCGTCACAGACGTCACCGGCTTTGGCTTGCTCGGGCATGCCCGCGAAATGGCCCTGGGCCATCCGGCCGCGGGCATTTCGCCCGTCTCGTTCGATATCGATCACGCGGCGATCGAATACCTTCCCGGCGCCATCGAAGCTGCGCGCGCGTGCAACGAATCGGGAGGCCTGGTCAATAACCGCGCTTTCATCGGCGACTGCGTGGAATTTGATGCCGCTGTTCCGGAAGAATTTCGCCGGCTGCTTTTCGATCCACAGACTTCCGGTGGATTGCTCATCGCGCTCCCGCCCGAAGCTTCCGAGCGCGCCAGCGCATCGCTGCGCCAGCGCGGCATCGCGGCATGCCAGATCGGCCGCGTCGTCGAAAAGCGGTCGCCTCTGATTCGCATTTCCTGATGGATACCTTCACCCACGCGTTTGCCGGCGCGTTGCTTGGCAAGGCGCTTTTTTCGCAGCAGAAATTAAGCCCGGAGACTCCAGCAGCCGCAGAACATTCACCCGCAGCGCGCGCGGCGATTTGGTCCGTCACGCTGGCCTCGGCATTTCCGGATATCGACGTTTTCTACGACATCTTCTCGCGCGATGACATGGCGACCCTGAAATACCATCGCTACGTCACGCATTCGTTTCTCTGCATGCCACTCTGGGCGCTGGGACTCGCCTGGCTCACGCGCTGGGTGTTGCGGCGGTTCGGTGTGCCGTCTCCCACCGTCCTCTGGCTGTGGCTGTGTTATCTCGTCGGCATCGCGAGCCACATCCTGCTCGATCTGGCGACTTCGTTCGGCACGATGTGCTGGAGCCCGCTGAGCCGCGCGCGTCCCTCGTGGGACATCCTCTTCATCGTCGATTTCTGCTTCACCGCCATCGTATTGCTTCCGCAGGTCGCGGCGTGGATCGCGCGCAACCCGGAGAACAGTTTGCGGCGCGCGCTCAGAATGTGGGCGCTGTTCGTATTGCTCACCGTCGGCGCATTTGCGCTCGCCGAAAGTGCCGGAGTGGGATTTGCGCCCGTATCGATCGTCATTGCCAGCGGAGTGATCGGAGCGCTCTTTTTCTTGAGCGCTGGTTGGCCGCCGCTCGCAAAGTGGCGG
>DASTCZ010000280.1:0-7447 GCA_035710585.1 Candidatus Acidiferrales bacterium | reverse complement strand
CTTGCGACGTCAGATCAGCTGACGTCGCAAGGCGCGACGGATTCTGCGCCGCAAGAATTTTTTTTCAAGGGGCGCCGATTTACCCCTCCGGCGGGACTGCATTGGAAAACGACCGTCGATGGACTTCAAAGATTGGCTGAGAAGGGCCGGGTGTTTCTCGTCGGGAACACACTCCGCTACTTGCGATTCCTTGACGATTTTCCGGTCTATCCGATTTCGAACACATGGATGGATACTGGAATAGCCGGATTTACGGCAGATAAAATTTACGTCGTTCAGACCACTCCAAAAGTCATTCAGCGCTGCATCTTGATGACTACCGATCCAGGCGATCTCGTGATCGACCCAACTTGCGGCAGCGGAACGACAGCGTACGTCGCTGAACAGTGGGGGCGTCGCTGGATCACGATGGACACCAGTCGCGTCCCACTGGCCCTCGCGCGCCAGCGCCTCCTAAGTGCAACTTTCCCGTGGTATGAACTCAAAGACGAACCTCGTGGTCCAGGAGCCGGATTCGTCTACACGCGAAAACAAAACAAAAAAGCCGAAGAAGTCGGTGGCATCGTTCCCCATGTCACGCTGAAATCTATCGCCAATAATGAACCGCCAGATGAAGAAGTCCTCGTAGATCGCCCGGAGGAAAATTCCTCAATCACGCGCGTCACCGGCCCATTCTGCTTCGAAGCCACTATTCCGACCGCTCACGATTTCGAGGAAATCGCAGCCGAAAGCCACACGCCTTCCGCGCAAACGCAACTCTCGTTCGTCGATCGCATGCTGGAAATCCTTCGCAAATCCCCCGCGCTTCATCTCGAAGGAAATAAGACCGTTGCGCTGAAAAACGTCCGCCCACCCGCGAAAACTCTTTCGCTCAATGCCGAAGCCGTCATCTCCAACGGTTCAGACCAGCCCGTTGCCTTCGTCTTTGGACCTGAAAATGGTGCCGTCAGCGAAAGTCTCGTGTATCCGGCTGCGAAGGAAGCCAACGCCAAGAACTACGCGCACCTCTACGTCATCGGCTTCGCCATCCAACCCAACGCTCGTGAGCTGATCGAAAAATCTGCCGAAGCCGTCGGCATCCCCGCTACTTATGTACAGGCCACGCCCGACCTCATGATGGGCGACCTGCTGAAAAACATGCGCTCCAGCCAAATTTTCAGCGTCTGCGGACTTCCCGAAATCAAAGTCCGCAAACTCGCTGCCACGAAAGGCGCTGCTCCGCAATTCGAAGTCGAATTGCTAGGCCTCGACGTGTTTGATCCCGTGGAAATGAAAAACGAAAAGCGAAAAGGTAATGACGTTCCCGCCTGGTTCCTCGACACCGATTACAACGGCCTCTGCTTCCACGTCAGCCAGGCGTTTTTCCCGCGCACCGGCGCATGGGAAAATCTGAAAAAAGCTCTGCGCGGCGAATACGAGGAAAGCGTCTGGGATCATCTCGCCGGTTCGACGAGCGCCCCGTTCGAATCCGGCGACCACGACCAAATCGCCGTCAAAGTGATCGACGACCGCGGCAACGAACTCATGGTCGTCTCCAATCTGAGCGAAGCGAAATGAACGATTGGCCTCAGCGGCTAAAGCCGCCATCGAGTTCGGATCGCTACGGCACGGCTAAAGCCGGTGCCCTGACAAAGCATCGTCAGGCGACGGATCTATCCGTCGCGTCCCGGGTCGCAAAGGTGCTTTGTCAGGTGACGGCTTTAGCCGCTGAAGTTGCAGTGTTAGGTGACCGATTTATCGGTCACGTAGGGCGAGGGGGAAACGGCTTTAGCCGCTGGGGTGCAGTGTCAGGTGACCACTTTAGTGGTCACGCGAGACGTAGCGATTAACGCGGTTTTAGCCGCTGAGGCGGTTTTGTCAGGTGACGGCTTTAGCCGTCACGTTACACGCGAGTGGGAAACGGCTTTAGCCGCTGAGGTCCCATGTCAATTCCAAAGCGCCACGTAAACGCACCCGGCACGTACTTCGTCACCTCCCGAACGTGGCAAAGCCGCGCCCTCTTCGTCGCGGAACCGATCTGCAATATTTTTGTGAATTCACTCTTGCATTATCGCGACGAGGGAAAATTTTCTCTTCATGCCTATGTCCTGATGCGTGACCATTTTCATCTCTTGATTACGTCCTCCGAAGACATTTCCCTCGAACGCGCGGTGCAATTTATTAAGGGCGGGTCCGCCCGTCGCATCGCGCAAGAACTGCTTTTCCGATTTCCCGTATGGCAAAAAGGGTTCAGCGATCATCGCATTCGGGACGCGCAGGATTTCGCGACGCATCTTGCTTATTTGAATTTCAATCCCGTGAAAAAACACCTTGCCGCCGCGCCGGAGGAATATCCTTGGTCCTCGGCCAATGGAAAATGGCGCACGGACCCATGGCCTCAGCGGCTAAAGCCGCCATCGAATTTGGATCGCTACGGCACGGCTAAAGCCATGCCCTGACAAAGCCGTGTCAGGCGGCCACTTTGCATTGTCAGGTGACCACTTTAGTGGTCACGCGAGACGTAGCGACTAACGCGGTTTTAGCCGCTGAGGCGGTTTTGTCAGGTGACGGCTTTAGCCGTCACGTAAAGAGCTGTAAAGAACGCTGTTTTAGCCGCTGAGGTCACGCATGAACGCCGTCGAAGTCGCCGAGCCAATCCTCAACGAACCGTTCAAAAAACCCTCTCGCTACTGGTATATCCGCGAAGGTGAACACCCAAAACTTATCGAAGGCCACCGCCGTCCAGCCATCGTCTTTCCGCCTCGCGACCAAAAAGTCGGCTGGACGCCCGACGAGCGGATTCTTCGTTCGTCAGAGGAATATCCCGCCGGCTTTGAACTTGCCCTCGTCAATCTCATCCGTCAGCGCGTCGAATCTTGGCAGCAGGTCGATTACCCCGGCGTCACTCGTACTACGCATGAGCTGATCGAATGGTGGACCCGCGATGGCCGCGAAAAGCGACTCTTCTTTGCGCAAATCGAAGCTGCGCTGACAATCATCTTTTTAAAGGAAGCTCGCGCCGATTTCCTGCAGGGCATCTCCGTTCCGCGCGACGAACCCAGCGACGAACGAAAAGCCGAAGGCTACTCCGGTTTCGAACGCCTCGCCTGCAAGATGGCTACCGGGGCGGGCAAAACCACCGTCATGGGAATGCTCGCTGCCTGGAGCATCCTCAACAAACTCAACGACCGCAATAACGCCAAATTTTCGGATGTTGTTCTCATTGTCTGCCCGAACATCACCATCAAGCAGCGCCTTGCTGAGCTCGATCCCGAAAAAGGTGAAGCCAGCCTCTACCGCACCCGCGACCTCGTCCCGACTCATCTCATGCCCCTCTTACGCCAAGGCAAAATCCTCGTCACCAATTGGCACGTCTTTGAACCGCAAGGCATGCAGGCCGGCGGCGTAAGTTCAAAAGTCGTGAAGGCAGGCCGACCCGTTGAAGTGACAGAGCGCATCAACATCGGCGCAAAAACGACAGTCGCTCACGGCAAACGCTACCTGACGCTTAAGGAATATGAAATGCAGTGCGCCAACAAAATGCTGGAGGTCGTCAGCGAGGAACGCGACGACGATGGCACCCTGAAGCGCGCCACCGTTAGGTCAACCCGCTACGTGGAAAGTGACACGGCGCTAGTTAACCGTGTAATCGGGCAGGAATTCGGCGGCAAGCAAAACCTCTTGGTACTAAATGACGAAGCACATCACGCCTATCGCATTAAACAAGCCGAACACGATGCCGAAGAGGACGAAGAAGAACAAGAGGACGACGAGTACGACGTGAAAGAGGCCAACGTCTGGATAAGCGGGCTCGACCGCATCCAGAAACTTCGCGGCATCAATTTCTGCGTGGATCTTTCCGCCACTCCCTATTACCTCAGCAACATCGGCCAGGAAACGAACAAACCGTTCCCTTGGGTAGTAAGCGACTTCGGCCTCGTGGACGCCATTGAATCCGGCCTCGTGAAAATCCCACAACTTGTGATCCGAGACACGACCGGCGAGGAAATGCCGGGCTACCTGAATATTTGGAAATGGATCATCGAACAAAAACTCACGCCCGCCGAACGCGGCGGCAAAAGGGGCAGTCCAAAACCAGAAGCAATTCTCAAATACTCAAACCATCCGATCGCGATCCTGGGTGGTCTTTGGGAAACGCTCACAGCGGACTGGTCTGCTAGTTCCGCCGATCCGCGCCCGCCTGTTTTCATTCTCATTTGCAAAAACGTCAAAATCGCCAAAGCCGTCTATGAATGGCTTGCGGAAGACAAGGCTCCCGCGGCGATCCCCTCAATTCACATAAACAATTTCCGCAACTCAAAAGACCGTACGAACACGATCCGTGTGGATACGCGCGTAGTCCACGAAACCGATTCGCTCACCGGCGCGAAAAACGATGAAGTCCGCTGGATGCGCTTCACGCTCGATACGGTCGGAAAATTGAATTGGCCGGCAGACAGCCAAGGCCGTCCGATTTATCCGGAAGATTTCGAAGCGCTCGCGCAAAAGCTAAAGCGACCGCTGCATCCTCCTGGGCGCGACATTCGTTGCATCGTCAGCGTCGGCATGCTCACCGAAGGCTGGGATTGCAACACCGTCACTCACATCATCGGCCTACGCCCGTTCATGTCGCAGCTTCTCTGCGAACAGGTTGTCGGCCGTGGTTTGCGCCGCGCCAGCTATGAAATCGACGCCAACGGAAAATTTACCGAAGAGGTTGCCAAAGTCTTCGGCGTCCCGTTCGAAATCATCCCATTCAAGGCCAGCCCGGGCGGAACTCCGCCGCCGCGCCCGAAGCGTTATCACGTCCACGCCATTCCCGAAAAGGCGCGCTACGAAATCCAATTTCCGCGCGTCGAAGGCTACACGCAAGCGATCCGTAACCGCATCTCGATAGACTGGAATAGCGTTCCGCCGCTAACGCTCAAACCCGACTCAATTCCGCCGCAGGTGGACATGAAAGGGTTGAGCATCACGAACGAGGGCAGATCGCGGCTCACCGGTCCCGGCAAAATCGATCCAGCTTCGCTCGAAAACTACCGGGCTGGGATTCGCGTCCAGCAAGTGATTTTCGATCTCGCTCGCGGCCTCACGGTCCACTACTCAAAGCAGCGGAAGTGCGACATTCCTCCGCACGCGCTATTTCCGCAGCTTGTCAGGATCATCCAGCGGTACCTCAATGAAAAGGTAGACGTACGGCCGCCCGCTGACATTAAGGATCTAAGTCTTGCGCCCTACTACGGCTGGCTGGTCGAAATCCTCACTGAGAATATTCACGGCGACACATCGAGCGGTGAAACGCCGGAAATTCCGCTATACGAATCCAGTCGCGGCCCCGGCTCGACGGCGGAGGTCGATTTCTGGACCAGCAGAGACCCGCGCGAAATCGAAAGGAGTCACCTGAACTACATCGTCCCCGACACAATGAAATGGGAGCAGTCCGCCGCATACTACATTGACACGCACAAAGCCGTGGACGCATTCGTGAAGAACGCCGGCCTCGGCTTCGCCATTCCGTATCTGCACAATGGCCAGATGCACGATTACATCCCCGATTTCATCATTCGGCTGAATTCAAATCCCCCTCTGAATCTGATACTCGAGACCAAGGGCTACGATGAGCGTGAAGAAATCAAGCACGCCGCCGCCGATCGATGGGTTTCAGCGGTGAACGCCGATGGTAGCTACGGTCGCTGGGCGTACACCCTGGTCAAGAAACCGACTGACGTCTCCGCCGCCATCACCACCGCCGCTGCCAGTTCCAACTGACACCTCCATATCTCCTAATCGCCGCCGACGTAAAATCCCCACGCTAACTTCTGTTCGAACACCGCAGGAAAATTCTTTCCTATTTACTTTTGCTTCAAGGCATTCTAGGGTCATCAATACCGTCCCCGCCCGGCTAGTAATAACAAATAATGTCGCACGACCATCATTCCTTCGAGCTTTCTCGACGAAGCGCCCCGCGTCGTCTCGTTCTGGTTTCCGTTCCGCTCGACGCCAAACGCTTGACGCTCGACGGCCTCTCGCCTCTAACTCCTTTGTTTGCAACAGGGTGGAGAACTTTGGAGACTATCTGCCCCATTTTCATCAACTTAACCAAAAGCAAACGGGGGTACACGCCCCTTACCGCGATTCCGCTCAGCGGGGAGAAGGACGGGGACGCCTCTCTTTCCGGGCGCTCAACTCTGAACCCTCAACTGTTAACTGTCGACATTGTTTCGAATCAACAACTTACACACTCTTTGGCGCGCAATTTTGACCTAAGTATTTTGTTTTAAATAACTTCTGCTCTACATAGGGTGGGGGGGTAGAAAGGGCAGGCGGTGGTACAGACCGGGCAGATTCCTGACAGAACAGGATCACTAAAAAAGGGGAGAGGGTATCAGCTGTCGACGTTGCGCTAGACACTAGTCACAGGCCCTGCCTGCCGGTAGGCAGGCACTGCGTCCATCAGCCGACGCTACTGCCCGGACTTCTTCTGATCGAGCTTCAGCGTAATGACGATGTCTTTTCGTGAGTCGAAGCTGGAAATCTTCTTGGTCGAGGAAGCTTCGCCGTTGCGCTCGGCGTGGATCTCGTAATCCACGTTGGGGTTCAGGCCGCTGAAGCGGTATTGGCCAGTTTCGTCGCTGATGTAGGTGCGAATATCTTGCGTCTTCAGATTCTTCAAATAGACCACGCCGGTCGTGACGTTGTTTCCGTCCTTGTCCACCACCGTGCCATGGACGGTGCGGACCTGCGTCTCCTTATCTTTATCCTGCGCCGGCACCGCGACGGCGAGCACCGCCGCCATCATCGCCATCGTCAGGACCTGGGCCATCGCTACAACGAAGCCAGAGCGCTTGACCGTTCGCATCATTGTTTTTTTCCGTTCTCCGCAGCCATATGAAACACCATTTCAAGCCGCGTACCCACTTGCGCCGTCATCGTCCGCGTCTGAGTCACGAAACCCTTGGCTTTCACCTCAACGACGTAATCGCCTTCCGGAGGAACGCGCACCGCAAATTCGCCTCGCCGGTCAGAAAACGCCTCCCACTTCGGCTTCTTGTCCGCCGCGCGGCGCACGTGCACTTCTGCGCCTTCGAAGAGATGTCCGTCCGCGGTGAACACATTTCCGTAGAGCAGGCAATCACCGGGCTTCGCCTTTCCCTGTGGCGCCGCGGAAGACACCTGCAGCGCCAGCATAAAAATAGCTGCAAGGCACAGCAGTGCGCGTTTCACGGGAATAGCCCACAAATTACGATTCGCTGGTGTTGGAAATGGATGCCGCGGGCTCCGCGGCGAAAAATCACTACTCGTAGTCTTCCTCTTCGTCGTCTTTATCTGACGAATCTTTGTCATCGTCCTCGTCGTCGTCCTCTTCTTCATCGTCGTCGTCGTCCTCATCGTCGTCTTCTTCATCTTCATCGTCATTTCCTTCTGAAATGACGTTCACGTGGACAGGATGAGTCTGCACGACTTCCAT
>DASTCZ010000279.1:0-15649 GCA_035710585.1 Candidatus Acidiferrales bacterium | reverse complement strand
ATTCGGCCGAAGGTTGGCGGTAGTCTCCTGCGCCTGGCTCTGTTGAATGGTGGTGCGCTGAGCGGCGAGGGCATGGTTGTGCTGCAGCGCGAGCTGGATCGCCTGGTCCAGCGTAATCTTCACCGGCGCTGAAGCGGACGGAAGCGGCGGAAGCTGAGACTGTGCCTGTGCGCCCACACTTCCCGCCAACGCGAGGACGCAGGCAGCGAACGTGGCGCCTCGAAGGGTCAGCGCGCGAGCCAAGAATGATTCGCAGCCGGGCGGCCGAGTGGCATCCCCCCGAATGGATTGATACACGTTGCAAAACCTGTGCATACAAATCATGTGCGTTCATCCGTTTCCAGGCAAAGGGTAAGAAAAGAAGCGGGCACCCGGTGAAGATCGCAATGTGCACGTCGAGACGAACGGCACATTCTTCCTGACGAGGCCCAGGGAAACGCGGACGCGCGCTATCTGCGTCCAGACGGAGACTTACGCGGTGGGAGGTGCGCGGGAAACCGTGAATCGAAGAGCAGGACCTGCGATGCGTACTGAATCGGCCGGAGCGGGCGCCTCGCCAAGAAGCGTCGGCGCCTCAAGGCAGCCGGTCGTCAGCTGCTGATCGACAGGCTGGTGCCCGACGTGGCAAATCTGGCAGGTGGTCTCAGAGGAGCCGTGGTGATCGTGCCAGATCGTGGCTGCAAAGGTCGCCGTAAGCAGGAGCAAGACGGCTAAAGCAACCGGCAAAGCCGAGCGAATTTGGGTATGTCGGACCCGCATAGCTACACAGGTTCTGTGCAGAACCCCTACAGTTTAACCTAGACGGATGGCAGCGGGAAAGCGTTGCACGGGAGGTGACAGCGAAGGCACTCAGGCGGACTGCTTCAGGGCGCGCTCGACGACGGAGAGGCACCGCTCGGCCCGGTCGCGCAGGGCGCCACGGGTTTCCTGCTGCTGTTTGCGGAGGGAGTGAAGTTCATCGGCAATGCTGAGCGCAGCCAGCACCGCGATGCGGCCGGTATCGACCATGCGCGTGGCTTGTCCAACGGCCTGCATTTTTTGGTCAACGTAGTGAGCCAGTTCCTGGACGTAATCCGGATCGAGGTCTCCTTGCATCGAGTATTGCTGGCCGTAAATCTCGACCTTGAACCGTTCAGTCATTGTTGGCTCCGCTCGCGTGACGAAATCGCATTGTGCGGCGGCGGTTGCGATTGTGCAAGCGCGAACTGATGATGGCTATGCGGCGCGGAGCTCGGCGGCGAGGCGTGAAGAGAGTGTGTCAATGATGCGGGAAGCGAAACCTGCAAGCTGCGATTCGGTCAATGTGGCGTCCATGCTTTGAAAAGTGACGCGGACGAGCAATGAATGCTTGCCCGTGGGAACTTGGCCTCCGCGAAACAGGTCCACGGCTTCGATAGAAATCACTTCAGCGATTGCGAGTTCTTCGATCGCGTCGCGTACCTGAGCAAAAGTGACTCCGTCTTTCAGAAGCAAGGAGAAATCGCGCTCCACTGCGGGGAATTTGCTGATGGGCATGAAGCGGCGCCCGACACGCGCCGCATCGAAAGCGGCGTAGAAAGGCGCGAGCGGGAATTCGGCGAGAAACACTTCCTGCCGCAATTTCAATTTGTCAGCGGCTTCACGGGAAAGCTGCCCCGCGATGCCTTTCTCTGCCGAGAATTCTCCCGAAAGAGCTAAAGTCCCCGAGCGGGCTGCATGGAGCCATGAAGGCGCTCCCGCAGTCCAGTCGAATCCGCCGGCGAGTTCGCCGATCTGATCCAAATCACCCTTCAGGTCCGCGAAATTGAACTCTCGCGGAGAATCAGCTACGGATTTTTCCCGCGCCATTCCCGTCGCGCCGATGGTCAGCACGGATTCTTCCACTGTCTCCGCGCCGTTCCAGCGGTACGCCGCACCGATTTCGAACAAGCGAACATTCTTTTGGCCGCGATTGATGTTCCATTCAAGCGTCGCGGTCATGTTCGGGATTCCCGAGGTACGAAGGATGCCGGCATCCTCGGACAAGGGATTGGCGATGCTGACAGGTTGGACGCCCGGATCGCGGAAGATATCATCGCGCACGGGTTCGACGAACGGAATCGTAACAATTTCGTGATAACCCAGCGCGGAGAGACGCTCCTTCAAGCGCTCACGCGCGGCCGCGTGCGGCAACCGGGCCGCGGGCTCGCGCGCGGCGGGCAATCGCGCGGGAAATTTGTCGAGCCCGTAGTGGCGAGCAACCTCTTCAACGAGATCGATCTCTCGCGTCACATCGGCCCGCCAGGAGGGCTGCGTGCATTCCCAGGCGGAAGCATCTGAATTCGCCGAGCCGGCGGTGCGCCGCGGCACAAAACCCAGCGCGGAAAGTATTGCTTCGATTTCGGAATCCGGAACGGACGCACCCATCACGCGAACGATTTCGCGTTGAGAAACGGGAATTCGCGCGCGCTCGCGGCGGCCGGGGTATATGTCGATCACGCCGGCGAGAATTTCGCCGCCGGCCAACTGCCGAATCAACTGAGCGCAGCGGCGGGACGCAAATTCCGCCATTTCGGCGTCGCAACCGCGCTCGAAGCGGATGGAAGCTTCCGTCCGCAACCCGAGGGCCTTTGAAGTACGGCGCACGGAGACCGGATCAAACCACGCGGATTCGAGCAGCACATTCCGGCTCGAGGAGGAAATCTCGCTCTCCTGCCCGCCCATCACGCCGCCGATGGCTACGCTGTGCGACGCATCCGCGATCATGCACATGCTGTTGCCGAGAGTGCGGTCGATTCCATCGAGCGTGCGCATCTTTTCGCCCGCTTTCGCGCGGCGAATGACGATGTGATGCTCGGCGATGCGGTCGTAGTCGAAAGCGTGCAAGGGCTGGCCGAGTTCCATCAATACATAATTTGTCGCGTCAACCACGTTGTTGATCGAATTCTGGCCGATCGCTTCCAGCCGTTTCCGCAGCCAATCGGGAGAAGGGCCAACCTTCACGCCGCGAATAATCCGCGCCGTGTATCGCCCACAGAGATCGGGACACTCGATGGAAACTTGGGCGGCTTTGGACGTCGGCTCGCTTGTCTCGCGAAAATCCACATTGGGTGGCCGCAGCGGAGTGCGGAAAATCGCCGCAACCTCGCGAGCGACGCCGAGATGCCCCATGCAATCGGGGCGATTGATGGTGACTTCCGTATCGAGCATCGTTCCCGCGGCAGTCTGCTCGATGGCATCGATCGCCGTGCCAGTCATCGCCAGCCGCGAACGCAATTCCTGCGGCGTGACCGGAATATCGACGAAGTCTTTGAGCCATTCGAAAAGAATCTTCATTGGTGCGGCCTACGGGAACTGGCGCAGAAAGCGCGCGTCGTTCTGGAAAAACAGCTGGATATCCGTGATGCCGAATTTGATCATCGCCAGGCGATCGACGCCTAAGCCGAATGCAAATCCGCAATACTGTTTTGGATCGTAATCCACGAATTGGTAGACCGCAGGATTCACCATTCCCGCGCCGAAGAGCTCGATCCAACCGGACTGCTTGCACAGCCGGCAGCCACCACCCTCGCACATAGAGCAACTCGCGTCGAATTCGACGCTCGGCTCGGTAAACGGAAAATAGCTGGGCCGCAGTCGCACGCGGGTGCGAGGCCCGAAAAATTGCCCGGCGAAATATTCGATCGTGCCCTTGAAATCGGCAAAGGTGATATCGCGATCGACAGCAAGACCTTCGATCTGGTGGAAGGCGAAAGAATGAGACGCGTCCGGATTTTCGCGCCGGTACACGCGCCCAGGGACAATGATGCGCACAGGCGGTTTGCGTTTTTCCATCGTGCGCACTTGCATCGGAGAAGTGTGCGTACGCAGCAATCGCGGCGGCGAACCGGCCGGCGTGGAAACATAAAACGTGTCCATGGTGTCGCGCGCAGGATGCGTTTCCGGAATATTGAGCGCGTCGAAATTGTAGTAAGGCGTTTCGATTTCGGGCCCTTCGACGACCGAGAAGCCGATGGAAAGAAAAATCCGCTCGATTTCTTCGAACGTCTGGCGCAGAGGATGACGGCATCCCAGCGCACGAATCGCGCCAGGCAGCGAGAGGTCGGCGCGCTCGCGCGAGAGCGCAGCTTGCTCAGCGGCTTCGCGCAATTCCTTTTCGCGCTGCGCCGCGACCGATTCGATGTGCGCCCGGAGCGCATTGAGGGATTGGCCGACGGCGGATTTGAGCTCGCGTGGCGCGGACTTCAGCCAATTCTCGGTGATATTCGCGATGACGCCCGATTTGCGGCCCAGCCATGCGTCATGCAACTGCTTCCACTGCTGCGCATCGCGCACAGCGGCCGCCTCACGATCGAAATCCTCGCGTATCGACGCAAAAATCTCCGGGAGCCGCTCGGGTGAATTCGATTCGAGCGGCGCCAGAGTTTTTCTGGTGTCGTCGTTCATGTGTGCACGATACAACGGTCGCTGCCCACCGCGCGACAACGCGTGATGGGACTACCGTGCCCGGACGGCGAAAATTACTCCGTCTTTTTCAGCGCCGCTTTAGCCTGCTCGGCAATTGCCGTGAAGTTTGCAGCATCGTTCACCGCGAGGTCGGCAAGGATCTTGCGGTCGAGCGCGATTCCGGCGGCCTTCAGCCCATGCATCAACTGGCTGTAAGTGAGTCCGGCATTTCGCGCAGCGGCGCCGATGCGCTGAATCCACAAGCGACGAAACTGGCGCTTGCGGTTGCGGCGGTCGCGATAGCCATAGCGTTCCGCGCGATTCGCGGCTTCCTGCGCCGCCTGATAGAGCTTGCTCTTGGTGAGAAAAAAACCTTTCGTGCGGCGAAGGTACTTCTTCCTGCGCGCCCGGCGCTTGGTGCCGCGTTTTACTCTGGCCATGACTTCTCTCCTGCGGGGAGACGCGCGCCGGCGCAGTCGGCCGGACTTCACGCACAAATGAACGCAGACTGCCGCACATTTACTGCGAGAACTGCATCTCCACGGCGTGTTGGAATACGCGGCGAATCGCGTTGCAATTCACTCGCGTGATTGGCCGGAGCTATTCAAGAAACTGAATCAGCCCGGCTCCTCCGGCCGGCAGGCCCGCCGTGAGCGGAAATCGCGCTGCCTGGCACAGAAACTCTATTCCAGCCAGCTGCCGAATTTCGGCAGGCACTGGCTTCGGATCTACCGCGAATCTTCGTCCGCAAACTCTACGCGTACGGCAACATCTTGCGCACGTTGCTCAGATCCGCATCGCTCACCGGCGTCATCTTCTTCAGGCGGCGCATGCGATTGGTCGGCTTCGTGCCGAGCAAGTGCCGCTTGCCGGAGTGCATCCGCAAAATCTTTCCGTTCTTCGTCACCTTGAAACGCTTCGCGGCTCCGCGATGCGTTTTCACCTTCATCTTCTTAGCCACTCGTACCTTCCCGCGAAGGCTGCTCGGCGCGTTTCGGCGGCGCACTGGCCGTCAATCCCTTTTTCGGCGCGAGCAATGCCATCAGAATATTTGCTTCCATGCGCGGCCCCAGTTCAATTGCCGCAACTTCGTTAATCTCCATCAGGAGACGGTCCATTTTCGCGCGGCTCACTTCCTGGTGCGCCATTTCGCGGCCGCGATGAAAAATCATGGCCTTCACTTTGTGGCCTTCGCCAAGAAACCGGATGATCTGGCTCTTGCGCACCTGGAAATCGTGCTCGGCGGTCGAGGGCCGGAACTTCACTTCCTTGAGCTGCGAACCCTTTTGGTGCTTGCGCGCTTCGTGCTTGCGCTTGCTTTCCTGATAGAGGTACTTGCCGTAGTCGGTGATTTTGCAGACCGGCGGATCGGCAGTCGGGGAGATCTCAACCAGATCCAGGCCGCGTTCGCGCGCGACCCTCATAGCTTCAAACGGCTGCATCACGCCCAGCTGAGCGCCCTGATCATCAATTACACGAACTTCGCGAGCCCGGATCTTTTCATTTACCCGGATGCGATCGTTCGGCCGGAAATTCCGATCGGCGATAAACTCACCTCCATTAAGAAATGCCCGCCGAAGCCGCTCACGGAGAGGCTGAGCTTCGGCGGGCCGTCAAGTATAGCATGGAGCCGCTGGCCGGACTCAAGGGCGCAGCGAACCCCACAAAAGAGGGGGAATCGCGGCGGCAGGACGGGTTACGGCAATGCCCAGGATGGTCCGCCGGCGGTCGGGAATGCGATAATTGACGCTTGTGCGATGCTTAAAAACACGAGTCCGCGCATCTGCATCCAATAAGACGTGAACGTTAAGAGAAAAGTGCGGCTATCCTCGCTGATCCGGCCGTCGGTGTCGGAAGGCTTGCGGCGCGCCTACCGGCAGGTGCGCGTCGATCCTCAGAAATATTTGCTGCATGTACAGAGGGCACACCAATTGCCGATCCGGACGTGGCGCGAAGTTTTTTTGCTCGGGCCGGAAGTGATGACGCCAATCGCGCAGAGCACAGTGCGCGCTTCGACGCGCGCGGCGGCGCTCGAAGGCGCCGGATTCGGAATTGGCGGGTTCGCAACTCTTCTGCCGGACATGGGCGTGCTCTCGGCGATCACCATCCGCATGCTGCAGAAATTGAGTTTGCTTTACGGCTTCGAGTATTCCTCGGACGAGGAGACCGCCGATTTGTGGATGGCCGCAGCATCGGCGGCGGGTCTCGATCTCGGGCGCGATTTTCTGGAAAAGCAAGCGGTGGAAAAGCTCGTGCCAAAAATCGTTGATGCAATGGCCGCGAAGGTCAGCGCCGAAATCGCCGAAAAATGGGCGGGGCGGATTATTCCGGTGGTGAGCGCGGGCGCCGGAGCGGCGCTGAACTATTATTTCGTCAGAGGCTGGGGCCGCCGCGCGCTGCGCCATTTCGAAGCGCGTCACATTGCCGAGCGCGACCGTCGCACGCTTACCAATGATCTCACCGGCGGCGGATTGACTCCACTTCCTGTGAATTAATAATTTGCCGCAGCCTCCGGCGAATGGCCGCGTTTGTAGACCAGCACCGTCCGCTCAAATTCCATCACGAGTTTTTTCTTCTGATTGAAGCCGCGCGTTCGCACGGTGACGATGCCCTGCTTCGGGCGCGATTTCGATGGGCGCTTCGCGATGATTTCTGATTCCGCGTAGAGAGTGTCGCCGGCGAAGAGCGGATGCGTCGCCCGCACTTTGTCCCATCCGAGATTGGCGACCAGTTTTCCGCTGATCGTGCGCACGCTCATCCCCGTCAGAATTGCGAGTGTGATGGTGCTGTCGACCAAACATCGCTTCCATTCCGTCTTTTTCGCGAACTCGACATCAAAGTGCAGCGGCTGCGGGTTCATCGTCAGCAAAGACATCCAGATATTGTCGGCCTCGGTGATCGTGCGGCCAGGCCTGTGCTCAAAAATGTCGCCGGCTTCAAAGTCTTCGAAATAGAGTCCGCTTTGCTCGCGGTATCGGCGCGGTGCGATCTCCTTGTGAGCGGCAATGGGCTTCTTCATCGTCCGTCCTCGTGAGTTCTTCAGTAAGACCGCGGCATGCCTAATACATGATTGCCGATGTATGCGAGCACCAGATTGTTTGTGACGGGAGCGACTTGATAGAGCCGGGTTTCGCGAAACTTGCGCTCCACGTCGTATTCGTCCACAAAGCCTTTTCCGCCAAAAGTGTCCAGACAAACGTTGGCAGCCGACCAGCTCGCCTCACTCGCGAGCAACTTGGCCATGTTGGCTTCGGCTCCGCATTTTTCGCCCGCGTCGAAAAGTTCCGCAGCGTGGTAGCGCATCAGGTCCGCCGCTCGCAATTGCGCATATGCCTTCGCCAGTGGAAACTGCACTCCTTGATTTTTGCCGATCGGCGCGCCGAAGACTTCCCTCGATTTCGCGTATTCAGTGGCGCGTTCGATGAACCACTCGCCATCGCCGATAGCTTCCGCCGCCAATAGAATCCGCTCGGCATTCCACCCATCGATCACGTAACGAAATCCGTGGCCTTCCGCGCCGATCAGATTTTCCGCCGGCACTTGCATATCGCAGTACGTGACCTCGCTCGTCGCATAATTAAACATCGTGCGCACCGGCGAGACTTTCATCGCGGCGGGCTGATTGGCCCGCACCTCGCGCAGATCCACCAGAAACAAGCTGATTCCGGCGGTACGATCTACGGACGCCTCCCGGGGCGCGGTTCGCGCCAGCAGAAGAAGCAAATCCGACTGCTCGATCCGGCTGGTCCAATTCTTGTGGCCGTTTACAACATAGCGCGAGCCATCTCTCCGCGCCGTTGTGCGGATGCTGGTTGTATCCGAGCCAGCTTCGGGCTCCGTAATGGAGAACGCCTGCAAGCGCAATTTCCCGCTCGCGATTTCCGGCAGGTAATTTTTCTTCTGCGTTTCGCTTCCGTGCCGCAGAAGCGCCGCCATGGTGTACATCTGCGCGTGGCATGCAGCGGAGCTTCCGCCCGACCGATTGATCTCTTCGAGGATGACGCTTGCCTGCGTGACGTTGAGTCCGCCACCGCCGAATTCCCGCGGGATCAGCGCAGCCAAATGCCCGGCGAGCGTCAGCGCTTCGACAAACTCGGTTGGATATGCGCGTTCACGATCGAGCCTTCGCCAGTACTCGCCCGGAAATTTTGCACACAGAGCGCGCACATCGCCGCGCAATGCTGCGTGTCTATCGAAGTCAGTCATGTTCTTCAGCCTGCGAATGCGCGAGCTTTGTAGGCTCGACGCTCGTCATGTCGCGCGCCCACTGGCTCGTGCGCCAATTATCGGCGTGCGGCGCCGTGGAGGTCCACGCAGGTATGGACATTTGTAGTCTTCCGCCCAGCGCCACAACGTAAGGCTCGTACATGTGCCGAAGCTCGGTGAGCCTTCCTTCGTCGTCGTGATCGCGCGGGGCGAGTCCTGCACCACTCAACAGTGCGCGCAATTGCTGCGCGTCTTCCTGCGAAAGCCGCTGTTCGACCTTCTTCGCCGGCGGCACATGCAACACTTGTGCGAGATCGACGATCGCATGCCGCGAAATCGCAAACGTAAGATTCGCCTGCCAGCGAAGATTTCCTTCGCCATAGACGAGCAGCAGCGCGGTGACGTCGAGAACTGCCGTCAGCGACGCGAGCCACGATTGATTGTTATGGAGCGAGCGAAAATAGCAGAGCACCGGATAGGAGAGGTGGCTTTCCATCAGCTCAGCGGCCCAATTCTCCCACTCCTGCAGATACGCGTAGAGCGAATCAATTCCTCCGCCAACGACATGCCGCCGCACAAATTCAGCAGCGGTCGGCGGCGAGCCGGCGCGCGCATCAAGAAGGGAGATATTCACTTCGCGGCGCGAAAACGCTCCATAAAGTACGGGCAAGTAGCTGATCACGACGGCAAGAAAGCCAAATCCAATTCCGGCTTCGGAAACGGTGATTACGCGCGCGAGGGAAGTGCGAGGAGTGACGTCGCCGAGACCGAGCGTGAAGAACGTGCTGCCGCTCATGTATACGTCCGTCCAAAAGTTGGGAGGCGCGTTGCTATTTCCGCCGGGATTGAGCGCCGAGCCATTGCCGTAGTGCAGGCACGCGAACGCGAACATCAGGCTCACGGCCCAAAATGCGAAGAGGCCAAGCAGCGAGAGCGGCCCATAAAAACTGAGGAATGATTCCCTGTAATTTCGGTTGGGAATCAGGCGCGCGATTCGCGACCACGGCCGCCACGTCGAGCGGTAAAACATCCGCGCCAGGCGAAACTGCCGCGTCACCCGCCGCGGGAGAATGATGGTCTCGAACACGTCCCACAACGTCAGTGCGACGAGCCCAATCCCGAGTATCGCTATGAACAAATTCAATTCCGTCACCGAAAGGCGTGAAATCCCGCCAAGTATGGCAGAGATTTTTACACCCGCGAAAAGCTTTCCTCCCCGCGCCTATGCCAGAATGTGGCGTTCATTTTGTGATGAAACTCGACCACCAGCCGGCTTCTGTGACCTCTGCTACCGAAAAAATTGAGCCACTGCGTCCCGCGGGAAGGTGGCGCGCTCTTGTGATTCTCGTGACAGCGTCGTTCATGGCCATGACGCCGTGGTTCTCCGCCTCGGCTGTATTGCCGCAACTTCGCGCCGCGTGGGGCGTAAGCGCGGCCGCGGGAGCGTGGCTCACAATTTCTGTGCAACTAGGATTCGTAGCAGGAGCTGTAATTTCCGCTGCCCTCAACCTAGCCGACATTTTGGCGCCGCGAAGGCTCATGCTCTTCGGCGGAGTGATCGCTGCCGCCGTAAATCTCGCGCTGCTTTGGAGCCACGGGCTCGCGAGCGCCATCCCGCTGCGCTTTGCCACCGGCGCGGCGCTCGCTCTCGTTTATCCGCCTGGTCTCAAAGCAATGGCCACGTGGTTTCGCGCAGAGCGTGGCACCGCTCTAGGGATCATGGTCGGCGGACTCACGCTCGGCTCGGCAACTCCACATTTACTGAACGGCATCGGCGGCGTCCATTGGACCAATGTCATCGTCGCGACTTCGATTCTTACGCTCGCGGGAGGTCTGCTCGCCGAATATGGCGGGCACGACGGCCCGTTTCCCTTTCCAAAGGCCATTTTCGATCCGCGGCAGAGCGTGCGCGCGTTTTCGAACCGAGGCGTGCGCCTCGCCATGCTGGGGTATTTCGGTCACATGTGGGAGCTGTACGCGATGTGGACGTGGTGCGCCGCCTTCTTTATTGACGCGCTCCGCGCGCGCGGCTCGCCAGACGCGATCCGTCTCGGAGCCTTCGCCGCTTTTGCGACCATCGGAATCGGCGCCCTTGGCTGCTCGATTGGCGGCATCGCCGGCGACCACATTGGCCGCACGCGCACCGCGATCGTATCGCTGCTCGTCAGCGGAGCCTGCTCGCTCGTTATCGGGCTCGCGGCGCAGCAGTCCTTTGCGCTGGCAATGGGAATCGCGATCATCTGGGGATTCAGCGCCGTGGCTGATTCTGCGCAATTTTCCGCGATGGTCACCGAAACTTCCGACCAGAGCTACGTGGGCACCGCGCTCACGCTGCAGCTCGCGCTCGGATTTACATTGACGGTCGCGACGATCTGGCTCGTCCCGGTTTTGCGCCAATCGCGCGGGTGGACCATCGCCTTCGCGTCGCTCGCGCCGGGACCGGCCTTTGGAATTTGGGCAATGTTTAAGCTGTTGCGGTCACCGGACGCCGCGAAGCTCGCGCATGGCCGCGGTTAGCGGCTACTTCTTTGAGTGAAGCTCGTCTTTGATCACTTCGCCGCCTTTCATCACGAAGTTGACGTGCTCCATGATTGTGATGTCCTTCAGCGGATCGCCTGAAACGGAAATCACGTCGGCGAATTTGCCTGCTTCCAGCGTCCCTGTGTCTTTCGTCGTGCCCAGAAGCGTTGCTGCATTCGTCGTCGCGGCTTGCATCGCCGCCAGCGGCGTCATTCCACTGTGAACGAGCGCACTGAATTCCTTGGACACGAAATCCGGATCATCGTCCACGCCGTAAGCAATTTTCAGATGGTGCTTGAGCGCGAGCGTAAACGCCGGCTGCTGCGCCACCAAAATCTGCTTGCCCTTTTCAAACATGATCGGATCCACGCCGGTCGTCAGCCCCAGTTCGACGCCGTGCTGGAAAGTGTAGAGCGTCGGCACCAGCCAGATGCCGCGCTGTTCCATCAGTGTTGCGCCCTCTTCATCCATCATCGTGCCGTGCTCGATGGAATCCACTCCGGCGCGCGCGGCCGCTTTGATTCCTTCCGTGCCCTCGGCATGCACCATCACGTGCTTACCGGCGCGATGTGCCACTTCCACCGCGCGCTCCATCTGTGCCTGGCTCAACTCTTGTACGTTGAAATCGCTCCACGGGTCGAGCACGCCGCCCGTCGCCATCAGCTTGATCCAATCGGCGCCGTACTTGATGTCGTGGCGCACCGCGTCGCTCACCTCATCTACCGTGTTTGCGATATTCGGCCGTCGCGGAAGCGCCTGATCGGGAGAAAGGCCGTCCGCATCTCCATGTCCGCCGGTCAGGCTCACAAAATTTCCGGACGATTTAATTCGCGGGCCGCGAATCAAGCCCTGGTTGATCGCATCCCGCAACGCAAGTTGTCCATACGCAAGATCCGTTTCGCCCGCGTCGCGCATCGAGGTGAATCCGTGATCGAGCCAGATCTGAAGGTTGTGAAATCCCCAAAGCGCACCCATTGGAGATGACATTCGCAAGGGGCCGGCCACCGATTGATCTTTGGGATTTCCGAGGATGTGCGCGTGGCAGTCGGTCAGGCCGGGAAGCACCGTCTGCGAAGTAAGATCGATCACATCCACGCCTGCCGGCGCCGAATTCCCGATGCTCGCGATCCGCTCTCCTTCGATCAGCAGGTATGCGCCGCTTGTGTAATTGCCCGTGCGCACGTCCAGCAATCGTCCGGCATGAATCGCGACGCGTTTTGGCTGGGGGTTTTGTGTTTGCTGTGCGGCTGCTTGAGATTGCGACGTCCCACTCGACTGACCGAAGGTGAGCGAAGCCAAGCCCACTGCCAGCAGCGCTCCGGCGGCGATCCGAACGCAGTAATTCTTCACGATGCCTCCATTTTCGCCGCGACTTTCTTTTTCGCGGAACTCAAGTAGTGATGCCAGAAAATTCGTGCGGCCACGCCGCGCCAGGGCCGCCATGATGCCGACATTTTCTCAAGATGCTTTGGCGAAGGCCGCCTGCGCAGTTTCTTGACGCGTTGAACGGCCGCTGCGAGCGCCAAATCGTCTACCGGCCAGGCGTCCGCGCGGCCCAGCGCCATGAGCAGATAAACTTCCGCGCTCCACGGCCCAATTCCCATCAGCTCTGTCAGCCGCGCGCGCACGGCGGCATCATCCATCCCATGCATCGCCTGCAGATCTAGTTTCCGCGAAATAAGCTCTTTGGCTAGCAGCCGCGTGTATCGAGTCTTTTGACGGCTGAAACCGGTCGCTTTCAATTGCGCGTCCGTCAGTTTCAGGAATTTCCGTGGCGTGAGCGGCTTTACCGCGTCGAGCAGCCGCTGGTATGTCGCGCGCGCGGAGGCGAGCGATACCTGCTGTTCCAGGATGATGTAGACGAGAGTGCCGAAGCCCGGCTCGCGCGACCACATCGGGGGCGGCCCGAATTCACCGATTACCGCTGCGAGGTGCTTGTCGCGAGAGGCCAGCTCGCTCAGCGCCACCACATAGCTTTCCTCCGTCAGTTTCGCGATGGCCGCCGCTGGGGAAGAATCGCTTAACGCGGCAAGTTTGATCGCTGCGCTCACAGTTCCGCGGAAGTCGGATCGATCATTCGCCGCACGGCCGAAATTTTATTCGCAGGGAAACCGCCTTCTTGCGCGTGCTGCCGGACGGCTTCTTCATTCGGCGCTATATACACGCAATAAATCTTGTCGTCGGTCACGTAGCTGTGCAGCCACTGAATCTGCGGGCCCATATTTCTCAGCACGCCGCAGGATTTCTGCGAAATAGCCGCGATCTGGTCATTCGTCAGCTTGCCGGCACCGGGCAATTCTCTCTCGATCACATATTTCGGCATCGTTCCAGCCTCCTCCGAGTAGCTCGTACAGGTTTCGTGCATTCTAATCGAGATTCGCGCGGGCTGGAATTTCAGCCCCGGCAATTCTTGCGCCCTCCCGCGAGTGCGGCTAGAGTGATTCTTCGTTTTCGATGAGCTATTACGACATTGCACCGCTCGCCTTGGGCGGCATTCGCACGTATCCGCTGGCTTCGCGCAAGAGCAAAGTGAGCGTGCGGGAATTTGCGCGGCCTGCCGCCCGCGGTTCTTCGTTCCGGAAATTCTTCGATTCTCTACCCCGAATTTTGGCCGCGAACGACGTGCGAGCTGTGGCCGGCGACGTCATTCGCGCCCGCGCGCGCCGCAAAGCGGTGCTGTGGGGCATCGGCGGGCACGTCGTCAAGGTTGGACTCGGTCCGACCCTGATAGATCTCGTCGACCGCGGCTTCGTCAGCGGCATCGCCATGAACGGCGCGGCGCTGGTGCACGATTTCGAGATCGCGCTATCTGGAAATACTTCCGAAGACGTTGAATCGGGACTTGGCCGCGGCAAATTCGGAATGGCGACGGAAACGGGGCTGTATCTGAACGAAATTGCCGTCGGCGCGCAACGCAGCGGCATCGGGATGGGCGAAGCCGCGGGAAAGTTACTCGTCAATGGCAGGCTGAAGCCGAAATTCGCGGCGCAGAGCGTGCTCGCCGCCGCCTACCGCGCGAGGATTCCCGTCACGGTTCATCTCGCCATTGGCGCGGACATTCCTCACATGCATCCGGCGGCTGATGGCGCCGCGCTCGGTGCCGCGACCCACCACGATTTCAAACTCTTTTGCGCGCTCGTGAAGCGCATGCATCCCAATGGCGTGTACTTGAATTGGGGTTCCGCGGTGATTCTTCCCGAGATTTTCTTGAAGGCTGTCTCCGTCGTTCGCAATCTCGGCACGCGGCTCGATCCAATTACGACCGCAAATTTCGACTTTCTGCAGCACTATCGCCCGCTGCAAAACGTCGTGAAGCGGCCCACATTGGCCTCTCGTGGCAATCGCTCGCGCGGGTACGCGATTACCGGCCACCACGAAATCATGCTGCCGCTTCTCGCCGCTGCGCTTGTCGAAGGCATCCGCCGCTGAAACCAGCGATCCAATATCTATGAGCGGTTCCCCCGAGCAAAAACCCATCGAGCCGGCCGAATTTCGCGAACAGCCCGCGGAAACTCGCGATGTTGTGAACAATGTTCCTTCGGAAGCTCGCGACGCCGCGCCGGCCGAGAGCGTAGCGCCGGATCCGGCATTTCCCCTGAATGAATCTGCCGAACTGCAGGTTCCTTCTCACCATCTTGATCTGCCTGCTGATCTGCGCGTGCCCTGGACGGCGCGCGATGTCATCTTATTCGCGCTCTTCTATCTGCTCAGTCCGTTCATCGTTGCTCTGCCACTTTTCATAGCTGCGGCTGCCTCTCGTCACGGTGACATGAACGCAGTGATGAACGACAAGCAATTTCAGGCCACTCTCTCCATCGTCGCGCAAGCAGCCGCAGCACTGCTGACGCTCGGCTACTTGTGGGTGCTGGTGAAAGTAAAAAACGCCGGCCAATTCTGGCACGCGATCGGCTGGACGAGCCTGGCCGCGACCGCAGCGGCCCGGCGCCGAATCGCGCTCACGATCGTCGGAGGAGGCATTTGCCTGTCTGTCGCGGTGACGATGGCCTCGAGCTTCATCGGACAGAAAAAGCCTTTGCCCATCGAAGAACTCGTTCAGACCCGTCAGGCGATGATTCTGCTGATGACGTTCGGCGTGCTCGTGGCGCCTCTGGTCGAAGAGACCGTGTTCCGCGGCGTCCTCTATCCGATTATCGCGCGCCGGATTGGCATCGCTGGCAGCGTCATCGTGACGGGAATGCTGTTTGGCGCGGTGCATGCGCTGCAACTTTGGGGCGGCTGGGGCCAAATCGCGCTCATCGTCATCGTAGGAATTCTCCTGACCTGGGTTCGCGCCATTCGCCGCACTGTGTGGGCGAGCTACCTGCTGCATTTGTCTTACAATAGCACTCTGTTTCTCGGCGCCCTCTATGCTACCGGCGGCTTTCGCCACATGGAGAATATGAAGTAGCGCTGCCGAAAATCATCACGCATGAAATCAGCCCAAGTTACCACGCACATGCAAGCCGCCCAGCCGATCGAGTGGACCGAGGCTGGCGTCGTAATGCTCGATCAGCGCCGC
>DASTCZ010000278.1:0-4770 GCA_035710585.1 Candidatus Acidiferrales bacterium | reverse complement strand
TGGTTACCAGCTCATCGCGCTTCTCCGCGGCGAAATTCATCGCCACGATGATGTAAATGACGAGGAACTTCAGCGCGTTGTCGTTGAAGGCGTTCTGAAACTGCGTGACGATCAGGCTCCAGAATCCGCGCTGCCATTTTTTGACGGGTTCTTGCATGGCCTCCGCCGATTTGCCGAGCGGCCTGCCGATTCTGAAGAGTTCCGATTCAGGCGGATTATAGCAAGCGGCTCGAAGGTTCGCGGCCCGTCTTCTTTAGCGTTGCGCCCTCGCACCCAAATGCAACCGAAGTTCCCTATTCTGAGTTTGTGCTGCCAATGTGGCCGCCTGCGCCATCCCGCAAAAAGCCCGGCGTAAGTAACACTCTCGATTTCGCCGCGTCTTAATCGCAGAGGTGCCCCATGCTTTCCGTCTGGCACGACCTTCGTCTGGCCGCTCGAGTACTCTGGCGCCGGCCAGGATTCAGCGCCGTCGCGATTCTTACGCTCGCCCTGGGTGTAGGCGCGAATTCCGCCATCTTTACTATTGTTGACGCCGTGCTTCTGCGGCCGCTGCCATTTCCGCATCCCGAACGGTTAGTTCACGTGGCCGCAAACCTGACGAAGCTAAACGTGTTCGGCACAGGAATCTCCGTGCCGGAGCTGATGGACTACCGCGCCAAGAGTGGACTCTTCAGCGATATTTCCGCCGTCTGGCCGATCAGCGTGAACCTGACGGGCATTTCCCAGCCCGAGCGAGTCGAGGGCTTGATCACGGACGACAACTACTTCGCGATGCTCGGAGTGGGAGCGCAGCTTGGGCGCGTATACGGCGCGTCGGACTACACGACCGGAATTGGTACCGTTGCTGTGATCAGCGATGGGCTTTGGCATCGACTGTTTGGCGGTGCGCCGGACGTGATCGGAAAATCGATCCAACTGGACACCGATCTCTACACCATCATCGGAGTTGCGCCGCGCGACTTCGTACATCCCGGCAAGACTGTTTCGACCGATATCGATGTGTGGGCGCCCTGCGGATGGGTGGGGCCTCCATTCGCACCGCAATCTCCGCGCCGCGCGACCTTTTTGCCGGAAGCGATTGCGCGGCTGAATCCCGGCATCAATCTCACGCAATCGCAACAGCGCATGGCTGCCTTCGCCGCCTCTCTTCGCCAACAATTCCCCAACGATTACTTGCCGCGCGAAGGATGGGAGCCCGTGATCGAGCCGCTGGGCTCGAATGTCGTTCGTGGCTGGCGCCAGCCTCTTTACGTGTTGCTGGGGACCGTGGCGCTGGTGCTGCTCATCGCTTGCGCGAATATCGCAAGCCTCACGCTCGCGCACGCCAACGCCCGCCGCAGGGAAATGGCGGTGCGGAGGTCGCTGGGAGCGGGAATCGGTCATCTTGTCCGTCAGTGGATTATCGAAAATCTGCTTCTGGCTTTGATCGGCGGCGCAGTTGGTCTGGCGATTGCGTGGTTCGGCGTGCCGCTATTGGTCACGTTCGCTCCCACGAATCTTCCGCATTTGAATGGCATTCACGTAAATGCGCCTGTGCTTCTGTTCACGCTGCTCACGTGCGTCATCGCGGGTTTGCTTTTCGGGCTTGCGCCAGCGTGGGACGCGGCAAAAACGGATGTGCTTGTCGATTTGAACGATGCCAGCCGCTCTTCGACTGCGACTGGCCGCGCGCGGCAGCTTCGAAAACTGCTGGTCGTGACCGAAGTCGCGCTCGCGTTCGTCTTGCTGGTCTGTTCAGGCCTGCTCGTGGAAAGCTTCCGCAACGTTCTGCGCGTTTCGCCAGGCTTCGATGCGCACAACTTGCTCACATTTAATCTGTGGCTTCCGATTCCGAACAATCCGCAGACCGGCCCATATTCCACACCGGAAAAGCAGCGCGACTTCTACCGGCGATTGCTCGCAGGCATCTCCGCGCTTCCGGGCGTCGAAGCTGCGAGTGGCACCACTCTGCTGCCGCTTTCGGGATCACGCGGATTTTTCCGCTTCGCGATGGAAGGCGGCGACGTTTCGAGCGGTGAGGTCCGAGTCGCGGAAGGCGCGATAGTCACGGCCGATTATTTTCGAGCCATGCGTATTCCGATTGTCAGCGGCAACATTTTTGGCGATAACGATGACCCCAAATCGCCGGAGCAGATCGTCGTGTCGCAAGCGTTCGTGGCCAAATTTTTCCCGGGGCAAGATCCGATCGGCAAGCGAATTCGCTTCGGACCTCTCAGCCCGAATCCCAGCTGGGTAGCGATCGCAGGCGTCGCCGGGGACGTCCGCTTCGACGGTCTCGACTTGAACCCCCGGCCCCAAATCTACCGCTCGCAAATGCGGCTTCCGGGGCTGAATTGGACTGTTGTGATCCGCTCGGCCACGACGACTGAATCGTTGGCGCGGTCGGTGGCGGGCGTGGTGCACTCGGTCGACGCCAACGAGCCAATTTTTGAGCTGCGTTCCATGGACGAGGTAATTGGCCGCGCGCTGGCGCAGCGCCGCTTCGCGATGTGGCTGATCGGCTTGTTTGCGGCGGCGGCTCTGCTGCTCTCCGCGCTGGGGGTGTATGGCGTGCTCTCCTATACCGTGGGGCAGCGCACGCGGGAGATCGGCATCCGCCTTGCGATTGGCGCGAGCAGGCGGCGCGTCCTCGGAATGGTGCTGTGGGATGGGCTCGGCTCGGTCGTCGTAGGACTGGCGATCGGTGCTCTCGCGGCAACTGCTGCGTTCCGATTCATCGAAAGCCTGCTGTTTGAAGTTCGCAGCGCTGATCCGCTTCCCTTTCTGGTGGCGATGGCGGTGCTTTTGGCGGCAGCCGGAGCCGCCTGCTGGATCCCGGCGCGGCGCGCGACTCGCGTCGATCCCATGATCGCCCTACGCTACGAGTAACGCCCGGGGCGGCTCGAGCGTATTCCTAGGCAGGACGCAAGAATAGTTCGCAACTCACCCGAGGAGCTGATTCATGGCGAAGATCGAACGTCTGCGCGAAGCAGTCCAACGCAATCTTGATCTAAATCACGTGCACGAAATGATGCAGTCCGGCTGGCGGCTGACCGGTATCGAATGGGAACGCGAATCCGCGGACGCCGCGCCGCCGGAACCGACCACCGATTCTTTCTACGAAGAAGTTCCTTACGGGCTCCGCGTCGCCTCGGATTGCCGCCATCTTGAGCGCGATCCCCGCGAGATGGAGGCGCTGAACATGATCATGGAGATGATTGTCCGGGACGTTCCGCTGAGCGGCATCGCGCAAGAGCTCAATCGCCAGGGTTATCTCATGCGGGACGGCGGACGCTGGAATGCACTCTCCGTGTATGGAATTTTTCCGCGCTTGATCGAAGTGACTCCGAAAATATTCTCGGAGGATCAGTGGCGCGAACGGCGTCCGGATATGGCGCGCATCACCTGGAATTCCTGAGCCGCGCGATACACGCGTAAGGCGAATTTGCCTCGATTTACCTTCATCGCGGGGGGGGCCATGGCCGAGGTATCGCTCATCGTAAATGGTTCCAAGCATGTCCTCGACCTGTCGCCCGGAATGCCGCTGCTTTGGGCGCTACGTGATTCGCTCAATCTCACCGGCACGAAGTATGGCTGCGGCGTATCGCTATGTGGCGCTTGCACGGTTTTGATCGACGGCCAGCCGGTGCGTTCGTGCATCACGACTGTTTCTGATGCCGCTGATAAGCACATCACCACGATTGAAGGTCTATCCAAGGACAATTCGCATCCTGTGCAGCAGGCATGGATCGCGGAAGAAGTTCCGCAGTGCGGATATTGCCAGTCGGGCCAGATTCTTGCGGCGGCTGCGCTTTTGTCGGTGAATCCGAAGCCGACCGACGCTCAGATCGATGGCGCAATGTCAGGGAACATTTGCCGGTGCGGCACTTATCAGCGCATTCGGGCTGCGATTCACCGTGCGTCGGGGGCGGGTTCGGCAAAGTCTGCGCACGCAGCTCCGAATGGAGGCTCGCGATGAGCGCGTCTTCGAGGCTCGATCGCCGGGCATTTCTGAAAACGACTGCCGCCGGCGGAGCGGCGCTGGTCGTCGGATTTCACTTTCCGCTGGCGGCCTTTCCACAGCAGCCTCAGCAGCGTCCACCGGTCAATCCGTTCAACGCGTGGGTGCGCATAACTCCATCCGGCGACGTCACGCTGACGATGGCGAAATCGGAGATGGGGCAGGGCGTGATGACGGCGCTGCCCATGATCCTTGCCGAGGAACTTGATGTGGAATGGTCACGCGTACGAATTGAGCAAGCGCGCACCGATCCGCAGACCTATTCGCACGGCACAGGCGGCAGCGGCAGCGTCGCAGACTCGTATCTGCCGCTACGAAAGGCAGGCGCAGCCGCACGCGCCATGCTGGTTGCGGCAGCCGCACAGAATTGGAACGTAGACGTTTCGGCCTGCCGCACCGAAAAAGGAAAAGTGATTCACGGACCGAGAAACACAGTGCTCACTTATGGCGAGCTTGTCGATGCAGCCTCCAAGCTGCCGATTCCGGACCTAAATAAGGTGACGCTGAAGAATCCGGCGGATTTCACGATCATCGGAAAATCCACGCCGCGGCGTGATACGCCGCTCAAAACAAATGGCACTGCGATTTTCGGACTCGACGTTCGTGTGCCGGGAATGCTCTACGCAGTGATTGCGCGCTGCCCGACTTTTGGTGGCCGAGCGAAGAGCTTCAACGCCGATAAAGCGCGCGCGGTCCCGGGCGTGAAGGAAGTCGTCCAAATCGATCCGATTGCTGCGGGCGCAAATTCCGCGGGCGGCGTCGCCGTAGTT
>DASTCZ010000277.1:0-2592 GCA_035710585.1 Candidatus Acidiferrales bacterium | reverse complement strand
CCGCCGCTGATGATGGCCCCCGCGTGGCCCATTCTTCGTCCCGGCGGCGCGGTTTGGCCGGCGATAAATCCGACCACGGGCTTTTTCACATTCGTGCGAATGTACTCCGCCGCGGTCTCCTCGGCGTTGCCTCCAATTTCGCCGATCATTATGATGGCGTGAGTCTCCGGATCTTCGTTGAAAAGCCGAATCGCATCCAAAAAATTCGTTCCGATGATTGGGTCGCCGCCAATTCCGATGCACGTCGATTGCCCAATACCGAGCTTCGTCAGCTGATCGACAGCTTCATACGTCAGCGTTCCGCTTCGGCTGACGACACCGACGTTTCCCTGCTTGTGAATTCTGCCGGGCATGATTCCCATTTTGCATTTACCCGGCGAGATAATTCCCGGACAATTTGGGCCGATCAGCCGCGTCTTTCCGTCGCGCAGCACAGCCGCGACGCGCACCATGTCCATCACCGGAATTCCTTCGGTGATGCACACGGCGAGCGGCAAGCCCGCATCCGCTGCCTCCAAAATCGCGTCAGCTGCAAAGGGCGGTGGCACCAAGATCAGCGAAGCTTCAGCTCCCGTCTGCTTTACTGCTTCCCCGACGGTATTAAATACCGGCACGTTTTCGTGCAGCGTGCCGCCCTTGCCTGGAGTCACGCCGCCGACGACGTTCGTGCCGTACGCAATCATCTGCTGCGAATGAAAGCTTCCCTCGCGCCCAGTGATTCCCTGGACGATCACGCGGGTGCGTTCGTTGATTAAGACGCTCATCGCGCACCGCCCGTCAGCGCGACGATTTTCTCCGCACCATCCTTCATGTCCTCGGCGATTCCGAAACTCAGTCCGGAATCCCTCAAGATTTTTTTGCCTTCTTCGACGTTTGTGCCTTCCATGCGCACGACGACGGGCACCTTCACGCCCAGCTCCTTTGCGGCCGCCACGACGCCGGTCGCCAGTACGTCGCAGCGCAAAATTCCGCCGAAAATATTGATGAAAACGCCGCGCACTTCTTTATCGCTCATCAAGATTCGGAACGCGTTTTTCACCTGCTCGGCATTCGCGCCGCCGCCCACATCCAAAAAATTCGCGGGCGAGCCGCCGGCCAACTTGATGATGTCCATCGTGCCCATCGCCAGGCCGGCGCCATTCACCATGCAGCCAACGGTGCCGTCGAGCTTGATGTAATTCAGGTTGTATTTCGAAGCTTCCACTTCGAGCGGATCTTCTTCGTCGAGATCGCGCAACTCTTTCAGATCTTTGTGGCGATAGAGCGCGTTGTCGTCGAAACTGATTTTCGCGTCGAGCGCGATCAGCTTTCGCGCTCCAGTCAGCACCAGCGGATTAATCTCCGCCAGCGACGCGTCCGTCTCGACCACGGCGCGATAGAGCGCTTGGAAAAACGGAGTCGCGTTGCCGATCGCTTCACCCGAGAGTCCAAGTCCGAAGGCCAGCTTGCGCGCTTGGTAGGGCTGCAGTCCGACCGTGGGATTGATCGTCTCGCGCAAAATCGCGGACGGATTTTCCTTCGCGACTTCTTCAATTTCCATGCCGCCAGAGCCGCTGGCCATGAAAACCGGCGCCGCCGTCGCGCGGTCGATCACCACGCCGAGGTAAAGCTCGCGCTTGATGTCGAGCCCTTCTTCGATCAGCAGCCGCTTCACCACGCGCCCGCCCGGCCCGGTCTGCGGAGTCACCAGCGTCATGCCCAGCATTTTTTTCGCGATCTCCACTGCCTCGTCCGGCGATTTCGCCAGCTTCACGCCACCGCCTTTTCCGCGCCCACCCGCGTGAATCTGCGCCTTCACCACAACCACCGGAGTTCCCAATTTCTGCGCCACAGCGCGCGCCTCGTCCGCGGTAAACGCCACCTCCCCGCGCGGCACCGGGACTCCATAGCGCGCGAGAATTCCCTTGGCCTGATACTCGTGAATCTTCATGAACCTTCCATCAGTGCTAGAATTTTCGTTACGCGAAACGTAGCAGTTTAATGGAACGGTGAGCGCGCAGCAAGAAACGGCGGCGCGCAATTGAAAAAATCTTTTTTCGCGTGCAAGCGCGGACAAACCGCCCGGTGGTCAAGGATTCTCCGTTGGACGTCAAGCACCTGCTGGAACATCTTCAGGCGGGACAGTCGCTCTCTAGCGCTGAAGCGGAGTCCGTCTGCGAAGAGCTGTTGGCTGGGCGCCTTTCTGAAGACGAGACCGTGCGGTTGCTTCAGGCGCTTCGAGATAAGGGCGAATCCGTCGACGAAATCGTCGGCTTTGCGCGAGCTATGCGCCGCCGCGCCGCCAAAATCGTCCCGAGCGCACGAGTCACCGAGGATGCTCTCGTAGACACCTGCGGCACCGGCGGCGCTCCCCGCACAGTCTTCAATATTTCCACTGCTGCCGCGTTCGTCGTTGCGGGAGCCGGAGTGCGCGTTGCCAAGCACGGCAATCGCTCCAATAATTCGCGAAGCGGCTCGGCGGACGTGCTCGAAGCGCTCGGAGTGCAAGTCGATTTGCCGCCCGAACGATGCGGCGAAGCACTCGAGCAGATCGGCATCACTTTTCTTTTCGCGCGCACCATGCATTCCGCGATGCGCCACGTCGCCGCCGCG
>DASTCZ010000276.1:0-17107 GCA_035710585.1 Candidatus Acidiferrales bacterium | reverse complement strand
GACCTCCACCGGATGGATTCCATCGAGCGCGCCGTGAAAAACAATCCAAGATAAGTAAGCGTCACGTAGAAAATTGCGTCTTTGCTCGATAACAATCCCTTGGAAAAAGATTCGAAGTGCGTGATCACGGACATGTAGGCCAGCACACGCGCCCACGGCGCCGACTCGTACCCACTCACCCATTCCAGCACCCAGAGCAGCAGGCACACGCCGAACGTGACCGCGCCGGCGACGATCTGATTTTTCGTCAACGTGGAAATAAACTCACCGATCGCGAGCAGCGCGCCTGCTTGCAGCAGCAGCCCTAGATACGCAATAGCGAGCGGCTTCCAATCGGGGTGGCCGTACTTGAAAAGAAAAATGAAATTCAGCGCGGTGAGCGCCAAGATTCCGCAATAGAGCAAAACTGCCGCCAGCCATTTTCCAAGAATGATTTCCCAATCGCGAACTGGTGAGGTGGCGAGAAGTTCGATCGTCCCGGTGCGCTTTTCTTCTGCGAAGAGCCTCATCGTGATCAGCGGAATCAAGAAGAGGCCAATCACGGTTGTATTCGAGACCAGCGGACGAATGACTTCTTCGTTCAAATTCATCGGAAACGACTGACCGCTCATTTCTGACTGCACGCCCATGTAGACGAAATAGCCGACCGCATTCCAGAAAAAGAAGCCGAAGACAACTGCAAACATCGCCAGCAATATGTAAGCAACGGGCGAAACGAAATAGCTGCGCAATTCCTTTTGGCAAATGACCCAGAGATTCCTCATGCCGGCACACCCTCCTGCGACTGCGGCGCGGCCGCATCTTTTCCCGCATTGGCCTGATCGCCGGTGAGCTGCAAGAAGATTTCCTCGAGGCTGGCCGCAAGCGTGCGCATCTCCTGCAAGTCCCAGCCGGATTGCACTACGGCGCGGGCCAGTTCGCCGCGAATCGAGCGCTCTTCTTTGCTTTCCACTTCGAAGCTCACGCGGCCATCGCGCGATTCGCGCGGCAGTACGCGGGAAACTCCGGCGACGCGCTGCAATTTTTCCTGCACGGCGCCGGCGTCAATCGCGCCGCTGCGCGCCGCAACTTCGACGAGCACCGATCCGATTCCGCGCGCACGGTTTTGCAGGTTATTTACGGAATCCGTGGCGACGAGGCGGCCTTTGCTGATGATGATCACTTTTTCGCAGGTCTGCTCTACTTCGGGCAGGATGTGCGTGCTCAGAATAATGGTGTGATCGCCCGCGAGACCTTTTATCAAGTCGCGCGTTTCGTTGATCTGTTTCGGATCAAGTCCAGCGGTGGGCTCGTCGAGAATCAGCACGTCGGGATTGTGAATGATCGCTTGCGCAAGCCCGACGCGCTGGCGATAACCTTTGGAGAGCTTGCCGATCACTTTATCGCGCATGTCGGCGACAGCGCATTTTTCCGAGACGAATTCGACGCGCTGCTCGAGTTCCGCGCCTTTCAATCCTTTGAGCGCGCCGACAAATCGCAAGTATTCGCCCGTGCGCATTTCGGGATACACCGGCGGAGTTTCCGGAAGATAGCCGATGCGGCGCTTCACTTCGAGCGGCTGTTCAAGGACATCGTAACCGGCAACGGTGGCGGCGCCGGAAGTGGGCGGCAAGAAACACGTCAACATGCGCATCGTGGTGGTTTTTCCCGCGCCGTTGGGTCCGAGAAATCCGACGATTTCGCCTTTTCCCACTTGAAATGAAATGTGATCTACGGCGGTGGTGCGAGCATACTTCTTAGTTAAATCAGAGACAGTGATCATGGCCTTTATGATTTCCAGCGAGCCTCAACGGATGTCCAAGCTGCGGAATGTAACGAACTGCAGAGGCTACAGCCAGGAGACCTAATCCTATTAAGTGGCGCGGGTGCATGTCAATTCCGGATGGCGAGCCGACGCAACCTTCGTAGATAGAAAATTTGGCGTTGAGCGTAAGGCTTGGCCTGTCATACATTTGGTAATAGTACTACGTTGCTAAACAAGCGATCTCTGTCAGCGCATCTGAGGCAGTTGTCTGCGGGAAATAAGCCCTTTGCTTTCAATAAGAAAGTTGCGCGAAGAAAAAAACACCACCCTTTTTGTAACTGTTGCAATGATTGGGCTTACGGACACTCCTAGCGTAACTGTTGCAGTGAAGAGACTTGCAGCCGCCGGGAGTTCACTGTGGGTGGCACTTACGGAAAGGCGACTCCCAGCCGAATCTGTGGCTGCAATTTGTGCTCAGTCCACGTTGATCACGACGCGATAGACGTTCTTATTTTTTATGCCGAGCAAGCGCAGCGTGTGCGCATCCTCGAACTTGAACGTGTTCGGATTGCCTTCGATTACGTCGTCGTACACCGGGCCCGTCTTTCCATCGACGATGACGGTCATGCCGTGACCGTTCCAGGAAAGCACGGAAAAGTGTTTGCTATCGGGGCTGAAGCTCCGATATGTGAAGTAGGCGCCATGCGTGACTTCCTGCCCGTTGACGACGAGCATATTCTGACTGGTGCCATCCGCTTTTGAAAACGCGTATCCGAGCCTGGAACTATCCGGACTGTAAAAAGGAGCAGGGAATTCCAGCCGAGGCGGCGTGCGAGTTTGAAACGTGTAAAGGCCGGAAACCGGATTCGGGTTTCCGTCGATCATGACCTGGCATTTCAGATATTGCGTGCAAGCGGAATAGGCCCAGTGCTTGCTATCGGCGCTGAATGCGAGCGGCTTTTCGATGGTGTAGAAGCCCTGGCTCATTTTGCCGTCGATCACCATGACGTTGCCCAGCTTTTGATCGCGGCCCTCAAACCCGTAATGATTCGCATCCGGGCTGAAGGTGAAGTGGAGCATTCCATTCAAGCCTTGCAGCTCCTGGCCATCGACATTGACGAAATTCTGGCCGCGGATTCCGACGTAATAGTAGCGGCGCGAATCAGGGCCGAATTGAATCAGGCCGATCTTGTCGTAGGCGCGGCTGACCTGGCCATCAATCACTGCAGCGAGTCCACCGGGAACGGGTTTTACGTACGCGTACTTTTTTCCGTCCGGGCTGAAGACGACGTAAGCGGTGACGTTATCGCCTTTCCAGTTGAGGGTCGCGAAATCGGTGATCTCTTGCGAAACGATTTCGTCATTGACGAAGAGCGTGGTCGCATATTGTCCAGTCGAGCCTTTGGCGATGGAGCCGGTGTAGCCGACGCGGCCATTGGAGGCAATGACGAGATTGTTGAGGCCGGCGCCTGCATAGGTCGTACGCGGCGTGAACGCGACGCCATCGGCGGATACGAGCTGTTTGCCGGCGAGCTGGGCGATAAAGGCGTAATGTAGATCGTTGTTGCTGAGCGTCAGGTTGGAAACTTTGTCGTAGGCGGGGCCGGGCTTGTCGTCCACGAACACGTGCCATTTCGTATTGGGAGTTTGCGCGGCGTAGACGAGTTTTTCGCCAACGAAATTCATCTGGTTTACGTCTACATCGGCGAGGTCGGAACTTTTCTTTCCGTCGAGCCAGACATTGTGAATCACGTTTGATTCCTGGCTCACCAATGCGTAGTGGGCGCCGCTGGGACTGAAGATTACCTGGTGGGGGACGCCGGGCTGGTTTGGATCGCCGTGCAGTCCGCGAATATTGATCGCCGGCACGCTGCCTTGTAACGGCGGCTTGACGTTCGTGATGTCGAAAGCGCGCTTGCCATTGATTACTGCCACGAGTTCATCGCCCATCTGCGCGATGTAGCCGGAATGGCCGCCGGTGGCGCTGAATCCGACGTCGATCGCGCCGCCTGTATATTGGTGAGCGGCGTGATCGGCCTCGGGGCCGTCAGCACCATCAATGATGATGAGTTCGCGGCTGCCGTGCATGGCAAACATTGCCACGTGCTCAGCATCGGGACTGACGACGTACATTCCGGACTGCACGGCGGGGCCGAGCAGAGTTTCTTTGACGGGTGCGGTCAGTGCACCTCCCACGGCGGCGGGCGCTGATGCCGCCGGAGCGCTTGCAGCCGGTTGAGCGGAATTTCCTGGATGCGGAGGAGCATTGGCCGCCGAAGGAGGAGCGTTTACCGCTGAGGGCGCGGGAGCGGGCTGACCTCCGCCGTTGAGAACAAAGTTCAGCGAAGATCCAGGCGATAGGTATACGCGCGCGCCTGACGCAATGGGCGCGACGACATTGCCGGTATTGCCGCCCCGGCGGCCGATGCTGCCCAGCACGGAATTGAGCGCGCTGGCCTGGCGTTGCGTCGCGTCACTGAGCGTCCCCGCGCCGCTCGTCACGCTGAGCGGTTGTCCCAGCACGGTGATGCTCGCCACCTGCACCGAGCAATCGTTCCCGCTTTTCGTGAGAACGATCGACGCCGGAGAGCCACGGGGAATTCGCGTTCCACCCGGCAGTTCGATCAACGACGCAAGGGTCGCGCGAAATTGCTGGCCTGCGGAAGCGGCGTTCGAATCGACGAGTTCCATCACTCGGATCTCGACCGAGGTTCCAGCGGGAATGGAGATCGCCGCCTGCGGAAGCGGTGCGGCGTGGGCGGGATTAGCGTCGCGCGATGAGACGAACGCGAACGCGGCGCAGCAAACTGCGAGAACCAAGGCAAATTTCACAACGGCCCCAACTTTCATGGACGGACCCTCCAAGGCATCGCCGATTTCAATTCAAGTTGCACGCGCGGGCCAGCTCACGCCATGCGCGCGAGAAATTTGTTTCGGCCAGGCGGGCGAATTACTGCCCCTTCCAACCGGTATCGCTGAGCTTTCCGTAGCCTTTAGCGATGGTGAATTGACGGTCGCGCTCGGCTTTCGCGGAGGCGATATCTGGGAACAGGTAGCAGGCTGCGGCTTTGGTGTTCGTAAATTTCATGAAGGCCGAAATAATCGGCGCGCGCATCCTGCCGTTGGTGACAAAAGCTTCGCTGTAATTGAGACCCGTGTCTGGCGCGCCCGAGGTGCAATACGCGGAGGGAACGACGTCTTTGTTCGTCCAGCCGGTGTCGACGGGTGTTTTCTTGTCGTTTGTCGCCATACCGGCCATTCTGGCCTTGTTCATTTTCGCCACGGGTAGCTGCTCGTCGCTGCCGCAGGTTACGGGATAGTTGGAATTGCTCTTAAACGAATTATTTTTTTCGAGATATTTTTTGAACGCGACGTTCAGCAGGCCCAGGTAATCCTGGTAATTACTGGCCATTTCGGGAGCTGCATTCGAATGGGGATCGAGGCGAATAAGAGGATAGAAAAATATGTCCGACAAATACGACTTATCCCCTGAATAGTCGGTGAAGCAGTAGAAGTATGACCCCGGCTGTGCTTGGGAGGTATCGCTACTCGGAGCGCCTGCTGAAGTTGGAGCTGCGGAAGTGGCGCTCGCGGAATTCGGCGCGCTGCCGGCGCTCGGAGCGGATGCCGCAGTCGGTGCGCTTGCCGATGTCGGTGCACCCGCGGACGACGGTGCGTCCGCGGACGATGGAGCTGAGCCGGCCGCAGGTGCGGCAGTCGCAGCAGGCGCCGATGCCGCTGCGGGCGGCGCGCCGAGTGTGAAATTCAAATTCGTGCCGGGCGGGAGGAAGACGCGCGCGCCGGAAGCCGCAGCCGTGACTTGCGCGGCAGTGTTCGAGTGATGGCCGAAACCGCCAAGGACGGAGCCGACGGCATTCGCGGCATTCTGAGCGGCAGCGCCGCTTCCGCCCAGGGTTGCCGCGGTGCTGGTGACGGCGAAAGGTTGCCCGTTGACGGTGATCGAGGTGAGCTGAGCGAGCCAGCTGGAACCACTGTGCGAAAGAGCTATCGTTGCGGGCGAGCCTTGCGGGAGAAGCACGCCATTCGCGGCCTTCACGTTTTTCGCGACGGTGGCGCAGTACTGCTTGCCGGCGGGATCGCTATTGGAATCGACCGAATCGATCATGCGCACCGCGACGCTCGTACCCGGTGGCGGAGCAAGTTGAGAGGTGTCTTGGGCAGACGAGCGTGATGCGAACGCGCTGCAGGTTAGAAATACGAAAAGTGATACAACGAAGCGAATACGAACAGAAAGAGAGACTTGGCCGTGCCGGCTCATGAAATTCTCCTCCGACGATGATTCCGGGCACGTATGAAGAACAGCGGATGGCGCACATCATACGCGCGCCCATCGGAAAAGATGAAGAGGAAAATTCTGCCTATTCAAAACCAGATCAAGATGAGCCACTTCCCGACGCGGGGAACCGTCTGCTCACTCTCATGAATCCGCATGCAAGCAACTCGTCGCAGTGATCTGACCTCTATGCGATACAGGGCGCGGCGACTCCAGAGAACGAAGGCGGAACTAGTCCCGACAGGAGGGGGAAGTTGAAAAAATACCTGATTCTCGTTGCTGTTTTCGGATTGAGTGCGATCTCAGCCGATGTTCCTGCGCAGGACAGGTCACGTTCGACTGACGATCTCTACGGTGCGTGCGCTTCCACGGCGAACAATTCGCCGCTCGATGCCGAGAAGCCCTGCAACGAGTTCCTGGCTATCGCAGATCCGCGGAACGACAAAGACCGGATTCGGTGCGCTCGAACCTGGTTGACAGAGATTCATGAGAATGGGCCGTACCTTCTATTCCTCCACAGCCTGCAGCCCGACCCGAAAGCCCAATGGTTCGTCTATTCGCCGGACTCAAAAATCGACATTGCCGACACGAGCGAGACCGACGGGCCATTTGAGATTCAAATCACGAGAACTTTTGCGGACTCGCGCGAGAGTGCGCTTATCAAGACAGCCGAGGCGGTGTATCTCGCGCCCGGGGAGATGATGAAAAGAGGACTCACTCCTTCGCATCTGTGCAAGCAGGACGCGGAGATGCGAAGTGCGCCAATCTGGGGAGGGTGTGGAAACGACAACATCGAGATGACTGAGATCGTTACGGCGAGCGCGGTCCGGTACTACTACGATCTGAGTTTATTGTCCCGCAAGAATCCTCGGTTGCCTTCGGGATTCACGGCGATGGAAAGCAAGATGAATTACAAGGCGGAGATCAAATATTTCGACGATTACTCCCATGCGGGGGACTCCTATCACGGTGTGTACGTTGCGGACATGACGCTTAAATGGGGATTTTCCTGCGGAATATTGTGCGGCGTTGGCTTCGCGCGCAACAAAGTTGTCGTGCTCGATGCGCACGGAAATGTTCTGGCGATGTATCTTGATTCGCCGGTGAACCTGGAGACGACGGTAAGCTAGCTCGTCCGGCGGCTGCGCCGCACAAATTTGGAACCCCCGGAGAAGCGGATGACGTCTTACGCTGGTGCGTTCAGCCCTAACGCTTCAATTCATTTTGCCCGAGGATACTCTCTCCGTTTGCCGTCTCGATTGCGTTCTGCTGTGTAGAACTCGCTCTCCACGACCTGCGCCGTTGCCGGGCGGCAATCTCCGCGGATGAACAAGAGCCTGTTTTTCCTGGGACTGATTCTGGCAGCGAGCGGATTGATCTCGCCCCCTATCGCGCTTCTTTGCGGAATTATTTACGGCTTTATTCTGGCGCATCCGTTTCAATTTCGGAGCAGACAGCTGGCGAGATTCCTTCTTCAAGCTTCAGTTGTTGCGCTCGGCTTTGGCATGAATCTGCGGGAAGTAGTGCGAGCGGGCCGCTCCGGTTTTCTATATACCGCAATCAGCATCACCGCGACGATGGCGCTGGGCCTCGGCCTCGGTTACGCGCTGCGCGTCGGCAAGAAATCCGCGTTCCTCATCAGTGCCGGCACGGCGATTTGCGGCGGGAGCGCCATCGCGGCTGTCGGTCCGATCGCTGAAGCCAGCGATGAAGACATGGCTGTGTCTCTCGGTGCGGTGTTTATTCTCAACTCGGCCGCGCTCTTGCTCTTTCCTCTGATCGGTCTCGCACTGCACATGAGCCAGACGCAGTTCGGCCTTTGGTCGGCGCTGGCCATCCACGACACCAGCTCGGTGGTGGGCGCGACCGCGAAGTACGGCCCCACGGCGCTGGCGATTGGGACCACCGTCAAGCTCGCTCGGGCGCTGTGGATCGTTCCCTTGTCACTGGCGACCGCCGTCACTCTCAAGAGCAAAGCTCGCATCCAGTGGCCGTGGTTCATCTTGTTTTTCTGCTTGGCGGCGCTGCTCAACACGCTGCTGCCGGGATTCGCGTCCGCCTTCGGACAGCTCAATCACTTGGGGAAGCTTGGCCTGACGGCAACTCTATTTCTGATCGGGACGGGATTAAACAACGAAACACTCAAGCAGGTTGGTCTTCGCCCGTTTCTTCAGGGGCTTGCTCTTTGGATTATCGTGGGCGCGAGCACATTGACGCTCATATTCTTCAACTGGATTCGCTTGTAGAGAGATTTCGCGGGGACGCAAACATTCGCCGCGCGACCATCCTTTCAAGTGTCCGCAGATAAAATAATTTAGAAGCGGTTGTCGGGCCGTCGAGATTTGAACCCGAAGTTATATGTCCATCCGTTCGACCCATTGAGCGCGCCACGCGGGCGCCACGAACGGATCCGCAAAGTACTGCGTTTCCCGCGAGACCTTGTCGCCGCTGAACTCCATAATGCTCACGGTGTAAGACGGCTTCCCGTCATACGTCAGGATGAATTCGGTGACCCAAAGATCGCCGCTCCCGATGATTCGCCGCACAGTGAACCGCTTTTTGCTCGGCTGAGTAGCTTGTTGGTTTTGAATGTTGCTTCGCCCGCGAGTTCGCTCCCCTGACTGCGGATATTCCAACACCGCGTCGTCGTGATAGATACGGTGCTCGGTTTCAAAATCATTGGCATCGGACGCCGCCCAATGCTGATCCAGCGCCGCACGAATCTTTTGATCTCGCACTTCAGAATCCTGCTCCGGCTTTTGTTGATCGCTCATCTTCAGCCTTCGATGTAACGAAGGGCCAAATGGTTTAGGGTGTTCGGAATGGACAGCTCGTCAAATCGCGCGTACGACATCCGAAGACTGTCACGAACGCGCTTGCCGAAAGATACGGCTGAGCTGGCCGCATATCTCATTGGAAAAACCATTGTGCGCGAGATCGGGCGAAATAGGATTAGCGGCCGCATCGTCGAAACTGAAGCTTATCCACCGGGCGATATGAGCGGGCATGGTTATCGCGGACGAACGGACAGGAATCAGACCTTATTTCTGGGTAGGGGATTTGCCTACGTGTACTTTATCTATGGCACGTCGTACATGCTCAATGTTTCGAGCGAAGAGCCGGGAATTGGCGCAGGAGTGCTTTTGCGCGCCATGGAACCTCTCGAAGGAATCGAGGTGATGAAACGGCTCCGCAAAACCGACAAACTAAGAGATCTGGCGAGAGGACCGGGACGGCTTGCGGCTTCGATGCAAATCGACCGGCATTTGGACGGAGTCGACCTGTGCGCCGATGGCCCGCTTTGGTTAGGCAGCGCGGTACGGAAGACGGCGCGAATTCGAACGAGTGTGCGCGTCGGAATTACCCGTGAAGTAGAAAGGCCGCTGCGTTTCTTTGAGGACGGCAGTCCGTTCGTCAGCGGCGCGGTCAAGCTTAGAAAGAGCCGCTAGCGTTGCCGCAACTCGATTCGAATTTACGATGGCAAGGTGCGAAGGTCAGACGGCTGTGCGTCCGCCATCGACGGCCAGCTTCGCGCCGTAGATGAAACTGGAGCGATCTGTCGCTAAAAACACGATGGCTTCGGCGATCTCGTCGGCAGTTGCGGGGCGACCGGCAGGCGCCTGAGCGGCGAGCTGCGCGAGGCCTTCGCCCATGGCCTCGGTGCCCTCGGTGCGCGTGGGGCCGGGGCTGACGACATTGACGCGCACCCCGTGCGGGCCGAATTCAGCGGCCCATGCCTTGGTCAATAGCTCGATCGCGGCTTTGGTTGAGCCGTAGAGGCTCATGCCCGCCATTCCAAATTCGGCGACCATCGTGGAGACGTTCACGATGGCGCCTTTTCCTTGCTTCGCCATGAGCGGCGCGAGCTCGGCGACGAGGAAAAACGGTGCCTTGACGTTGATCGAATAGACGCGATCAAAATCCTCTTCCGTAGTCTTGTCCGTGGGGCCGAAGGGAAAAATTCCCGCATTATTGACGAGAATATCGATGCGGCCGCGGCCGATCTCGAGGGCTTTCTTCGCAACTTCGCGGGCGCTCGCCGCGTCGCGGAGATCGGAGGAGATAAAGTCGGCTTTTCCGCCGGCTTTCTGGATTTCGGCGAGTGTTTTCTCGCCTCTTTCCTGATTGCGGCCAACGACTAATACATGAACGCCGAGTGCCGCGAGCTTATTGGCTGCCGCGCGGCCGATGCCGCTGGTGCCTCCGGTTACGAGTGCTGTCAATTGTTCAGTGGCCATTTGCGGATTCTCTCTGTGCTCCAGGATTTTGATGCAAGGGAAAGGTGGAAGTAAGTGGTCGGGGCGTCGAGATTTGAACTCGAGACCTCCTGCGCCCAAGGCAGGCGCGCTACCAGGCTGCGCTACGCCCCGACTGGATGAGCGCGTCAATTATACGGCATGGCTCGCTGAAAACCGTTCAGGCCAGGGCGCGAAATTTCCACGGAAATTGCGAATCGATTCGAGGAACTGTCCAGAGGTTCGCTCTTTTTCTCGAGCGGAGTCTAATGCGGCTTGCTCTGCGCGACTGGTTCGCCGGCGAGGTCTTGCACAAACGCGACCCAGCCATCCGGCGCGCCTTCAGCGTCCCGGGTGGGCTTGTAGAGTGCTGAGATATGGCGGGTACCGATACGCAGGTAGCGGACGTCGGTTTCAAATTGGACGTCTTCACCGCTCAATGCCTGCTCGAAGCGAGGCTTCAGCTGCTCGAAGGCTTCATCGCCGATCACATCGCGAATCAGGTGGCCGAGGATTTCGCCCGCCGGTAACTGGAACCGCTTCGCATAATGTTCATTCACCCAAACGTAGCGAAGATCACGGCCGCAACGGGCGAGCGGCACGTTCATCTGGGTGGAAATCAGCCCGAGGTATTCGTCCGCGAACTTCGAGTCAACGGTCGCAGCGACACCGACTTCGGGTGTTGCGCTCGAAGCCTTGTTCTCTTCAACCACTCGAACGCTGTATTTCAATTCGCCTTCGTGGCCGCGGACTGCGTCAACGGTCAAGCGAATTGGCACGATGCGGCCATTTTTGTGGATGAGGCGTTTCCCGGTGGAGAAATGGTCGCGTTTACCGGAAGCGAGATCCTGCGCCAGTGCGAGGTCGGCAGCGAGATCGGCGGGGTGGGTCACGTCGTAGACGGTGAGATTTTCGATTTCTGTGCTGGAGTACCCGATCATCTCGCACAGCTTTTGATTTGCGCGGATCCAGCGGCCATCGGGAGCTACATGGGCCAGACCGACTGCCGATTGCTCAAACGTGGCTCGAAAGCGCTCTTCACTTTCGCGCATCGATTTTTCCAGGGCCAGCGTCTGCTCGATGCTCTCCTTGATGTTCGTTTCCACATTTTGAACGAGTTCATCATCAACCGAGCGGTCGCCCTGCTGGACTCTGCGTAGCGCCGGCACCAGCTTCGGCCATATCGCAGTCTTCGTTACGTAAGTATCAACGCCGGCGCCGAAAGCCTCGCGCATGATTTCGGGAGCCTCATATTGGCTCAGCATGATGATTTGCGTTTTTGGAAGGATGCGCCGGATCTCGCGGCTGGCCTGGATGCCGTCCATCACCGGCATGCTGAAATCCATGACGATGACGTCCGGGGAAAGTTCGTATGCTTTGGTGATGGCCTCTTTACCATCAACCGCTTCGCCGCAAACGTCGAAATTCTCCAGAACGGAAAGCAGAGCGCGCAGGCCGCGACGTACCGGCTCGTGGTCATCAGCGATCAAGACACGCACATTACCTCCCAGAGTGACCGGCGAGCGGCGATTGAATATCCGAAAGTGCTTCAGTGCCTGATCCCGGTGATGCGCTCGACCCGCATTCCGGAGATGACAATCAGAGCTACTCGCAGCTGGGCGGTGTGCGAGATTCCGGGTCACACACAGAACCGTAGGCACGATACGCTGCGGCGGAGGCCGAGGTAATACAGCAGTTGCTGTAGACGACATACGGTGTTCGCCCCCACCGGTCCGAATGGGAGTTGTATTACTGCGTCGATTGGGCGGGCGCAGGACTGGTGGAGTCCAAATGCCAGCCGGTGTTGAGCCATTTTCCACCGTGATAAACGAATGTTTCGGTCGCGCGGCCGGAATGCACGGAGTTTTTCCCGCCTACCGAGAGTTCATACTCATAGGTGGAGTAAACGATGGCCGTGACGCCGTAGGCCTGGATATCGGTGCGCGGGAAGTCGAGCCGTACAAGTTTCCCGCCGCCAGCAGCGAACTGCTTCGCGCCGGCGAGGATGGCTTCGCGATTTTCCCAAGGCTGCGATCCAGGAGAAATAGCAATGGTTTCGGCGGGCAGAGCGGCTTCGAGCGCCGCCTGGTCGCCGGCAAAGTAGGCGCGCCAGACGGCTTCACGCGCGGCAAGCAGCTCTTTACGGTCGGAGTCGTCCACTTTCACGAACTGGCCCATGTCTTCCAATTCCGTTTCCGGATGCGCGCCGGTGTTCGTCGCCACTTGCACCCAATCGCCGTTCAGCTTCGCGAAAACGTCGAGGATGCGCAGCTTGCGGCGGAATGGTTCGACGCTGGGTCCGCTGATGGTGTTCTCGCAAATGTAGGGCACGATGGCGACGTCGCCGTAGAAAGTGATGTCGATCTCGAGAATCTTGTACGAAGTCATGTGTACGGGATTTTTCATGGCGCCGCTGGTGTTCTGCATGTACTTGTCGAGGCCTTTTTGGATCGTTCGTGAGCCTTGTTGAAAGCCGACCCACTCGGCGGAGTGCCCGGCACGCAAGGCGGCGGGATCTTGATGGATGAAGCCCTGAAAGATTTTGTCCAGATGGGCCATGATCGCATCGCGATCGGCGGGGCGCTGGTCGCCGTGCTCGGGTTTTAATTGCGCCGCGCAGGGAACTGCGGCCACGAAAAGCAAGAGAACCGCGCACGCTGTGAGCTTCTTCATATTTGCTCCTTTACGGAAAATTGTCGCGTTGACGGACATGGCACTCATTCGCATCGCAGCGCCGAGAGCGGATCGACCGACATGGCGCGGCGTGCGGGCAAGCACGACGCGAGCGCGCCTACAAGTAAGACCAGAATTGCGATCACGGCGTAGTTCGCGGGATTGCCGGGCTTAACCCCGAACAAAAGACTGGAAAGAGCGGGCGTGAGCAACAGCGAGAGCGCGATTCCTCCGAGCAGGCCGACGACGACGAAAGTGAGCCCTTCGGCGAGGACCATATTCGTGACATCGCTTCGCGTCGCTCCGAGCGCCATCCGCACGCCGATTTCGCTCGTCCGCTGGGCGACGGAGCAAGAGAGGACGCCGTATATCCCTACGCAGGCGAGCACGAGCGCCACGCCTGAAAGCGAGATCGCGAGCAGGGAAGCGAAGCGGCTTTCGGAGCGCGCGCGGGAAACATATTCGGAAAGTGCAGCGACGCGCGAGACGGGCAAATTTCTGTTAACCGCTGAGACTTCTTTGCGAGCGGCCGCCTCGAGGCCGGTCAGGGCTCCCGATGTGCGCATGACGATCGCCATGGGGCGCGGAGCAAGTTGGAAGGGGATGTAGATCTGCGGGCGGACGAACGCGGTGAGTGAATGGCACTGAATGTGGCGGACTACGCCGACGACGACAGCTGCATCGCGCTGAAACTGATAAACGCCCGCGGGTGAATCCGAGACATTGAGTCTTTGGCCGATGGCGTCGCCGCCCGGCCAGAGCTGCTGAGCGAGAATGTCATCAATGATGACGACGTGCTCGTGCGCCGGATCGTCTGATTCGGTGAAGTCGCGGCCCGAGAGCAGAGTGGCGCCGACCGTGGCGAAGTATCCCGGCAGAATCGAGCGGTGGTCGGCCATCACCGTACTCTGCTGATCGGCGGGCGCGCCTTCTTTCCAATAGTAGTCGTACCAATTCGCGATGTCTTCATCGAGCGGGAGATGAGATACGGCTGCCACCGATTGAACTCCGGGAATCGCGGCGAGCTTGCGCGTGAGTTCGTGAAGCATATCGTAGCGCGGCGGCGGAAGCTGAAATGTGAAGACACCCTCGGCGCGAAAGCCCGGATCGACGTGCAGCACGTTGATAAAGCTGCGCATTAGCAGTCCGGTGCCGAGCAGCAGCGAGAAGCCCAGCGCAACTTCGGCGGAAACGAGCACGCCGGTCCAGCGGCGCGTGGTTTTTTGCGCCGGGCGGCCTGAGTCTTTCAGGGTTTGGACGAGGTCGATGCGGCTCGCAGCGATGATGGGCGCGAGACCGAAGATGATCGCCGTGAGCACTGACGCAGCAAACGTGAATGCAAGTACGCGCCAGTCGATCCCAGCTTCGCCGAAGTTTAGAAGTGACGCAGGCCTGGCAGCGAGTATCGCGCGCACTACGGCCCATGCCATTGCCAGCGCGACCGCGCCACTCAAGAGGCCAAGCAAAATATTCTCAGTGAGCAGCTGGCGTGCAAGCCTTCCACGCGATGCGCCGAGCGCAGCGCGAACCGTGGTTTCGCGAGTGCGCTTGGTCGCGCGCGCAAGCAGCAGGTTTGCGACGTTGGCGCAGCCGATGATCAGGACGAAGCCGACTCCCGCAAAGAGAACGAGAAGAGTGCCGCGGATTTTGCCGACGTCGTCCGCCTGGAGCGATATCACGCGCAGCCGCAGCACAGATGCTCCAAGATTGGCGCGAAGCGCACTGATTTGCGCCGCGACTGAATCCGCTTCCGCCTGCGCTCGCGCGAAGTTACTGCCCGGGCGCAAATGACCAACCAAGCGAAGGAATCCGGGACCTTTCGGATTCGAAGCGTCGATCGCGGTCGAGTAGAAGACGTCTACGTTCGGCGGAATGCTGGAATCGCCGGGGAAAATCAGCCTGAAATTTTCGGGGAGTATGCCAATCACGACGGCGGAGCGAGGCCCAAATCTCACGGATTTGCCGACAATTGCTGGATTGGAGCCGAATCGGCGCGCCCACACGCCGTGAGAAATCACAATTGCGAATGGAGCGTTGGGAGTCTGATCTTCCGCCGAAAAAAACCGCCCAAAGCGCGGCCGCGAACACAGGAGCGGCAAGAAATTCGAGGTAACGACGGCGGTTTTCACCTGTTCCGGATCACCCTCGCCCGGAAGCAAGCCGTTCGTCACCCAGATTCCGCCAATCTGATCGAATTCCTTTGTGCGTTGCCGAATCTGGAAGAGCTCAAAGGTTGAAGCAGGCGCGCGATTGGCGTTTCCGAATCCCGACCAGATAATTGCCAACCGCGCGGCATCCGGATAGGGAAGCTGACGGATCAGCACAGCATTGACGACGCTGAAAATTGCGGTGTTCGCGCCAATTGCAACGGCGAGAGTGAGAATCGCAAGCGCCGCAAAACCAGGATTGAAGCGCAGCATCCGTGCTGCATATCGAACATCCTGGCCGATGGATTCGAGAAGGCCGAGCAGGTCCGCGCTGCGTGCATCTTCTTTCGCGGATGCGCGGCTGCCGAATCGGATCAGCGCCTCGCGGCGCGCGGCTGCGGGGTCCATCCCCGCGGCGACGTTTTTTCGCGCGCGCATTTCCACGTGAGCGAGCAATTCTTCATCGAGCTCCTGCTCGAGATTTTCCTTGCGCCAAAGATTCCGGAAGCGATCGTAGAGTGACACCGGATTCACCTTTCAAATACGAAACGCGATTCACCTCGCTACGTGAACCGCAAGACGTCGCGCACAGCGGTCGTCAACTGGCTCCATTTCTGTTCTTCCACCGCGAGCTGCTTACGGCCCTTGGCCGTGAGTGTGTAATAGCGCGCGCGGCGCTTATTCTCGGTCGGCCTCCATTCGGCGGAAATCCAGCCGTCCTGTGCCATGCGGTGCAAAGCGGGATAGAGCGAGCCCTCTTCGACGCGAAGTACATCGCGCGAAACATTTTCGATATGCTCGGCGATCCCGAATCCGTGCATCGGTTCGCGCGCCAGCGAGCGCAGAACCAACAGGGTAAGGGTCCCCTGGAGGACGTCTTTTGCAGGCGGCGTCATGGAGCCTCCCATAGACAACTATGGGAATATACGCCGGGCGCGACAAAACGTTTCCTGATTGATATGTGGGGTCCTGGCCTTGCTGAGCCTCGAAGAAATCGCCCTCTGTGACGCCGCGCTCCTGTTGACACGCCACAGGGCGGGTGCGATACTCCTGTTCACATCCCACAGGAGGCGCCGTGGCGGACGAAAGGCCGGAGATCCTGCAGGGCACGCTGGACTTGATGGTGCTCAAAACCCTGGCGGCCATCGGCCCGCAGCACGGCTACGGAATCGCGCGGCGCATCGAGCAGATCAGTGCGGACGCTCTTCAGATCAATCAGGGCACGATTTACGCTTCGCTGGTGCGTCTGACGCAGAGGGGCTGGATTTCCGGGGAGTGGGGAACCTCCGACAATCATCGCAAGGCGAAGTTTTATTCCATCACGCGAAGTGGCCGCAAGCGGCTGAACGCCGAGACGCTAAACTGGAACCGGATCGCGGGAGTCATCGGCCGCGTGCTGCGCCTTGAGGAGCGAGGCTGAGCCATGCTCGCGTGGCTCCGTGCTTGCGCGACGCGAATCGCGGCGGCATTTCACCCACGCTCGCGCGATCAGCACGAATTCGATCGCGAGCTCTCTAGCCACCTCGATTTCCTCACGCGTGAAAACCTCGAAAAGGGAATGTCGCCCGAGGCGGCCGCGCGCGCGGCGCGCATCCGGTTGGGAGGTGTAGCGCAACTCAAAGAGACTAACCGCGAACTTCACGGGTTGCCATTTTTGGAAACGCTTTTGCAAGATGCGCGCTATGCAGTCCGCACGCTGCTCAAGAAGCCCGGCTTCGCCGCAATTTCCATTCTCACTCTCGCTCTCGGCATCGGCGCCAATACAGCCATCTTCAGCGTGGTCTACGCCGTCGTCTTGAAGCCGCTTCCGTACCCAGATTCGCAACGGCTCTTCACGATTTTTCAGCAACGCACACAGGACTCGAGCGTCCAGGGTGGATTCTCCTATCTCGATCTGCAGGACGTGATCGCCCAGGACACCGACTTCAGCGGCATGACCGGCGTTTCGGGGCACGAACTTACACTGACGGGCCGCGGCGACCCGTTTATCGTTCGCGTGGCCGACGTGACGGCG
>DASTCZ010000275.1:0-11121 GCA_035710585.1 Candidatus Acidiferrales bacterium | reverse complement strand
AAAGATCGCTGATTTGCCAGGACTCGGACTCCAGCTTCAGTGGTCTCCGGACGCCCGGCGAATTCGATTCGTGCTGGCACAGGACGGTCAACCCGGAACCACGCTCTGGGAGGTTGGTCTTGGCGGCTCTCCACAGCCGATTCTCAAAGGCTGGGACGGCGAAGGGCAGATTGCCTCTCCCGGCGGCTGGAGCCCGGACGGAAGGAATTCCTTCTTTGTGTCTCCTCATCTCGGTACCTACGACATCTGGGATTTGCCAGAGCAGAGCATCTTCAACTTCGGCAAACGCTATCCGTCACGGATAAGCGACGTGCCGTTCGTCATTATGGGAATTGTTCCCAGTCGCGACGGCAAAAAGCTCTTTGCGATCGGCATCCACACGATGCCTGAGGTTGGGCGCTTCGATCCGCGTGTCGGTCAGTTCCTCCCTTATCAGGAGTTTTCGGGCATTCACGCGTACTGGATCACTTTTTCGAGAAATCACCGGCAAGTCGCATACACGACATACCCCGAAGAAAACCTGTGGATCGAGAACGCCGATGGCACCGACAGGACTCAACTTACCTTCGCGCCGTTGCATGTTGTAGGACTCTCGTGGTCGCCCGACGGGTCGCGCATCGCCTTCCGCGCGCAGACACCCGGCGGGCATTGGAAAGTCTATGTGATGTCAGTTAGCGGCAAAGAACTACGTGAATTAACGGCTGGGCAGTCTGATTCAGGAGTTCCGACGTGGTCCCCCGATGGCAGAAGACTTGTTTTTGGCGATATGCCCGCTGTGTGGGGCCAGGCGCGCGGAGACGAGGTTCTACACTTGTATGACCTTCGCTCCGGCACGACGTCAGCGCTGTCTGGCTCCGGCGGACTTTGGACGTCGCGCTGGTCTCCAGATGGTAAGTTCATCGCCGCGCTGAAAATCAGCAACCAAGAGTTGATGCTCTATGATTGCCATTCAGGGAGGTGGCGTTCGCTAGGACCGGCGGGCTTGAACGAAGTGATGTGGTCCCACGATAGCAAGTTCCTGATGTATGAAACCTTAAGACCCGACGTCGCGATCTATCGAATACAAATTGCAAACGGGAAGACCGAGAGACTGTGCGATCTCGCGGCCTACGCAAGACTCGAACAGGGCTTCACCTTGGACTCCGATGACCACCCAATTGTCCTTCAAAACAAAAGCACATCCGAGATCTACGCCTTTGGCATCGAGTCGCACTAGCAGAACCACACCCTGGAATAGTGGACTCTGACGAACCAAAAGTGAACTGCCGAGTTGTCTTGAAAACCGTTCTTATCGTTCCCAGTTGATGAAATAACAGAGGCCGTGGCTGTCTAAATTAGCGAGCGCTACGGTACTGCGTTCATTGCGGTACGACGGACCTTCTCGCGTGCGCCGCCCACGTCGCCTTCTTGATTCCGCTACCCATCCTTGTTATAAACATCGTTCTATTTTTCGCGGCTTTTTTCACTCCTGAAGCATTCCAACAGGGTACAGGTACGGAGGATTCATGCGACTGGCAACAAGACTGGCGGTGAGCACTGCCCTCGCGTTTGCAGGCGCGGCCGCACTCCGCGCGCAAGGCGCGCCGGAATCCGCGGGCGGCGAAGCAAACCTCACGCTTCCCGACCTTTCTCGCGTGCAATTCCTCGGAGTCAATGGCCACACGCTCCTGCTTTTCGGCATCGCCTTCTGCGTCCTCGGCTTGATGTTTGGCCTCGCGATCTACAGCCGGCTGAAAAATCTCCCCGTGCATCGCTCCATGCGCGAAATTTCCGAACTCATCTACGAAACCTGCAAAACGTATCTCGTCACGCAGGGAAAATTTCTTTTGCTGCTCTGGATTTTCATCGCCGCAATTATTCTTCTCTACTTCGGCGTGCTTCTCCACTACGAAGCCGCGCGCGTCGCAATCATTCTTCTCTTCAGCGTCGTCGGCATCGCCGGCAGTTACGGCGTCGCCTGGTTCGGCATTCGCGTCAACACTTTCGCGAATTCCCGCACCGCCTTCGCCGGCCTCCGCGGCAAGCCCTATCCCATCTACCGCATCCCGCTCTCGGCGGGGATGTCGATCGGGATGATGCTGATCAGCGTCGAACTCCTGATGATGCTTTTTATTTTGCTATTTGTGCCGGGCGATTATGCGGGTCCGTGCTTCATCGGATTTGCGATCGGCGAATCGCTGGGCGCGGCGGCGCTGCGCATCGCGGGCGGAATTTTCACGAAGATCGCGGACATCGGTTCGGACTTGATGAAGATTGTTTTCAAAATTAAAGAAGATGACGCGCGCAATCCTGGCGTCATCGCGGATTGCACCGGCGACAATGCGGGCGATTCCGTCGGGCCGAGCGCGGACGGTTTCGAGACGTACGGCGTCACCGGAGTTGCGCTGATCACTTTCATTTTGCTGGGCGTGAAGGGCGCGACCGCGGAAGCCACCGCGACGATTCAGGTGCAGCTGCTCGTATGGATTTTCGTGATGCGCATCGCGATGCTGGTTTCCAGCGCCGCAGCGTATTTCCTCAATAGCGCCATTGCCAAGGCCAAATATCAGAACGCCGACAAAATGAATTTCGAGGCACCGCTCACTTCGCTCGTGTGGCTCACTTCCATCGTTTCCATCGCCCTGACTTACGTGATCTCTTACCTAATCATTCCCGACCTGAATGGCGATACGACGCAGTGGTGGAAGCTGGGGACGATCATCTCGTGCGGCACTCTTGCGGGTGCGCTGATTCCTGAGCTGGTGAAAGTCTTCACATCCACCGATTCGCGTCATGTGAAAGAAGTGGTCGCTTCGGCGCAGGAAGGCGGAGCATCGCTGGGAATCTTGTCAGGATTCGTCGCAGGAAATTTTTCAGCGTTTTATCTCGGGCTGGCGATGGTCGCGCTGATGTCGGTCGGATACGTTTTCAGCACCATGGGCCTGGATGCGGTGATGGTTGCGGCGCCGGTGTTTGCGTTTGGCCTCGTGGCATTCGGGTTTCTTGGAATGGGCCCGGTGACGATCGCCGTCGATTCGTATGGGCCGGTGACGGATAACGCGCAATCGGTCTACGAGCTTTCGCTGATCGAGACGATTCCCAACGTAGAGCAGGAAATCAAAAAAGATTTCGGCATGGATGTGAATTTCGGCCGCGCGAAAGACCTGCTCGAAGAAAACGACGGTGCGGGAAACACGTTCAAAGCCACAGCCAAGCCGGTGCTGATCGGCACGGCCGTTGTCGGCGCTACAACGATGATTTTTTCCATCATCATGGCGCTCACGCACGGCCTGACGGAAAATGTTTCGAGCCTTTCCCTGCTGCACGCGCCTTTCGTGCTCGGATTGATCACCGGCGGCGCGGTGATTTATTGGTTCACGGGCGCATCGACGCAAGCAGTGACGACCGGCGCCTACCGCGCAGTGGAGTTCATCAAGGCAAACATCAAGCTCGAAGGCGTCGAGAAAGCTTCCGTTGAGGACAGCAAAAAGGTCGTCGAGATCTGCACGAAGTACGCGCAAAAAGGCATGCTCAATATTTTCATCGCCGTGTTTTTCATCACGCTGGCGTTCGCGTTCGTCGAACCTTTCTTCTTCATCGGCTATCTGATTTCGATCGCTACGTTTGGCCTCTATCAGGCGATTTTCATGGCCAATGCCGGCGGCGCGTGGGATAACGCGAAAAAAATCGTAGAAGTCGAACTAAAACAAAAAGGCACCGAGCTTCACGCCGCGACGGTGGTCGGCGATACGGTCGGCGATCCGTTCAAAGACACGTCTTCCGTCGCGCTGAATCCGGTGATCAAGTTCACCACGCTTTTTGGATTGCTCGCCGTGGAGCTGGCGGTGAGTTTGACGGCCACGCAGGGGAACGGGCTCACGCGCGCTCTGGCTTCGGCCTTCTTCCTCGTCGCGGTGATATTCGTGTATCGCTCGTTCTACGGGATGAGGATTAAGAGCGCGGCGTAAAAAGTCGGGCGCTCGCGTCGCTGCACCATGTCTACGTTGGAGACCTGAATTGATATGCGCCAAGTGCGCCTAAATGGAGTTCTGCAGGCGTATAATTGAGGCGTAATTGGTGGCGCGATATGACGCTTGAAGAACAACTTATCGAAAAGCTGCGCGACTTGCCTCCCGAACGCAAAAAAGAAGTCCTGGAATTTGTGGACTCCTTGAAGACGGAGAGCCTCGCAAAGAAACCGCGCCGCAGCCTGCTCGGTTTGTGGGCGGATTTGAATTTTCACATCACCGAAGAAGACATCGCCGACGCCCGGCGCGAAATGTGGAGTAACTTTCCTCGTAACATCGAACTATGAGCGCGGTGCTCGATACGCATACCGTGCTCTGGTATCTGGAAAATTCCAACGAATTATCTTCTCGCGCGCGAACAGAGATTGAGGGTGCAATCCGCGACGCCCGCGACGTGTACGTGTCTGCGATCTCTGTGATCGAAGCTGTGTACCTCGCCGAGCGGGCAAAGATTCCCATGGCCGCGCTGCAGCGCCTGCGAGTTGCTCTCGCGGACCGGAATGCCGGACTGCGGATTGTGCCCGTGGACGCTTCCGTTGCGGACGCACTTGAGAGGGTTCCGCGAAGCGTCGTGCCGGACATGCCCGACCGGATCGTCGCTGCAACAGCTCTTCATCTCGGCGTACCCATGATCACTCGAGATCGGCGGCTTCAGTCTGCCGGAATCAAGACGATTTGGTAGCCCGACCGGTGTCCGCTGTTCAAGCGTCTCCGTCTCTGGCGGTGTGGACCGTACGCCTTTTCGGTGAGTTTGACGGCCACTCAGGGCAATGGCCTCACGCGCGCGTTGGCTTCGGCCTTCTTCCTCGTCGCGGTGGTTTTCGTGTATCGGTCGTTTTACGGAATGAGGATTAAGAGCGCGGCGTAGAGAGCAGCCATCACGCATTTACATTCGGTACCTGTCGAAGAGCGAAATGGAACTCATGTTGACAGGTAGAGTTGTACGGGTACAGGGTAGCTCTTGAGATCGTCCCATCTGCTGGTCACACTGGATGGCCCCGACCTCCTTCGTGGGGTCGGGTTTTTTTGTCGCTAGAATAGTTTTTCTAATCGTGGACTCGGCTTGCATCACCAGCTCGATTCTCGACGCCCTGTCGAGCCGCACCGGGCGCAGAGTGCCCGGCCCGCTCTGGCGGGTAGTCAACCGCCAAACTCGGGCGGGCGATACAATGTGTGTGTCGCAAGGCATAAGAGGCAAATATAGTCGCTTCTCTGGACGCGTGAATCGAGCGACTACGCGGAGGCCGATTTAGGCGGGCGCGCAATGGAATTTCGATTGGTCTATCAAGGGGAGCTACTGTCAGAAAAAACGTATAACGATACCCGGCAAGCGCGACGCAAACACAAACAGACCATCCGTCGAGCTTTCCACGAGCAACTGGCAGAGCTTTGGGAAGCCGATGCACGGTTGAAAGGCATTGGCGAGCACGTCACCGACGTTCATGACCACGCTGCTGGAACGCATACGCGAACTTCTGGTTTTGACGAAATCGGGAAACTCCATGAGCTCGCGGGCTTAAAGTGGGTCCCGTTGGTTTCTGACAGGTGGGGTGTGGCGTGCAACCTCAACATTCTCTTTTTAAGACATGAACCAAAGGGCGGCTTGGTAATTGCCGGAGATTTGGATAATCGAATCAAGACCCTCTTCGACGCTCTAAGGATGCCTAAGGAAAATGAGCTTCCGGACGATCTTGTACCTGAGAATGAGCCCAGCCCTTACTTCTGTTTGCTGTCCGACGACAAGCTAATCACTGACTTTCGCGTGACTGCGGATCGACTTCTCGTACCGAGCAAAATCGAGAAGGCGAATCCGGGTGTTCACTTGGTCATCGAAGTTAGAACTTTCATCGCCGACCACGGTAAGGCGCAGTGGTATCTGATGGGGACTGCTCACAGATAGGCCGGCAAATTAGCATCAACCTGGTGAACCAATGTTGGGTCGTCCGCCAGCTCTACGTTTACCTGAGTGGCTGACTCGCACGATCATTGACCTAGACGGCGGGAATCGACGACACGGAGCGTTGGTTTGTGTAGCGCCACCCCTTCAGGGTGGCAGCTTTTCCTGCTGATGTTGCCGTTGCCTGTGTATTCGCCTTTGACCTTGTCGGGTCTGCGGACTTGACGCGGTCTGGTTCGAGACAAACCTCAAACCCAAATCGAAACCATGCCACCCTGAAGGGTGGCGCTACACAGGCGAAGAGCAAAGACGAGAGGCAAAAGCAAAGGCTGCCGGCCTTCCCGACAAACCCCGTCGGGATGCCCACGACGCAGAAGGCGCGGCGCTACACAGCCCAAGAGCAAAGGCTAGAATCAAAAGCGAAAAGCAAAGACAAAAAGCAAAGGCTGCCACCCTACAAGGGTGGCGCTACACAGGCAAAACCGGCACACTGCCCTGTCGCATGCCGATCCATCGCAAGACCATTCGCCTGAACCGCTCGAATTACGTCGGCCTGCGGCGGTATTTCGTGACGATGTGCTGTGCACGCCGCGCACAAATATTTGTGAATCCTGCCATCGTGGCCCGAGCCATTGAAATTTTGAACGGGTCCTCAGCGCAATTCGGTTTCGCGGTTCGCGCTTATTGCTTCATGCCGGATCACGCACACGTGCTCGCCGAAGGATTGGAGGCCACGTCATCGCTTCTCGATTTCATCCACGATTTTAAGCAGCGCACCGCGTTTGAGTTCGGGCGAGATGCGACCGGGCCCCTCTGGCAATTTAAATACTACGACTACATTCTTCGCAATCGCGATTCGCAGGAGTCCGTCGCGTGGTACATCTGGATGAATCCGGTGCGGAAAGGGCTGGTAAACGATCCATGGGATTATCCGTTTTCGGGTTCGTTCACGTTTAATTGGAAAGATCGATTGCGCCCCCCGGAGGCGTGGTCGCCATCGTGGAAGAAGCAAAAGCAAGAGCTGCCATCCTCTAAGTGTGGCGTTACACAGGCGAAGAGCAAGGACTAAAGACTAAATCAAAGGCAAAAGCAAAAGCTGCCACCCTATAAGGGTGGCGCTACACAGGCGAAGAGCAAAGACGAAAAGCAAAAGCAAAGGCTGCCGGCCTTCCCGACAACCCCGTCGGGATGCCCACGACGCAAAAGGCGCGGCGCTACACAGGCCAAGAGCGAGACTAAAGGCAAAAGCTGCCACCCTATAAGGGTGGCGCTACACAGGCGAAGAGCAAAGACAAGAATCAAAAAAGCAAAGGCAAAAGATGCCGGCCTAAAGGCGCGGCGCTACACAAGCAAAAGCAAAAGCTGTCGGCCTTCCCGACATGATGCGCCGGGTCTGTGAAATCGGATGCTTATGGGCTAGAGTGCGGCGGATGTCGATACTGTGCTATCGGCCAAACGTCGATTCGCACTTCTGGGCGGGGAGACTTTCCGAAGCTGAAATCCCATGATTTATCCGCGATTCGTCGATCATCTGGTGTTCCGTGTTGCCGATCTGACCGTGACCGAGCGGTTTTACACGGCGCTTCTGGGGCCGCCTCCTCACCGAACCGAGGACAGCATCATGTATCAGGCCGGAGACACGCTTGTATTTTTCGCTCATTGCGATCGGCGCAAGCCTGGGACATATGAGAAGGAAGAAGTGGGGCTGAATCATCTTGCGTTTGGCGTACGCACGCTCGAAGAACTGCGAACGATTCAGGAGCAACTCGACAGCGCCGGAATTTCCAACAGCGGGATCAAAAAGGACCGGTACGGGAACCGGGAATTTATCTGGCTCGACGACCCCGACAAGATGCGCGTTGAATTTTATCTGCGGCCTGCATAGTCGCCACGCATGAGCGGCGCCATCCGCTCCGGGCGGAACGGGTTGTAGTCCTGCCGGAAATTTCGCATCGAATCGAGATCTGAAGCCGAATCTAGCACTGCCGCCTGCGTCATCGATTCGTCGGTGAGTTTTACCCCCGCGCCTCGATGCGACTCTTGGAAAAAGGCGAGTGGCTACCAGCGACGAACATGGAGTCCGTCGACCTCGGCGAAATGATTGTCACGAGACGCGACGGACAAGCCGTGCTGGATGGCGACAGCCGCGACCCAGATATCGTTTTCGGGAATCGGCCGCCCTTTCAGTCTCAACCGGTCCTTAGTAAAGCCGTACTGCCTTGCGGTCTCCAAGTCGCAGGGCAATACCGGTAGAGAAGCTGCGAATTCTTCCACGCGCTCCAGATTGGTCTCCGGATGCGCCGATTTCAACGCGCCGTAGCACAGCTCTCCTAAAACCGGCGCACAAAGGAACAATTCGTCGTCTGCAAATTGCTGGAGAGCGGATTTGTCGTGGAGGAAAAGCGCGATTACCGCGTTGGTGTCGAGCAGGACGCTACCAGGCATTCGGCTCGATGCTCTCACATGCTTCTTCGATCGCTTGCGCCATCATTTGGAGATCGGAGACCGGAATGGATCCTGCAAACCGCGTCAACTCCCGCCCGGGTGTGCCAGACCGGGGGGCGATCAGGCGGGCGAAATCCAACACGCGCTGTTGGCCCGAGGCATCAAGCAGCTCGATCTGTTCCACAATTTCATCTTTTAATGATTTCGCCATTTTGTTCAATTTAGGCAACCTCGCTTGGCGTGTCAAGGTGAAAGGCTTGCTTGCGATCCGGCGATGTTTTTACTTGACAGGCACGGCTAAGTGTGTATATAGTTTTGGTGGGTAGAAATACGTTTTGACGGTGAGCGCGGGGGATTTCTCCCGCGTTTTTGCTTTTAGGGTGTTCCCCTCCTAGCAGCTCTATTCGAAACGAACGGGTCGACTGAGCGATTCCCTGCGGACAACTAATACTGCGAATCTCAAGCGGTCTCAATTTCCAAAGGTAGGTTTTTGGCAAAGTGGTTGAAGCGTGCCCTCCGGGCGAGGGAGCGCAGGCGTTGGCGCGTGACCGAGCCCACCCTTCCGCTCCACAGGAAGGGTGGGGCACCCTCGCCTTTGGCGACTGGAGCAGGGCAGAATCTGCCGCAGAGGTACAGAGTCCGCAGAGGGTGCGCAGAGGGAACCCACGATCGCGTAGTACTGCGCTCGTTCTGGCTAACTAAGTGATTTGGCAACGGTGATGGACGAAAAGAAGAGGATATTGAAGGCGCTTGCGGCGACGGCAAAAGAGCTGGGGCGCACGCCATCACACGCGGAATTTTTGCGGCGCGCAAGAGTGAAGAAGAGCGCTGTGCGGCGGGAGTTTTCGAAGTGGAATGAGGCGGTGCGCGCGGCGGGGTTAAAGCCGGCGCGGATTTTCAGGCGGCTGGACAAGAACCAATTGCTGGAAGATTGGGGCAAGACGGTCCGGAAATTGGGGCGAGTGCCGTCGCGTGCGGGATATTCGAGGGCGGGGCGGCACGATCCGGTCTCGCTCGAGGTGCGGTTCGGTTGGGACGCGGTGCCGCAAGCTTTCCGGAATTATGCGAGGGGAAGGCCGGAGTGGCGGGATGTGCTGGAGTTGATAAATACGTGCGAGCGGGAAAGGCGGATGCAGGAGAGCAGAATGGCGGTGCGGAGAAGCATGTCGCGCAAATCGCGGCGGGAAGGATTGAACGGGGGAATTTTCTACGGCGATCCCATGGATTTTCACGGACTGCGGCACGAGCCGGTGAACGAGCAGGGCGTGGTGCTGCTCTTCGGAATGCTCGCGCAGGAAATGGGCTACCTGGTGGAATCCGTGCAGATGGGCTTTCCGGATTGCGAGGCGAAGCGGAAGATCGGTCCGGGGAGGTGGCAACGGGTGCGGATCGAGTTTGAATTCGAAAGCCGGGGATTTCGCCAGCACAAGCATCCAGTGGCGGGCTGCGATGTGATCGTGTGCTGGCGGCACAATTGGGAGGAGTGCCCGAAGTCCATCGAAGTGATCGAGCTGGCGAGCGTGATCAGGCCGCAATTACCGGCAAGCGAGAATGGGAGCCCGGACGCGGACGTTGCCGCTTAAGGCGAATACAGTGTTCGCTGTATGGCTGAAAACGTGGAGGCCTTCGATTCTCATCTCTGGACAATCCTAAAGTCTGTTTCAATTTGCTGACTTCAGATATGGTCTGCCATGCCTCGATTTCCGTGAACGAAGCCAGAACGCTGCCTGAACGGTGAACTCATAATGACGCTGACGGGTACTGATGACTCATTCCTGGAGCACGAGACCGCGTTTTTTTTGAATCTGGTTCGCGATTGCCTCGCGTTTGGAGACGGTCCGGTCAAAACGGGGAATGACATCTCGATACCGTTCTGGACTGAGTCGAAACTGGGGCATCTCGATCTCGTCTTCGATACGATTCAAAATAAATTCATCAGCCGTTATACGGTCTCGATTACGCTGCACTTCTCGAAGTCGTCGGTGGTGATGCTGAGTCCGTCGGCGGTGCGGTTTGTCGAGTTGGACGGCGAGCTTGCGATCCTGGCGCCGTTTACCTCTGCGGGAAAAAACGAGGACCAATTCGCGGATCTGGAAGTGAATTTCGAACGCTCAACTTCTGAAATGCGCTTTGAGACGCTGCGAGTGCCGGCTTTGATTCAGCAGATGCTGAATGATGCCATCGGCGGCTTCGTCCGGAAATTGGGGCGGCAACAATTCACCTCGCGCAGCTCCGTGTTCCATTCTTGAGCCACGCTGGCGTCACTTCCGTTGATCGTGCGGCCTCGTCACCGGGAATCGCGACAGTTACATGATCTGCATCTGCTCGGAGCTCCGAGCAGAGCCAAATCTCCCTCCAGCCCGAGCCGGCTCCGTGCCAGACTCATAAAGTGAAGTAGTTTGTGACTGAATTCGCTTTGGCGCCGGCGGCGAGGAGCGTCAGCGGCGGAGATAATTTCTCATTATTTTGAGCCGTACAAATTCTGAGGGGATCCGACAAAGGGGCACGATGAAAACGATGGAGGAGCTGGAAAAAGAAATTGAAAGATTGAAAATCAGAGTCGAGATGCTGGCGAAATTTCTCAACGCTCCGGAACAACCGGGGGCTCCGAATTTCCGGCAGGATTATGGAGCGGCGGTGAGGGAGGAATTGAACAAGCGGGGCCTGTGAGCCGCCGATTATTCCTCTATCGAGAAAACGTCTTTGTGATCGACGGCGGTTCCGGATGGACGCTCAGCGCGCGCGCTGGCGTTTCCACGTGTTGCCCCCTGC
>DASTCZ010000274.1:0-43675 GCA_035710585.1 Candidatus Acidiferrales bacterium | reverse complement strand
ATGATCGGTAGCCGGTCTGAGAGGATGGCCGGCCACACTGGAACTGAGACACGGTCCAGACTCCTACGGGAGGCAGCAGTGGGGAATCTTGCGCAATGGGCGAAAGCCTGACGCAGCGACGCCGCGTGGGGGATGAAGCTTTTCGGAGTGTAAACCCCTTTCGACCGGGACGAAACGCCCGCAAGGGAATTGACGGTACCGGTAGAAGAAGCCCCGGCTAACTACGTGCCAGCAGCCGCGGTAAGACGTAGGGGGCCAGCGTTGCTCGGAATAACTGGGCGTAAAGGGTCCGTAGGCGGTGTGGCAAGTCGGGAGTGAAATCTCTGGGCTTAACTCAGGGGCTGCTTCCGAAACTGCCGTGCTAGAGTGCGAGAGAGGTGAGTGGAATTGCAGGTGTAGCGGTGAAATGCGTAGATATCTGCAGGAACACCCGTGGCGAAGGCGGCTCACTGGATCGCAACTGACGCTGAGAGACGAAAGCTAGGGGAGCAAACAGGATTAGATACCCTGGTAGTCCTAGCCCTAAACGATCAGAACTTGGGGTGCATCCCGTTGGGGGTGCGTCCCGGAGCTAACGCGTTAAGTTCTGCGCCTGGGGAGTACGGTCGCAAGACTGAAACTCAAAGGAATTGACGGGGGCCCGCACAAGCGGTGGAACATGTGGTTCAATTCGACGCAACGCGAAGAACCTTACCTGGGCTTGAACTGCACCGGACAAAGCTAGAAATAGCTCTCCCGAAAGGGCCGGTGTAGAGGTGCTGCATGGCTGTCGTCAGCTCGTGCCGTGAGGTGTTGGGTTAAGTCCCGCAACGAGCGCAACCCCTACCCTTAGTTGCTACCCGCAAGGGAGAACTCTAAGGGGACTGCTCCGGATAACGGAGAGGAAGGCGGGGATGAGGTCAAGTCAGCATGGCCTTTATGTCTAGGGCTACACACGTGTTACAATGCATGGTACAGACTGTCGCGATCCCGTGAGGGGGAGCTAACCGGAAAAAACCATGCTCAGTTCGGATTGCAGTCTGCAACTCGACTGCATGAAGCCGGAATCGCTAGTAATGGCGTATCAGAACGACGCCGTGAATACGTTCCCGGGCCTTGTACACACCGCCCGTCACATCACGAAAGTGAGTTGTACTAGAAGTCGCCAAGCCAACCGCAAGGAGGCAGGCGCCCAAGGTATGACTCATGATTGGGGTGAAGTCGTAACAAGGTAGCCGTAGGAGAACCTGCGGCTGGATCACCTCCTTTCTAAATAAAAGCGCCGGCGGAATCTGTTTAACTACGCAGAAGAAACCGGCCACTGGTTCTCACGGACCAGGCAGTCACTTGACCGACGATTTCATCGGGTTCTGGCAGGACTATCCAAGAGTCAAAGAGCTTCGTTAAAGAGGCCCGGTGCCTCCGTGCTGCGGAGACGCCGGGCTTTTTGTTTTTAGAGCGCTGCCGTCCGGCGACGGCAAGCCCGCAAAACGAATCCGATTAAGAAAACCAGATGAGTTCAAACATACGAAATATCGCCATCATCGCTCACGTCGATCACGGAAAAACCACGCTCGTCGACGGAATGCTGCGTCAAAGCGGAATCTTCCGCGAAAACCAGGAAGTCGCCGAGCGAGTGATGGATTCAAACGATCTCGAGCGCGAGCGCGGAATCACGATCCTGGCGAAAAACACCGCGCTGTTTTTCCGCGGCACCAAAATCAACATCGTTGATACTCCCGGCCACAGCGATTTCGGCGGCGAAGTCGAGCGCGCGCTGCGAATGGTTGACGGAGTTCTGCTGCTCGTCGATGCGAGCGAAGGCCCGCTTCCGCAAACCCGTTACGTTCTGCAAAAGGCGCTGGCGGCAGGACTTCCGCAGATCGTGGTGCTGAATAAGATCGACCGGAGCGACGCGCGAACGAAAGAAGTCCTCGACGAAATCTACGATCTCTTTATCGACTTGGGCGCGAATGAAGACCAGCTCGATTTCCCCGTGATCTATGCGATCTCGAAGGACGGCATCGCTCACCGGAAGCTTGGAGATTCTTCAAAGGATTTGCTGCCGCTGTTTGAAGCCATCGTAGATTCGATTCCCGCACCAACCGGCGATCCGGGCGGACTGCTGCAAGTGCAGGTGATGAACCTGGATTACAGCGACTATCTGGGACGGATCGCGATCGGACGCGTGTTCAACGGCACGCTGCAGCGCGGCGAGGAAGTGGCGATCAGCAAGCTCGACGGCGCGCACGTGGCAACGCGGCTGACGAAGCTATTTACGTTCCGCGGCCTGGAGCGCGACGAGGCGGAATCGGTAGTCGCCGGAGATATCGCCGCGATCGCGGGAGTGGAAGGAATCCAGATCGGCGAGTGCCTTACGGACCTGGCGAATCCGGCGCCGCTTGAACCCCTGGCAATTGATGAGCCGACGCTGGCCATGGTGTTTACCGTAAACAACGGGCCGCTTTCGGGGCGCGAAGGCAAGCTGGTCACTTCACGGAATTTGCGCGATCGCCTGCAGAAGGAATTGCTCACGAACGTTTCGATTCGTGTGGAAGATACGGAGACGCCGGAATCGTTTCGCGTGATGGGGCGCGGGGAACTGCAACTTGCGATCTTGATCGAAACGATGCGGCGCGAAGGGTTCGAGCTTCTGGCGGGGAAGCCGGAGATCGTGATTCGCGAAGAGCGCGGGCGGAAGATGGAGCCGGTGGAACGGCTCGTGGTGGATTGCCCGCAAACGTTTATCGGCGTGGCGATGCAGACGCTCGGAACGCGGCACGGCGAGCTACTCAAAACGAGTAGCCATGCCGGCGAAGGTTCGGGACGCGTGCGATTGGAATTTCGCATTCCGGCGCGCGGACTGATCGGATTGCGCGGACAACTGCTGACGGAAACTCGCGGCACCGCGATTTTGCATTCGCAATTCGACGGATGGATGGAATACTCCGGGGACATGGCGCTGCGGCCGACTGGGGCGCTGGTGGCGGACCGCGCGGGAGTGACGACGGCGTTTGCGATCTGGAATTTGCAGGAGCGCGGCGAGCTTTTCATCGGGCCGGGAGTGGATGTCTACGAGGGGATGATCGTCGGCGAAAATACACGCGAGCAGGACATGGACGTCAACATCACGAAGGAAAAAAAGCTGACGAACATGCGCTCTTCGACAGCCGACGAAGCGATCCGGCTGATTCCGCACAAAGAATTGAGCCTGGAGCAGGCTATCGAATTCATCGCGGACGACGAGTACGTGGAAGTGACGCCGAAATCGATCCGGCTGCGGAAGAAAGTGCTGCAACAAGGAAAGCGCCCGCGGCGATGGCAAGAAATCCGCGCGAGCCAGGAAGCTTTGTAGGACTAAGGCAGAGTCGACAGTTTAGAGTTGAGAGCAAACCGAACCTGGCCCCGCTACAATGCGCCTCAAGATTCCCCTCAGGCGCCCTCGGGACAAGCCCCTCGCTAATAAGCTCGGGGCAAGCGACAGTTTGGGGTTGAAAGCAAACGGATCGTTACTCCCCGAGCAAGGCAAGTTGAGCGCAATTGGACTCGGCGCAGATTCGGCTTCGTGAGCTCAATCATGCGAACAGTGTCAATTGAAGGGCGTGCCGCGTTGGGTCACATAGCAGGGCACAATTAGAACTGCGATACGTGCTGAACCTTCTGTCACCCTGACAAATGATCAGAAAACGTCCCGTCTGTATCCGTGCTTCGACGTAGGCAGCAGCATTGCATCTAGAGAGAGCTGACGTTTCGTGGGACTGCGACAATCCGGAAGCCGATGCTGCGCGAGGAATGATCCTCGAGGTCTCGATTTCTCCTGGCGGCGCGCTCATGAACTGCGTCGCAGTAGTAACAGCCACCACGCGTGGGGTGCAAATCACCAGCGGGCGCTCCCTGCGGGTCTCTTACCGCCTGCTCTGAGTACGGACCAAACCAGCCTTGGCACCATTGCCAGACGTTTCCCAACATGTCATAGAGACCGAAGGCATTCGGTTTTTTGTGACCGACTGGATGCGTCGTGCCGCCCCCGTTTGCCTTATACCAGGCGATCTCGTCCAGTGGTCCATAGATTTCGCTACTGACGCCACCTCGCGCCGCATACTCCCACTCCGCTTCCGTCGGTAAGCGGAGCGTCCAAGCGTTTTGCATGGCATTCACCTTCGACAAGAAGGATTGCACATCCGTCCAACTGACCTGCTCAACGGGGGCGTCAGGGCCAGCAGCCAGATTGGCGGATGGATTGTTGCCCATCACGTCCTGCCATTGTTTCTGAGTGACGTCGAACTGGCCCATCCAGAAATCATTGCTAATGGTAACCTGGTGTACAGGGCGCTCTACCTCGTTGCGGGAGGAACATGTCGAGCAGAGACTCCAACCATCGTCGGCATGAATGACCTCGTCCGAGCCCATGCGAAACGTGCCGGCCGGGATCTTCACGATAACGAGACGCGACTTCCCGAGCTCGATGTAATTGGAATGCTGAGGAGGGCTGCCGCCGAGAAGCAACGCCATAAGCCCACTTAGGACAGGAACTCCCAGCAGAGATTTGGACATCACGTCCTCCTGGAGTCGCTCCACCGCTTAAGACGATACCAGTGCTGTTTTGGTTCGGGTTCAATGTGGTGTCCCTCGCCAGAATCCAATCCAACGTGGGACGACGGCAATGCGGCGGGGATTTGCGTAACCGACCTCTTACTTCGCGGCTCCAATAGGGGTATAGTTCGCGCTAATCCATCCGGAGGTAGCCATGCGCGCTGACCGTGTCGAAGTTTCCTGGGATTCCAGCAAGAATAAGTGGCTGGTGAGGATTATTTCCGGCGAAGAGGTGATCCGCCGGCACGCCGACTTGCCGCAAAACGCGGACAAGAACGCTGTGAGCGCGGCGGCGATGAAGATAGCGCAGGATGAGGGCTACGAGGCCGAGCCTGCAGCGCTGGCTGTAACCGCGTAGCTTTCGAGCGGCCATTCGCGCTTCGCGCGTGAGCAATTGAATTCCGCTCGCGCGCCCCGCCCTGGGCACGAATCTGCGGGTGTTCACATCCAATAGGCGTACTGCTTTTTACAGATTCCTTTTGCCTTTTCCCGGAGGTTGCCATGAAGACTGTCGCGGGAGTTTTTCTGACGCGCGAACAGGCGGTGAAGGGTGTTTCCGAATTGCGATCGGCGGGAGTGCCGAATGCGCAGATTTCGCTGGTGACGCCGCAGACGACGGAGAAAGAGCTGGAAAAGCTGCCGAAGATGGAGGCGGAGCAACCGGGCATGGGAAAGGCCATGGGCGCGGTCGTTGGAGGAGCGGTGGGTACAGCGGGCGGATTCGAGCTAACCGCCGCGCTGGCGGGGAGCATGATTCCCGGAATCGGGCCTTTGATCGCGATGGGAACTTTTGGCGGTGCGATCGTGGGAGCGCTGACAGGGGGAACGCTGGGCGGCAAGCTGGACGCGAAACTATCGGAAGGGCTGCCGGAGGACGAGCTTTTTGTGTATGAGGACGCGCTGAGACAAGGACGGACAGTGGTGATCGCGGAGGTCGATCCGGCGCTGGAGGATATGGCGCGAGGCGCAATGGATCGCGCCGGCGCGGAAACGATCGACCGCGCGCGAGAGATGTGGTGGGTGGGATTGCGGGATGTGGAAAAGGAACACTACACGTCTGACGGCGGAGATTTCGAGCGCGACGAGCCGGCCTATCGCGACGGATTTGAAGCGGCACAGCACGCCTGGACGCAAGGCCGCAGCTACGGCGAATTAAAAAACCAGCTGCACGAATTCTATCCCGTGGTATACGACCTGCCGTCGTTCAAGCACGGGTTTGAGCGCGGCCGGAAATATCGGCAAGAACGAATGGCGGCGGAGTCACGAACGAAATCGGCCGGCCGCTAGTATCTGGCGCGCGACCTCGCGCTGTGCTAGAAAATGGGCAATGGCGCCGCGCAGCCGACGCCCCCATTTGAAACCTGAATCGAAATTCGAATCTCAAATTGCGCGCTGGCTCGCGGCCGGAGTGATCGACGCCGCCGCGGCCGAGCGCATCCGGGCGTTTGAAGCGGGGGACGAAAAGCGCGCGACATTTCGCTGGCCGGCGATATTGGCGCTGGCGATCGGCGGGCTGCTCGTTGCAGCTAGCATCACGCTTTTCGTGGCGGCACATTGGGACCGCCTCTCTCCCACGGAATGCTTCGCAATCGTGCTCTTCATGGTCGCTGCATTCCACGTGGCAGCGGCGTTCGCGGCCGATAAATTCTCCGCGCTTTCGGTAACTTTTCACGCCATTGGGACAATTGCGTTCGGAGCGGGGATCTTCCTCACCGGGCAAATTTTCAATCTCCAGGAAAACTGGGCGACGGGGATTCTGCTGTGGGCCGCGGGCGCGGCGGCAGGCTATGCCGTGCTGAGGCAATGGCCGCAGGCAGCGCTATTTGCGGTGCTGGCGCCATCGTGGCTGGTGGCTCAGTGGGGCATCACGACGCGGTGGGGCTGGCGGGCGGAGTATCCGATAAGCGCGGGGCTCATGGCGCTTGCGGCAGCGTACCTATCGGCGCGGCGCGGCGCGGAAGACAGCGCGACGAGAAAAGCGCTGGCGTGGATCGGCGGAATCGCGCTGCTTCCTGCGTGCGTGGTAGGAATCTGGGCCGCGGTTGAAACAAGCCACTATACGTATGAGCCGTGGCGGGAGACGGTTTCCGCGGAGAGACAGCTCGCGGGATGGGCGATCGCGATCCTCGTGCCTCTGGCAGTGGGATGGCTGCTCTCCGGAGCGGAGTCGTGGAAGAACGCGCTGGCGGTGGCGTGGGCGTGCCTGGCAACGGTCACGGCGATTTATAGCCACACCAAAAAGCCGGGGGCATACGTCGCGGATCCGGATTTCGGAATGATTGTCTTGCTGTACGCGGTGTGCGCGCTGGGCGCTGCCGGATTGATCTTGTGGGGGTTCAGCGACCGGAGAAAAGAGCGCGTGAATCTTGGGATTGCCGGCTTCGCGCTGACGGTGCTCTTTTTCTACTTCGACGGATTCATGGACAAGCTGGACCGCTCGTTGAGTCTTCTGCTTTTGGGCGTGATTTGCATTGCAGGCGGCTACGCGCTGGAGCGGACGCGGCGGCGGCTTGTGGCGAAGATGGAGGCTGCGACGTGAAGCCGCTGATAAAAGGACTGGTCGTTGCGGCGGTCCAGCTCGCGTTGATCGGGGGAATCGGCGGAAAACTTTTGTACGAGCGCGCCACGCGGCCGCGCGTTTGGGTGTGGTGCCAGACGTACGATCCGGATTTGCCGATTCGCGGGCGATATTTGAGCGAGTATCTGCGGATTCCTGCGGAAGGTTTTTCGGCGCCTGAAGCGAATCCCAATCAGCGGTACCAGAATTTTATGGCGAACCGCGTGTGGGCGTATTTCGAGGTCCGGAATGGCCAGCTCACGGCAGTGCCCCACGGCGAGGGCTCCGGCGGATGGGTTTACCTGAGCAAAAGGGCAGACGCACTGGAAGCGAGAATCGAGGAGCCGGTGCTTGTCTTTATTCCTGACACGGCGAGCGGACCGATACTGCATCGCGGGGAAGAGCTGTGGGTGGAAGTGACGCTGCCGAAGGCGGGCCCGCCGCGGCCGATACAGATGGGGATCAAGAGAGACGGAAACATCACCCCTCTGAAGCTGGATTAGGTTCTTGCCGCAAGGTCGTCGGCTCCGACGTGGACCCACACGCGCTTTAGTGTAAAGGCTCCGGATGTTTCATGCGCCAGACGTCGGCCAGTTGTTGGGCTCGTTGAGCCTGCTCGGCAGTCAGCTTGCCCGACATACCTTCCATATCGTGCTTCGCGTTGCTGTCGGCCGCAGCAAGCAAGAACCACATCGCGGCATTCTCAAGGTTGCGGTCGCCGCCTTTGCCATCACGATCTAGCTCCCCGAGTAACATAGCCGCGCGCATCGATCCATCCTCCGCGGCGCGACCGAGCCAATTGCGGGCTAAGTTGTAATTCTGCAGAACGTCCTGGCCTTCGAAATAAGCCTCGCCAATCTGCAAATGCAATTCCATGGGTCCGTCGCGCTCGACGAGCTTGTAGAGCGTAATCGCGGCGTGGAGGTTAGACGGGACTCCTTGACCTTTCTGATATGCATAGGCAAGGCGGATTTGTGCGAGCGGAATCTGCTGTTGGGAGAGCCTACGCAATATGTCGATTTGCGGGATCGGCGAAGTATAGAGGGGATCATCGAAATAACCGCCGGTGGTTTGCTTTAGTGACTGCAGTTCGTTGACTCGCGACTGTACCTTGCCGAGGAAGTCATCCGGGGCCTCTTTCGCCAATCGGTCAAATTCGCTCCCCGCTGCGGCCCATTGTGTTCTTGCAATAGCGAGCCAAGCGAATCCGTCGATCAGGTTGCGCGGGACGTCCTTGCCTGCCAAGTATGCGTTCGCAAGTTGTGTCTCAGCCAAATCCATGCTTAGAGATGCCGCATACCGCCGCCATTTGAATTCCAACTTCGGATCGCGATCAGAGCCGCGAGCGCCGCTGTATTCTATAGCGATATCGTGCGCAACTTCACCTAATCGTCGCTGCGCCGCCCTCTGGTACCAATCCAAAGCTTCTGATGTGTTCTGTGGGACTCCACGCCCTGCCATCAACATGTCGGCATATAAGATTTGCGCTTCTGGATGATTTCCGACGGCGGCGTTGTGAAGCTGCTCAGCTGCCATTTCGAAGTTCTGCGAGCCACCGCGACCTTCGGCATACATCTTTGCGAGTCCGATTTCCGCAGCACCTACCGATCCCGCGCGCTTGTAGAGGGCAATGGCTTTTTCGTCGTCTCTGGGTAATATACGGCCCTCAGCATAAAGATCCGCCAATTGGACCTGCTGCATGCCGGTTACGGCTCCAATATCGAACCACTTTTGCGCTTCGGCGACATCGCGATCGACGCCCCATCCATTTGCGTAGAAATAACCGAGCTGGAATGCAGCCTCGGAATCGTGAGCTTGAGCGAGGCGAAGGAAGATTGCCGCCGCGAGTTTGAAATCCTGAGGACCGTCTTCCCCATCCCTCGCCATTTCAGCGAGCCGGTGCATGGCATGAATGTCGCCACGCTTTGCCGCTTTTTCGACAAAATCGCGTGAGTCGTAATCCTGCGCGATCAAACACGTCTGAACCGACGCCGCGAGGAGAGCGATTTGTAGGGCGCGAATCGTTGTTCTTCGGCAAGAAAGGGACATGGAGTCGAATTATAGCATCAGGTAGTTAGACAAACAGTGATCATGTATCGAATGGACGCGCAACGGGCGGAGTCGCCAACAAGGAAGACTCTCCCATTTGGCACCACAACCACAATTCATCGAGAATTCATTGGCCAAGCGACGGTCACTTCAAATACGTGTGGACGATTTCGATTACGTCTTCGACAGCCTCTTCGGAAGTCTTACTTTTTCTGGGCATGTGATTGCGGATGTGGTCTTCCATGAGCTCGGCCATGAGGCTATTGATGGCGCCGCGCGCGGCGGCGAGCCGCTGTAACACGTCGGAGCAGCGATCGTCTTCATTCAGGCCTCGCAGGACGGATTCCAGCTGCCCGATGACCTTCTTGGTGCGGTTGACGAGATCCAATTTTTCTCGAGAGAGATGAGACATTCCGGTTGACCTACCCTAGGGGGGTATAGTATACACGTAGCGGCGCGAACGCAATAGCGCACCGAACTCGATGAGAAACGACTGTGAGCCTCCGGAACCTACTCCTGGCGGCGGGGGCAGTTTTATGGCCTCTGGCACCCGCCTCGGTGTGTGCACAAGCCCCGCCATCGGCTAATCCAACGGCCGCACCCCAAACTGCAGCAGCGCCAGATCAGCAAGGCCAAGATTCGGATCAAGATTCCTCAGCAACTCTATCCCCGCATTCTGAGAGCAGCCGATTTTGGGCTTCCGGCCAGGGAAACATCATCCTGCAGTGGCACCCGGCGTTTCGCTCTCCCTACAGTGGGCCGAACAGCCTGAGCGCGGCGGCGCAAAGCGCGACATCGCGTGTCTTCACACTCTATCTGGGCGTTCAGATCACCAAATCTTTTGAGGTGATTTTTTCGCCGGAGAGCGCGGGCGGGGCAGGCGTTGGCGCGGCGCTAGGACTGGCGGGATTTACCAATCTCGATGTAGTGCGAAATCCGGAGCTGGGCGCAAATCCTTACGTCGGCAGATTTTTTGTACACAAGACATTCGCGCTTTCAAGCGAAAGCGAGCCGGCGGAACGCGGACCGCTCGATCTGGAGACTACCGTGCCGGTGCGGCGGATTGATCTGCGTGCGGGAAAATTTTCCATGGTGGATTCTTTCGACCTGAATTCGGCAGGCAGCGACAGCCATCTGCAATTCCTGAACTGGACGATCGACGACAATGGCGGGTACGACTATGCCGCGGACACGCGCGGGTACACAGTCGGAGTGGAAGCGGAATACCACGACCGCGGCTGGGCGATGCGATTTTCGGAAGCGCTGATGCCGCGGGTGGCGAATGGAATTCAATTGGATTGGAAGATTTCGCGATCGCGCGCTGAGAACTTCGAATTCGAGCTGCGTCCCACTGTGATTCCGAAGCGGCAAACCATCGCACGGCTTCTCACCTACGCCAATCATGCGGAGATGGGGGACTATCGCGAAGCGATCAACGCGTTTCTGGCGCACCAGACGAACGTGCCGGACATCGTCGCGTCGAGGGCAGAAGGCAGAGTGAAATATGGATTCGGTGTGAACCTCGAGCAGCCGGTGAATTCGTGGATTACGGCGTTTGCGCGATGGGGATGGAATGAAGGGCAGCATGAATCGTTTGCGTATACCGAGGTGAACGAAACGGTTTCTCTGGGCGCGGCGGGCAGCGGAGATCGCTGGCATCGCAAGCTCGATCACTTAGGGGCGGCGTTCACGGACAATCAGATTTCGGGCGATCACCGGCGTTATCTGCAACTCGGAGGGAGCGGATTCCTGCTATGTGATGGAAACCTGAACTATGGCCACGAGAAAATCGTGGAGGCTTTCTACACGGCGCATCTCTGGCGCGGAGTGTTCGGATCGTTCGATCTGCAGCACGTGAACAACCCGGGCTACAATCGCGACCGCGGGCCAGTGCTGATGCCAGCGATGCGGCTGCACGTAGATTTTTGATTGTTAGCGCGAGTGGCACAGGGAGAAGGCGAGGAATCGTGTTCGACAAAAATTTGCTCGTGGGACGGGCGGTGCTGATCACGGGCGGCGGCACGGGCCTGGGGCGATCGATGTCGCTGCGGATGGCGGAACTGGGCGCGAAGATGTTTTTGGTGGCGCGCAGGCGCGAACCGCTGGAAGAAACTGCGACGGCGATCCGGAAGAACGGAGGCGTTTGCGAATTTGCGACGGCGGACGTGCGGGATTTTGCAGCTGTCGAGAGCGCGATCGGTGAAGCCGAAGCGAAATTCGGGGCGATCGATACGCTGATCAACAATGCCGCAGGGAATTTCATCGCGCGGACGGAGAAGCTATCGCCGACGGCATTCAGCGCGGTAACGGGGATCGTGCTGCAAGGAAGCTTTCACTGCACGTTGGCGATGGGACGGCGATGGATCGCGGCGAAGCGCGCGGGAACGGTGCTGAGCATCACGACGACGTATGCGGCGGCGAACTGCGGCTCGGGATATGTGGTGCCATCGGCGTGCGCTAAGGCCGGCGTGCTGGCGATGACGACTTCGCTGGCGGTGGAGTGGGCGAAGTACAAGATCCGGTTGAACGCGATCGCGCCGGGGCCGTTTCCAACGGAGGGTGCGTGGTCGCGGCTGATGCCGAGCGCGGAATTGGAAAAAAAGGCGCTCGAATCGCACCCGATGAAGCGATTTGGGAGGCACGAAGAGCTGGCGAATCTGGCCGTGTACCTGATTTCGGACGCTGCGGGATACATTAATGGGGAGTGCGTGGTGATCGACGGCGGGCTGTGGCTGCGGGGAGCGGGTGAGTTTAACGAACTGGGCGAGCTGCCAGAAAGCATGTGGGAAGCGATGGAAGGGGCGCGGCAGCGGGGCCGGAAATGAAGCGTCGCGCGTAGGTTCGGGCTCTGCTTGGTTTTGCGCAACGGAACGCCTGTACTTCAGTACAGCCGAAAAAGATCGTGACGATGGGCGATAATTAGGACGTGGTATTGCGCCACCACTCTCTCCCGGCGGCGCAACAAATTGAGGACCTATGAAGATGAACCGCGCACCTGCGGGGGTGGGGAGAGGCAAGGCGGGTTTTTCGCTTCTGGAATTGATAGTGGTCGTTGCGGTGATCATGATCCTCGCGGCGGTCGCAATTCCGAATTTGTTGAAATCGAAAATGGCGGCGAACGAATCGGCTGCGGCCGGCGCGTTGCGATCTCTCGCCACCGAAGAAGTGAATTACGACGTTTCCTACCAAGGTGGGTTTTCGTCGACGCTCGCGCAGCTGGGACCTCCGCCATCCGGAACGCAGGCGTCAGCCACCAACGCGGATTTGATCGATCAGGTGCTCGCGGCGGGTACCCGCAGCGGATACACGTTTGTGTACACGCCGAGCGGATCGGGCCCAGTGACTGGGTACAAGATCAATGCGAATCCGATCAGCCCGGGCACGACAGGCCAGTGGTATTTTTACGTCGATCAGACGAACGTGATCCGGCGGGAATTCAACGCGCCTGCGGGACCGACGTCGACGCCGCTGCCGCAATAAAAACTCCGAACTAAAAGCTGTAAACTCATGCGCCGCACGGCGGTGCCGCGGATGGTTGTGCGGCGCTGCGCGGACGTGCGCCGAGATTGCGCGGCTGCGAGACTTTGGCGAAGATGAATCATGCCGAAGATTCTCAGACCGGAGGGCCCGAAGGGCCGCTGGCTGATTGGAGTGACGCCGCTGACGTCCGGCGACCGCCTGAAGGCGATGACGGACTGGGCGCGGGAGTACGGCGACATTTACCACTGCCGGTTCTTGGGTTATCACGTTTACTTCCTGAATCGACCCGAATACATCGAGCAAGTTCTGGTTACGCACCAGCGCAAATTCATGAAGGGCCGCGCACTACAGGCGAACCGCGAGCTTTTCGGCAATGGACTGCTCACGAGCGAGGGCGATTTCTGGCAGAGGCAGAGGAAGCTAAGCCAACCGGCGTTTCATCGCGCGCGAATCCAGAGCTACGCGAAGACGATGGTGGATTGCACGGTGCGAGCGATGGAAGGATGGCGTGCGGGGGAAGAGCGAGACATCCATCAGGACATGATGGCGTTGACGCTGGACATCGCCGCGCGGACGCTTTTCAGCGTGGAGATCGGCGCGATGGGTGCGCGGATACGCGATGCGCTCGAGGAACTGCTGGAGGTTTCGGCGCGGCCGGAGCGGATTTTGAAGCCGCTGAGAGTGGTTTCGTGGCGAAGCGAAGGGAAATACCGGCGCGCGATCGCGGAGCTGGACAAGATCGTGTACGGGATCATCGCAGAGCGGCGCGCGTCGGGACGCGACACGGGAGATTTGCTCTCGATGCTGCTGGCGGCGCGGGACGATGAAGGAAAAGGGATGAGCGATCAGCAACTGCGCGACGAACTTTTGACGCTACTCCTCGCGGGACACGAAACTACGGCGCTCGCGCTCTCATGGACATGGTATTTGCTGGCGAATCATCCCGAAGCGGAAAAATTGCTGCACCAAGAGGTGGATGCGGCGTTTGCGGGCGCGGCGCCACGCGTGGAGGATTTGCCGCGGCTTCCGTATACCGAAAAAGTGGTCAAAGAGGCGCTACGGCTGTATCCGCCGGCATACGTAATTCTGCGACTGGCGCTTGAGCCGGTGGAGATCGCCGGATACGCGCTGCCGGCGGGATCGAGCGTGGGGATGAGTCCGTGGGTGGTGCACCACGATGCGCGGTATTTTCCTGAGCCGGAGAAATTCCTTCCAGAACGGTGGACGGAAAGCTTTGCGCAGAAGCTGCCGCGATTCGCCTATTTTCCGTTTGGCGGCGGGCCGAGAATTTGTATCGGCGCGCAGTTTGCAATGATGGAGGCCGTGCTGGTGCTCGCGACGATCGCGAGCCGCTACCGGCTGGGGGTAGCGGCGGGGCATAAGATCGAGCTTTTTCCGTCGATTACGCTGAGGCCCAAGAACGGAATTCGGGCTAAGGTGGAGACCCGAGGGGCTGTCTTGAACTGACTGAATATGAAAGGCTTGCAGCGACAGTACTCACCCTACTGGCCTACATGACATCAATATGAATTTGGAGCGATTACCCGAAAGACAGGTCAATCGCGATGTGTTGGAATGGTTCTCGTGAAAGGAACGATTCGAACGTGAGAGCGTTCGAACGAGAAGGAGGACGATATGAGCGGCAACATGAAGAAAGTTGGCAGGTCGCTGCTCGCGACAGCAACGTTGGGCGGCTTTTTGCTGATCGGCGGCGTCCCCGCATTGCACGCTGCGAACAGGTGCGAGCGAAGAGTCCGGAACGATGAAATCAGCCTGAACAAGGCTGTGCGGCGCCACGGTGAAAACAGCAGGCAAGCTGACCGTTGGCGGAACCAGCTTCGAATCGACCGCGACACGTGCCGGTACTAAGTAACTTTCACAGGATGTAGAGCCACCAGAAATAAAACGGCTCCGTTCCGGGAAACCGGGGCGGAGCCGTTCTTTATTTAGTGAGTCGTGGTTTCCGCTGAAATTACTTTGTCTGTGGTCCACCACCACATCGGCGGCAGCGGCTTTTTTTCGGGGTATACCTGGTTCAGCGTGTCGCCTTCAAACAGCTCGCCGTTTTTCATCACGTAGTGGATCGTGTTCGTGTTGTGAATGTCCTCTAGCGGATTCTTTTCAAAGATGACGAAGTCAGCGAGCTTGCCGGGCTCGATGCTACCGAGGTCCTGATCGAGGCCGAGCATGGTGGCGCCGTGGAGCGTCGCGGCGCGGAGCACTTCCATGGGAGTGGCTCCGCCCATCGAGAGCGCCCACATCTCCCAGTGATAACCGATGCCCTGCATTTCACCATGGCTGCCGATGCCGACGTGTCCGCCCGCGCGAATGATCTTTACGGCTTGCGCGGCGAGCTGAGGGAAGCTGTATTCGTCTTTGCGGAACCACTCTGGGCGGCGCTGCGTTTTTGCGTCGAGCACGTTTTCTGGCATGAAATGGGCGAGTTTGGGATTGTCGTGAACTTCAGTATTTTCGAAGAAGTAGTTCTCGGCCCAGGGACTGCCGTAAGCGACGATGAACGTGGGAGTGTAGGAGACGCCCGATTTCGCAAAGAGTTCGACGACATCTTTCGAAAGCGGAAGCATCGCGAGGGTGTGCTCATTGCCTGCCATGCCGTCGATGGCGTGCGTCATGTCGAGTTTGAAATCGAGGCCGCCCTCGGTGGTGGGCATCAAGCCGAGCTGCTTTGAGGCCATGACCATCCACTCGCGCTGCTTGCGATTACCGACGATGTAGCTCTTGATGTAGTTCGTGCGGTAGTAGTTTTTGTAGCGATCGAGGACGCCTTTCACTTCATCGAGCGACTTGAAGGCGTTGTCGGAGAAAACTCCCGGGCCGGTGTTGAAGGCGCGGAAGCCGAGGATTTCTCCGGCATCGACGAGATCCTGATACGCAAACATATCGTTGGTGGAGGTCTGGACGTCGCAACCGGTGGTGACGCCGTAGGCGAGATTGATCATGAAGTCCCAGTTCTGGAGATCGAGAACGCCCCGGCGGATTTCGAACCAGTGGGCGTGGGTATCGACGAAGCCTGGAGAAATCGTCATGCCGCGGACGTCGATCACCTGCGCACCCGTGGGAACCGCGCCGCGTTTGCCGACGGAGACGATGCGATTGTCTTTGACCACGAGGTCGGCGTCCTTGATGACTTCGTCTCCCTTCATCGTGATGATCGTCGCGCCGCGAAGCAGAAGCGTGCCCCGCGGAATCTTGCGCGTGGCTTCGACGGGCGCGCGATATTCCTGCTGCTGAGGATTTTTCTGCGGCGGCTTTTCCGCAACTTTCGATTTATCGCCCTGATTGCCGGAAGAGGATTTCGCGGCGTCGGCGCCGGAGCCTTTCTCTCCGCTCGAGCCTGATGGTTCAGCAGACTTGTCCGCGTCTTCGGCCTTCTTTGCCGGTTCGAAAGTGATGCTCGAGAGCGGCACGCGGAAGTAGCTCGAGCCGACGGCCCAAGTGATAGTTTTGCCGTCATCGGCCCATGAAAAATAGTCAGCGCCAACGTCCGTGATTTTCTTAATCGGGACGATGGACGAATTGACGTTGACGGTGGGCGCTTCGCCTCCGACCTCCGGCATCGCGGCGACGTAGAGCTGATTCATGACGTGCGCGAGCACCCAATGGGCGTCGGGGCTGGCGATTACGTCATCGGCGGGGGCGGGGCCCTCGGAGGTGTACAAGCCCGTCCCGGTGACTTTCAGATGCGTGCGGCGGTCGGTACCGTCGTAGCGCATGGAGAGCAACCCTTCGCGCGAGTAGAAATAGACGCGATCTTTTTCGTGCGTGAAATGCGGGCGACCAACGCCGCGCGCAGGCGAGATGAGGTGCGTCTGACCACCGCCTGAGGAAATCCAAATTACATCGCTGCCGACGAGTTCGCCGAAGTCCTCCGGCTCGACAAGACGATCGTGGGCTGAAGCGCGCAGCGCGACGATGCGATCGCCATCCGGCGACCACGTCAGGTCGCTATAGAACGCAGCCATTCGGGTCAACTGCTGCGGCTCACCGGAGCCGTCAGCGGCGATCTTCCAGATCTGGCCTTGCCCATTTTCCCAACTGACGTAGGCGATCCAACGGCCATCCGGCGACCAGGTGGGCTGGAATTCGCGCGAATTGCCACGAGTGATCCGGCGCGGCGAACCGCTGCAGGCGTCACGGCACGGGCCATCCGGAAGATCCATTGAGTACAGGTGCGTGAGCGCGGAGAAGAGGATGCGCTTACCGTCTGGCGACTGCGAAACATCTTGAATGATGCGGGCGCGAACCGGACCTTCGTCGATTTTATTTTTGATGTGAAGATCGGGGCCGAGGTCTTCGCTGATTTGCGCGGTGAAGGGGATGACGGCATCGGCGCCACTTTCGATGTTCAGACGATGAAATTTTCCGTCCCAGGCCATGATGATTTCCTTGCCGCCGGGAAGAAAGGCGTAGCCAGGGAGAAGATCGCGAGTGAAACGCGATTCCTGATCGTCTTTCTGGATCGGATATTTCAGCCAGTGATCCTCGCCGGTATTCAAATCGCGAAGGCGGAGGCCGGTCTTCGTCTCATAGCGAGTGCCGTAGATGAGTTTGCCGCCGTCGGGTGAAATCAGGGGACGGATGGCGCTGCCGTGGACCTGCGTGAGCGTGTCGTCGTCACCTGTGACGCGATCGTGGCGGGCAATCTGCCAGAGCGGAAACATGGCGTTGTAGGCGAAGCCGCCCGCGCGGCGCTCGTAGTAGATGTAGCGGCCATCCGGAGAAAACACTGCGCCGAGAGCGTTGAGCCGCGGTGTAGTCGGCGTCGCGGGGCCGGTGGTGGTGCGCGACTTCGTGACCTGCACGCCGGTGCCGCCCTGCACGTGGTACATCCACAATTCGTAAGTGCGCTGGCTCCAGGTCATTTGAGAAACGAGGACGTACTGGCCGTCGGGAGTCCACACCGGCGAAGCGAGTTCGCCATCGTCCATGTGCGAAAGCTTTTTCGGATCGGTTCCGTCGGATTTCATGATCCAAAGATTTTCGCCGCCGTCGCGATCGCTGATGAGCGCGATCAATTTCCCGTCGGGCGAATAGCGCGGCTGGGAATCGAAGGGCAGGCCGGTGGCGAGCGGTTTGGCTTGGCCGCCTTCGACGGGCATTGTGTAAAGGTGCCCGAGCAACTCGAAGACGATGGTGCGGCCGTCGGGAGAGACATCGAGCGACATCCACGTGCCTTCGTCGGTCGAGATCTCGATTTTGCGTTCAGGCTTCAGCGGCAAAGTGGCCTTTGCGTCGTCTTTCTTCGCAGAGTCGGAGGGCTTCGCAGCTTCCTGAGAACGGATTTCGCGCGGCGCCAACCCAAGCGCCAAAATTGAACACACGGCAAACGCAACGAGTGCCTTCGATTTCATCGCTGACCTCTTTTGAAAAGAAAAACCGGGCATTCAGCTCCACTGCAGGAGCGGAATGCCCGGCAATCCTACTTGATCTGCGAAGAGTGCGTTAGTTATCGATCTCGCCCCCGCGGCGGCCGCGGCCACCCGGAACATTTTGCGGCACGACGATGTGCGGAACACTGGAATCGTTCATCAGCTTGTTGAGACTAGCGAGGCCCTCACGAAGTTGATCGATTTTCGGAGTGACCTCGGCCAGCTCTTTCGTGAGCAGATCGATCTCGGCCAATTCGTCGGGCGTGGGTGCTGTGGTTATCCCTTGCAGCCCGCCAAGCACTTGACCGATGCGTTGCGTCAGAGTCGGCGGACGATAGACCAGCGCGGGTCCCGCTCCGCCTTGCTCGCCACCTTCTTCCTGCGGATTCACGAATTTGCCGGAGACCTCGTTGACCTGCTTCTGCAGGTCTTCGGCTGCTTTGCGGACGTTGTCCGGGACGGGAATCGGCGCCGGACCTGCGGCCTGTGCGGCGCCACCTCCGCCGCCTGCTCCGCGTCCGCCTCCACCGCCTCCGCCACGGCCACCGCGCCCACCACCTCCGCCAGCCGGAGGCGCGGCCTGCTCAGCCGCGGCAGCTTGTGCGCCGCCCGGGCCACCTTGCCCCTGACCCTGCGGGCGTTGCCACGAATTGATGGCGCCGTCGAGAGCGGTTTTGATACCGGTGACCGCACGCTGGGCATTATTCGAATCGCGGGAAAGTTCAAACGCTTTCATGATGGCGTCGTGCCGCTTGGCGCGATCCGCGTCTGACATCTGAATGCGCGGATCTTCGCTCACAGTGACGCTCTTGGAATCGGACTTGTCGCCGAGTGTGATCTTCACGGTGTAAGTGCCGGGATCGACGAGCGGCCCGCGGCCTCCGCCACCGAAAAATCCGCCGCCACCACCACCCGCAAGAGCTTGCTGCGGATCGACGGGAGGAGACATGCGCAAATCCCACGGCAAGCGATTTACGCCTTCACTTGGCGTGCAGTTCGCAGCTCCGATGAAGCCATTGATCTGCGCCGCCGTGATGCCCGCCGCCGCAAGTTCGGGAGGAACTTGGATGCCGGGCGCCGGCGCGCGAGGCGAGCGGCACTGAATTTCGCGGACGGTCTTGCCGGACGAATCGGAAATGGTGATCGTGAGACGATCGCGTTCGCCGAGCGGATTCTTGAGGTAGAAATTCAGCAGCGCACCATCGGGAGGGTTAGCTCCCTCGAAGGCGTGCGTGCCGAATCCGAAACCGCCGCCACCGCGGCCACCCTGCGAGCGGAACGAGGTGGTCGGACGAACGTCGAACAGCTTCACGTCCGAATCCATGGCCTGCGCGACCTGCTGAATCGGGGTGATGTCGTCGAGGATCCAGATCGAGCGCGCGTGCGTGCCGAGGATCATGTCGTTGTATTTCGGATGGATGAGGATGTCGTCCACCGGAATTCCGGTCGGCAAATTGAGCTGAAAGCGCGACCAGTTCGAGCCGCGGTCGAACGAGATGAAAAGACCGCGCTCGGTACCGGCGTAGAGCAATCCCTGCACTTTGGGATCTTCGCGGACGACGTGGACGATGCCGTCTTTTTCCGTGATGCCGCTGGAAATTGCGCGCCAGTTCTGGCCGTAATCGGTGGTGACGAAGAGATATATCTTGAAGTCACCCATCCGGTGGCCATCGAATGCAGCGTATGCGGTGCCCTCCGCATATTTCGAGGCGACCACGCGGCTGACGTAGGTTCCCTTCGGAACGCCGGGAACGCGGCCGGCGACGTTGGTCCAATTCTTTCCGCCGTCGCGGGTGACCTGGAGATTTCCGTCGTCGGTGCCGACCCAGAGAACGTCTTTATTGACCGGCGATTCGTTGATGACGGTGATGCATGGCCACCACTCGACGCCGTCCTCGCGCGAGAGTTCATCGCGCGTGGGAAGCTTGCCGAGAATCTTCAATTGGCGGCGATCTTCGTTATTGGTCAGGTCCGGACCGAGCTTCACCCACGAGTCGCCGCGGTCGGTGGATTTAAATAGGAAGTTGCCGCCGTAAAAGACGGTGTTACGGTCGAAACTCGAAAGCTCGATCGGCGAGCTCCATTGGAAACGGTAGGGCGGTTCGCCTTCTTTTTCGCGCGGACGAATGCTCTTGGACTCCATCGTGCGTATATCGCGGCGCACGAGGCCGCCATCCTGCGATTCGGCGTAATCGAATTCGCCTTCGGTATCGATTTTGTTGTAGAAGCCGTCGCCGCCGGAGACGTTGACCCAATCAGTGTTGACGATCGGTCCTTTTAAGGAACCTGAAGGGCCGCACCAGCTGCCGTTATCCTGCAAGCCGCCGCAGACGGTGTACGGATATTTGTTGTCCGCGGTGACTTCGTAGAACTGGCCGATGGCGATGATGTTGTCGTGATCCCATGTGCGGCCGGCGTCGCGCGTGAAATAGATACCGCCGTCCACGCCGACGATCATGTGATTGGAATCGTGCGGATCGATCCAGAAGCCGTGGTAATCGCTGTGCACGCCGTTACCGCGCGTGGTGACGAAGGTTTTACCGCCGTCTTCGGAGAAATAGAGCGGCGCGCCAGGGACCCAGATTCGCAGATCATTGTTTGGATCGACGGCGAGCACGCCGAAATACATCGGGCGAGGATCGGTGTCGCTCTGCCGGTTCCAAGTCTCGCCCTTGTCCTCGCTGCGGTAAATGCCGCCGTGGAGGCTCTGGATGCGGGCGTAAACGATGTTGGTGTTCTTCGGATAGACGCTGATGGCGATGCGGCCGACGTCGCTGCCATCGGCATAGGGCATGCCGCTGGTGATCTTGCGCCAAGTGGCGCCATTGTCGTTGGTCTTGTAGATGCCGCCGTCGGGACCGCCGCCGTTGAAGCCCCACACGGTGCGTCGGCGCTCGTAAGCCGCGGCGTAAAGAATGTTGGGGCTTTCTTTGTCGATACGAAGATCGGTGACGCCGGTGTCGTCGTTGATATAGAGAACCTGATTCCAGGTCTTCCCGCCGTCGGTGGTCTTGAAGACGCCGCGTTCGTGATTGGCATTCCAGAGGCCACCCAACGCGGCCACGTAGACGGTATTCACATCGTGCGGATCGACGACGATGCGTGCGATGGCTTGCGTATTCTCGAGCCCCATCGCCTTCCAGGTGCGGCCGCCATCGAGCGAGCGGTAAACGCCGGCGCCGTAAGAAGCGCTCTGACGGTTATTCGCTTCGCCGGTGCCCACCCAGATGATGGAGTCGTCTTGCGAGGCGATGGTGATGCATCCGATCGAGGCGCTGAGTTCATGTTCGAAAATCGGATTCCAGGTATTGCCGCCGTTGACGGTCTTGAAGATTCCGCCCGCGGCGGTGCCGACATAGATGATGTCGGAATTATTTTCGTCCACAGCGTAGTCGTCGATGCGGCCGCCCATCACGGCCGGGCCGATATTGCGGAACTCGAGGCTTTTCAGCGCGGCGATCGCAGGGGCGGGATCGCCCGCGGGAGAAGGAGCTGCGCGTCGAGTAGCCGCGGCGCGAGAGGGCGCTGCGAGCGGCGCGGGGCCGGCGCCAGAGCCGTTGAGCTTCTTCGCGATCGCGAGACTCGCTCCCAGTGCAAGGCTGAGCGCGAGGGCTGCGGCAACCATGCGGAGAGTGGCAGAGATGCGCGTCACACGTTCAATCATCGAAATACCTCTTTACGCAGGATTAGGGCAGTTCCGCCGAAAGCAGTGAACGGGCAGAGCGTAGCGCGCCCCAGGATGAAAAGGCGGCGCTATGCTAAACCCGACGACTCACACGGGCAACTTGATTTGTGAGCATTGAAGCGCGGAACTACCGCTGGGAGTAGACGTGCGGTGCCGCGGGGACGTTTCGGGATTTAGAAGCGCAGACCGCAAGCTCATCTCGCAGTTTGGCAATTCGCACGAGCGCGGTTGAGGTGATAAACAGCCTCTCGCTACAGGCGAAAAATAGGCGAATATTCTACTTGACAGGCGAAACAAAAGCGAATATCGTGCGCGCATGGTTTTGCGACGAGGCGAGCCATGGCCACATTCCCAACTCCCTCCTTATTCCCCAACGTCCCGATCCAGCGGGACACGCCGGCGGATTCGCTGCCACCGAATGCCGCTGCCGGCCTGTCCGGCATTGCTCGTCTCGCCGCAGATTCTCCGCTGGCCGATGCCAAGCGCGGAGTTGAGTATTTTCAGATTCCTGTCCGCTCGATCCTGAACCATTGCGATTCGGAGCGGGTTCCATTCAAGTTGACGATTAATCCGTATCGCGGATGCGAGTTCGGGTGCGTCTACTGCTACGCGCGGTACACGCACGAGTACATGGAGCTCGATGGCGGGGATTTTGAGCGGAAGATTTACGCGAAGGCGAACGCTGGACCCATCGTGTCGCGCGATCTGGCGCGCGAGGACGTGATCGGCGAGCACATCGCGATCGGGACGGCGACGGACCCGTACCAACCGGCGGAGCGGGAGTTCGGAGTGACGCGGGAGATTCTAGAAAAGTTTGCGTTGCGCGAAGGGTTGCAATTTTCGATTACCACGAAATCGAACCAGGTGACACGCGACATCGATTTGCTGAGGCGTATAGGGGAGCGCTCGGCGGTGAGCGTCAACGTGACGATCGTGACGCCGCGAACGCGGCTGGCGAGGCTGCTTGAGCCGCGCGCGCCGCGGCCGGATTTGCGGTTTGCCGCAGTGAGGGCGCTGCGCGAGTCGGGAATTCGCGCGGGGGTGTTTGTGATGCCGGTGCTGCCCGGTCTGACCGACCGCGACGAAGATCTGGAGACGCTCGCGCGCGAGGCGAAGGCTGCCGGAGCGCAGTGGTTCGTGGGAGGCGCGCTGCACCTGATGCCCGCGCCAAAGAAAGTGTTCCTTCCGTTTATCGAGCAGAAATTTCCGCGGCTGGCTGCGCGCTATCGGCAGTGGTACGGCCGCGCGGCGTACGCTCCGGAAAAATACCGGCAGGAGATCAGTGACAAATTCATGCGGCTGCGCATGAAATACGATCTCGGGACGCGACCGATCGCTCCGCCACGGCCTCTGGCGGTCGCGCAATTGGGCTTGCCGCTCGAAGTGCCCTGCTGCGATTGATCAGGGGACAATGATGCGACTGGGTTGCGCCTGAGCGGCCGGTTGAGCGGCGCGGGGAAATTGCGCGCGCAAGAATTGAAGAAAAATTCGCGCGCGAGGGCGGCCGTTGGTTTGCTGCTTACCGACGCGCAATAGAAAAACGATCAGATAGAAAATTGTGCCGTCTTTCAGCCGCGCGAGAGCGGGTTCCTGGCCGCGCTGCTTTTTGACGTCCTCCAGAAATGCGGCGAGCGATGCGTAAAGCGCGTGTGGCGGACCGGCGGCGGGCGGGCGCTCGTAATAGAGGCCTGAGCCAAGAGTGCGATAGGTCTCCGCGAGGGCTTGCAAGGCTGTTAGCACATCGACATCCACAGCAGCGGGATATTCCGCGGCGGCTTTCAGAATCGCGAACGCTAAGCCCGAAACTACAGACTGAAATTCGTGGATGACGTCGGGGGAAAACTCGACATCGCGAAAGGGAGTTTCGGCGACAGTCAGCGGTTTCCGGTGCCGAGCTTCGTAGCGATGCGCCGCCAGCAGGTAGCCGCAATCGACGGGGCAATCGATCGTGACTTCGCGTTCGGTGCCGCAGCATACGGCGCAGATGAATTCGCCTTTGGCGGGGCAGAAGCGAGCGGCTTTGCGTTTGCCGCAGATGGGACATTCTGAATTTGCGGGCATGAAGTGAGCGAAAAATCAGAGTACGGGATGCCGCGCGGTTGTGCAAATCAGGACAAGCCGCGCCAAAAAAGAGGGCCGGAGAAATTCCCCGGCCCTCTCGGCAACATCGAAAAGAAATTACGGGTGTTTGCCTTCGGAGGTGTTGTGCGACGCGTGCTTTTCGAGTTGGGCGATCATGTCGCGCGCTGCGGCGGGCACGGCCACCCCGGTTTTCAGGGCGATATCCTTGGCGTCCATCTTTTTGCCGTAGATTCGGGCGTTGGCGTCATTATCGGGGCGCAGGGTCGAGCCTTCGAGCGAGATGCCGGCAAACAGCCCGCGCGAACGCGAATACGTCAGAACCTCTGCGCGCATCGTCGCATCGGTGGCGGCCTCTGCATCGCGGCCCTTGGGACCGGCAGCGGCCGAAGCATCGGCCCCGAGTTTCACTTTCGAGGAAAGAATCGAACTCGCGCCGCGGTCGTTCATCACCAGCAGAACGAAGTCCGTCGCTTGTCCGCCGAGCTGAAAACCGATGCTGCCGCCTTCGAGAGCCATCATCGTCGGCGCGCCCCACGGGCCCTTGAAATCTTCGCCGCGACGGCAGCTCATGGCACCGCGCCCGTAACTTCCGCCGAAGACAAATGCGGCTTTGAGGACCGACGGAAACACGATGACGCATTCCGCTTTGTCGAGCAGGGACTGAGGAATGTCGTCGGGTATGTCGAGAATCTCCTTCATGATCACGCCGCAATTCCGGAGACGATCCTCGTCTTTATCCTTATCCGCAGCGGTCATTGGCAGGGCGAGAAGAGCGGCAGCGAGAAACAATGAAACCGCTTTACGCATCTGAATCCTCCTTACTTATGCGGCTGGCGCACTCTATCTTAGTGGTTGCGGAGCCGGGGCGCAACGCAGCCGCTGTTGGTAGGTTGGATGCGGATTCGGCGGCGCGTGTTTGACGCGTGGAATCGAAAACGATAGCTTGCGGACGAACATGAAATCGGGAGTTGGAATGCGCACTCCGGTTCGAATCGCGTTGGCGTGTGCCCTGATAGGCAGCTTCGCGCACGCGGCTCGGCCGCAGACGAACGGCAGCAAAGAAAGCAGCGGGTCGCGGCGCACAGCTGCGTCCGTCCCGCGAGAGCGAAAGGATGTAGCGGCGTTCCGCGCGCGTGCTGAGAAAATCCTTTCGGCGCCGGAGGTTGCGCGAGGATATTGGGGATTGCTCGTTGAAGATGCAGAGACAGGCGAGGTGCTCTTCGCGCAGAATGCCGACCGGTATTTCACGCCAGCGTCGAACGCGAAGCTCTTCACGCTTGCGCTGGCGCTCGCGACGTTGGGGCCCGATTACAGATTTCATACCACGCTGGAATCTCGCGCACCAATCAGCGCCAATGGAGCCCTCGTCGGAGATTTGGTGCTCGTCGGTCGGGGTGATCCGAATTTGTCCAACCGGCAGGTTCCGTACCTGAACAAAACCGATCGCAGTGGGACACCGGAGCAAGTGTTGGCGGAGATGGCGGATTCGCTGATCGCTCGAGGGGTCACGGAAATCACGGGCAACATCGTCGGAGATGACGGTTATTTCACCGGCGGCGAGTACCCTTCGGGCTGGGCGATTGACGACATGCTGTGGAGTTACGGAGCGCCGGTTTCCGCGCTGGAAGTTAACGACGGAACACTCTTCGTAAATATTCTGCCTGGCACCGCTGAAGGGGCCCTTGCGGAATACGCAGTTGAGCCCTGGGCGAGCGGCCTCTTTCAATTCCGGAATGAGATGACAACTGGCGCTCGCGGGTCGAAGCCAGATCTGCGCGTGGAAAGAAATCCCGATTCCATGGAATTCGTTTTGAGCGGCGCGATTCCCGCTGATGCGCAAGCGCGCTCGATAGGGCTCGCGAATCCTGCGCCCGCCGAATACGCAGCGGCTCTGCTGAAGCAAATTCTGGAAGCGCGCGGAGTGAAGGTTTACGGCAAAGCGATCGCGCAGCATGGAGCAACGGTGGCTACAACTTCAGCGAGCGCATGTTGCGCTCCGAGCGGGCTGCCTTCGAACGTGCTGGTCGATCACGTATCGTTGCCGCTTGCTGAAGCGGCTCGTGTGGTCGCAAAAGTCAGCCAAAATCTTCATGCTGAAATGCTCATGCGCGATGCGTCGCGCGAAAAGACTGGCGATCCGACCTCCGATGCGGCAGTGAAATTCGCGGAGGATTTTCGGAAGGGAATTGGTATCACGGAAGACGATGTGCTGATGTCCGATGCCAGCGGGCTTTCGCGGCGCGATCTCGTTACTCCGCAATCGGTTGCAACGCTGCTTCGCTGGGCGGATCAGCAGTCCTGGCGCGACGCGTTTCATACGGCGCTTCCTATTGCCGGCGAGGATGGGACGCTTTCGGAACGAATGTTGAACACGCTGGCCGCCGATCACGTGTGGGCAAAGACAGGCACACTCGGCCACGTGGAATCGCTTTCGGGCTATGCCACCTCCGCGAGCGGCCAGCGATTGGTCTTTTCTTTTTTCGCGAACAACCACTTGATGAAAACCAAACCGACGGAAGACACTCTCGATGCATTGGCAGTTGCGATGGTAGAAGAGTTCGGTAAGAAGACCGCGCCAGCGAGGAAACCCACAAAGAAACCGTAGATCGCGATTAGTCCAGGGCGCCCGCGCGCTTTCGACTCTCTCCTGATATCCTTGAACTCACTGGCTTGAACCGCCGCGGTTGAAGTAGATTTGCCGCCTCAGCCGACCCAGGAAATCGGAAGCCTTCGCCGAGTCATGTCGAAATCCGCGCTGCAATTGCTCGAATTTGACCGCCTGAGAGAGATCGTGCGCGGCAACACAACCTGCGCGCCAGGCCGGAGGCGGACGGAAGCTCTCGTCCCGTCCCACGACCGTCACACGCTCGAAAACGATTTCGCACTTATTCGAGAGGCCCGAGAGTGGCTTCGCGGAGGCAGCCAACTTGGCTTCGGCGCCCTGGCCGACCCTGAGCTATGGCTTGCACGCCTTCGGCAGGAATCGGCGGGCGCGGCGGCATCAACCGCAGTTCTGACTCCTCTGGAGTTGCTCGATGCCGCGTCGCTTGCGGAGACCGCGGGATGGCTGCGCGAATATTTTCGCGAATCCAAGGGAGATTTCCCGCGGTTGGACGAACGCACCGCCCTCGTCGGCGACTTCCGGCCGATCTTGACGTCGATTCGGAAGGCAATACTGCCCGATGGCGCAATTTCGGACGACGCCTCTCCCGAGCTGCGAAAAATTCGCAACGCGCAGGCGCGAACGCGCGATGGAATTCAGAAGACCTTGCGAGAGATCTTGCGGGCGCGTGGAGCGGATGCCGGTGAAGACTACGTCACGCTGCGCAACGATCGCTATGTAATTCCCGTGCGAGCGGCCGATCGGCGCGCCTCGGGAATGCGCGACGCGATCGTGCACGGTGCGAGCGCGACGGGACAAACCATATTTGTCGAGCCGCTGGCCGCGATCGAACTGAATAACCGGCTGGTTCAACTCAGCGAGGATGAAGCCGCTGAAATCGCACGAATACTCGCAGACCTGACGGACATGCTGCGCGCGCAGTCTGCGGCGCTGCAGTTTGCCGCCGATACGATCGCGGAGCTCGATTCGATCTTTGCCCGTGCGCGATTCGCGCGGGAATACGATTGCGCGTTGCCTATGTTTCGCGACGACGGTGTGCTGAAACTGACGACGGCTCGCCATCCCGTACTGGAAGCGCGGCTTCGCGCCGAAGGCGGCGAAATCGTGCCGATGACGCTTGAACTCGGCGGAGCCGAGACGGTGCTGATCATCAGCGGACCCAACACCGGCGGCAAGAGCGTGACTCTGAAGACCGTGGGCCTCGCCGCGCTTGTCGCGCAGTCTGCCATTCCGGTGGCGGCGCAGGCGGCGGAAATGCCTTTGTTCGATCGAGTTCTCGCGGATATTGGCGACGAGCAGTCGATTGCCGAGAATCTCTCCACGTTTTCCGCTCACATTTTGAATCTTCGCGGTATGTTGGCCGCCGCGACTTCGCAGTCGTTGGTACTGATGGACGAACTCGGCACAGGCACCGCTCCAGAGGAAGGCGCGGCGATTGCGGTGGCGCTACTCGAAGAGTTTCGAAAGCGACGGTGCTTGACCATTGCGACGACGCATCACGACCGGCTGAAAGCGTGGGCTTCCTCGACGCCGGGCGTCGTGAATGCCGCGGTGGAGTTCGATGAAGTGAACCTTCAGCCCACGCACAGGCTGATGGTCGGCGTACCTGGCGGGTCGAGCGCCATCGCCATAGCGGAGCGGCTGGGCCTGCCGCACGAGATCATCGCGAAGGCCCGCGAGCAGATTACGCCTGAGTCGCGCGAAGCGGCCGACTTGATTGCATATCTGCACCGCAGCCGCGAGGAGGTCGACCGGCTCCGACGTGAATTGCGGGAACAGGCCGATGGACTGGAACGCGAGCGCACGGAACTGCAGACCGAATGGGTTGCGAGACAGAAGAGACGCATCGCCGAGCTGGAAGAGAAATTCAACGAAGCGCTCAAGCAGCAGGAACTGGCGATGGAACGCGCCATCGCGGGCGTCAAGGAGCGCGAGCTGCGCGCGCAAATCGAAAAGCAAGCGAAGCGCGCTGCAGTGAAAGTGCGAAGCGAGGCGCGCAACGAGCTCGACGACGCCATCGTTCAGCATTTGTCCGAATCGCAGGCGGACCTTGGCCCGGCAGCGGCGCCCGCGGAAAAGGACGTCGACGCGAGCCGGCTCGAGGCTGGAACGCGCGTGCGAGTGAAAGGATTTCCATCACCGGTGGTTCTGCGGCGAGTTGACGGACGGCTGGGAGAAGTCGAAGCCGGTCCGCTGCGGATGAAAATCTCGCTCGATGACGTCACGGCCGTGGTGGAGAATGAACCGGCGAAATCAAATTCGTTTCTACGGCTGGCGCCGAGTGCTGTGCGAGTGCACTCGTCTACTGAGGAACCGGCCACCGACGAGATTAACGTGATCGGCTGCACGGTCGAGGAGGCATCCGAACGTGTCGATAAATTCATCGACCAGGCGGCCGTTGCGGGCAAGCCGCGGGTCCGTGTGATCCACGGGCACGGCACGGGAGCGTTACGGCGCGGGCTTGGGGAATTTTTGGCGGGGCATCCTCTGGTTCAAAGTGCGGTTGCGGAGGCTGCCGATCGCGGCGGGACGGCCGTCACGGTTGTCACGTTGAAGGATTAGAGTTGCAAACTGCGCGACTCCGCCTCGAATGTTGGAGCCACATCCATTTCGGATGCTTTGCCGACATTGCTCGCGATCCGGACGTGATGCGCTTCATTAATGGCGGAGTTCCGTGGGCGGACTTCGAGATTCGCGAGTTCATCCGTAGGCAGATGCGCCATCGCGCGAGAAAAGGGTTTTGCATGTGGAGAATCGTCCGCCGACCCGACGGAAGAACTTTAGGGTTTTGCGGCTTGCAGCCACTGAACTTTGAGAACCGGAATGCGGTAGAAATCGGCTGGTGGCTTGCGAAACAGTATTGGCGGCGCGGGCTGGCGACAGAATCCGCGCGGCTGGCGATGAAGCAAGGTTTTGCAAGGGCGCGCCTAACGAGAGTGATTGCGATCGCGATGCCGCAAAATGCGGCCTCCCGGCACGTGATGCACAAGCTGGGAATGAGGTACGTGCGATCGGCAAAGCGCAGAGGATTTGACGTGGTCGTTTACTCGGTGGCACGGTAAAAGGGTCAGGGGAAAGAACGACTGTGGCGGAAGCGGGATCATTCGCGGATCGCGTGAAGCAGCAGGCGGACATCGTCCGCGTGATCGGCGAATACGTGTCCCTGCGCAAGAGCGGGCAGAATTTCATGGGGCGCTGCCCGTTTCACGCCGAAAAGACGCCTTCCTTTGCCGTTCACCCGGTGAAGCAGATTTATCACTGCTTTGGTTGCGGCGTGGGCGGTGACGTATTCAAGTTCGTGCAGGAAATGGACAAATGTTCGTTTCCCGAAGCCGTGCGCGCCGTGGCCGAAAAATGCGGCATTGCCGTTCCGGAGCCGCGCGAGCGCACGCCGGAGGAGAGGCGCGCCAATCAGCAGCGCTCGGCGCTGGTTGAAATGCACCGCGAGGCTGCGGCGTTTTTCGCGAAGCAGCTCACCGCGACGACCGAGGGGAAAGCTGCGCGAGCGTATCTCGAAGATCGCGGGCTCGATGAGGAAGCCATCGCGCGGTTTGGGATCGGCTACGCGCCGTCCGGCGGCGAATCTCTGGTTCGCTTTCTGCGGCAGAAATATCCTGAGAAATTGATCGGGCAGGCTGGACTGGCTTCTCACGATCAAGGCGGCCGAATTTTCGATCGCTTCCGCCGGCGCATCATGTTTCCGATCGCGAATGAGGGCGGGAAGATCGTGGCGTTTGGCGGACGCGCGCTCGGCGACGACACCGAGATGGCGGGACCGAAATACCTGAATTCGCCTGAGACTCCGATTTACACAAAGAGCGGCGTACTCTTTCACCTCGATCGCGCGAAAGAACCGATTCGCCGATCCGATTTCGCCGTGCTGGTGGAAGGCTACATGGATACGATCGGGGTCGCGCGCGCGGGCATCGGAAACGTGGTCGCCAGTTGCGGCACCAGCCTAACCGAGACGCAAGTAAAGCTGCTCGGCCGCTTCACTCGCCGGATCATCGTGAATTACGACCCGGACAGTGCCGGGCAAGCCGCGACTGAGCGCTCGCTGGCGCTTCTGCTCGAACAGAACTTCGAGGTAAAAGTGCTTGCACTTCCGGCGATCGACGGGGAGCCCGCCGATCCGGATAGCTACATCCAGAAAAAAGGTGCGGAGGCGTATCGCGATTTGTTGGAGAAGGCTCCGACCTTTCTTGATTATCTAATCTGGCGTGTGAAACATACGGATCTTTCGACCGCTGAGCGGAAGGTGGATGCGATTAGTTCTCTTCTGCCGTATGTTTCGCGACTGCCGACTGCACTGGATCGGTCTGAATGGGGTGGAAAGATTGCGGCAAGCTTGCTAGTCGATGAGCCGATTCTGCGAGCCGCCTTAAAAAAAGCTGTTTCGGAACGACGTGCCGAATTCAAGATCCAAGACTCCAGTCGGCGCCTCGGAATTCGGGCGGCGGAGCGCAGGATCATTGAAATCCTAGTCGACGCGGAGGATTTTCGGACTCACTTGGCTGGCGTGATGAAGTCCGAAGCTCTTTACCGAGGCCTCGAAAGTGAGGGCATTCTGTCCGCTCTGGTCGATTCGTGCACCGACTCCGGGAAGCTCGATATCGCGGCCGTAAGTGCCAAGCTTGATGAAAATAACCGTCGAACGCTCATGCAGGTTGTTTTGGAGAGGGATGCCGCTGCTCCGGCTACTTTGGAAGAGGCGGAAAGCTGCCTAGATGCTATTCGCAATTTAAAAGGTTTGCGTGAGATGGCTGATTTGCAGCAAACCATTGGTGAACAAATCCGCCGCCGAGAGCCCGTTCGTGAAATGGACCTTCGCCTCTTGCAACGTAAACAGTTAGAAAAGGAGCTAATCGCAATCCAGACCGAGATTGGCTTGCTAGCCGGACGGGTTAGCGACGAGATCGAAGAGAAGAGGCTCCGTCACTATCAAGCAAGGAGGCTGGAAATCCTACAGAAGCTCGGTGAAGCGGCGCGTTAGTAAAAACTTGTTCCAGATTATTGCGCGTGCTCTTCGCGAGTGATGGCATGGAGTTCCGCTCTAACGAGAGTTCGGCTTGACCCGCCGCGCACGTTCTCCTTATCCTGATAAATTACGCTGGCCGCAGTGTCTCCATCTGTACGCGGCCGGCACTGGGAGAGCGCAGTCTGGCCATGGGGCTCAAGAAAATCGTCGTTCGCGGTGCGCGGCAGCACAATCTGAAAAACATCAGCCTGGAAATCCCGCGCAATAGTCTAACCGTGATTACGGGTCTTTCGGGCTCGGGAAAATCTTCGCTGGCGTTCGACACAATTTATGCGGAAGGGCAGCGGCGCTACGTCGAATCGCTTTCCGCTTACGCGCGGCAATTTCTGGATCAGATGGAGCGGCCGGACGTAGATTCCATTGAGGGTCTCTCGCCTTCGATCGCTATCGAGCAAAAGACAACTTCGCGGTCGCCGCGGTCGACCGTCGGAACCATTACGGAAATTTACGACTACTTGCGCGTGCTCTACAGCTCGATCGGCACGCCACACTGCCCGAACTGCGGCAAGCCGATTCGGCGGCAATCGACCGAACAGATCGTCCAATCGACGCTAATCGGCGACTTCTGCAAGACCGACGATCGCGTGATGGTACTCGCGCCGGTGGTGCGCGGGCGCAAGGGCGAGTACCGCAAGGAACTTGAGAAATATGCGCGCGATGGATTCGTGCGCGCCCGTATCGACGGCGAATTGCGCCCGCTGGACGAGCCGATCCCGCTCGACAAGCGCAAGAATCACACGATAGAAATCGTGGTTGACCGGCTACTGATCAAGCCTGGAATCGCTGCGCGGCTCGAGCAATCCGTAACGACAGCGCTGAAGCTCGCGGGCGGGCTTGTGACCATCGCCGTGGTCGGGGGACAGGAGCGGACCTTTTCCGAAAAGTTGGCCTGCCCGGACTGCGGGATTTCGGTGCCGCAGCTCGAGCCTCGCTCGTTCAGCTTCAACTCGCCTTACGGCGCATGCCCCGCGTGCAACGGGCTTGGCTCGAAGTACGAGATCGATCCAGCAAAGATAATTGTCGATTGGTCGCGGCCGCTTTTTGAAGGCGGCCTGGGTCCGGGGTCGGGGTCTGGCTGGGTAAAGCGGACGCTTGAGCTCGCGGCATACGCGCACAAATTTGATTTGTCACAACCGTTCGACGCGATGCATCGGCGCGTGCAAAACCTGATTCTCTACGGCTATCCGCCGAAAAATGGCGACGCGTCGGGTGCAAACGGGGAAGAGAAGCAAGCGACGCGTTCGCGCACAAAAAAAGAAAAAGGCACCCTGCGCTTCCAAGGATTGATTCCGATGCTGGAGCAGAACTTTTCGGAATCGACTTCGGACGCCTACCGCGAATGGATGACGCAGTACATGTCGGCGGCGCCGTGCAGTGTGTGCCACGAGCGGCGACTTCGCCCCGAAAGCCTCGCGGTGAAAATCGCTGGCCGGTCGATTTCGGACTTTGTCGAACTGGCCATCGGGGATGCGCAGCCGGCCGTTAAACAGATTTCGCGGGAGCTCACGCCCCGGCAAAAAGAGATCGCTGGCAGAGTTCTTGAAGAGATCGGCGCGCGGCTGGAATTTCTCAGCGCCGTCGGGCTCGGCTATCTGAGTCTTTCGCGTTCGGCGGCCACTCTGAGCGGCGGAGAGGCGCAGCGAATTCGCCTCGCGACGCAGATCGGATCGCGGCTTCGCGGCGTGCTCTACGTGCTGGATGAGCCGAGCATCGGTTTGCACGCGCGAGACAATGATCGGCTGATCGCGGCGCTGGAGCGCCTGCGGGATTTGGGCAATACCGTGCTGGTCGTGGAGCACGACGAGGAAACGATTCGTCGGGCGAATTACGTCGTCGATCTAGGCCCGGGCGCGGGAAATGCGGGCGGCCAGCTGGTGGCGGCGGGACAGCCTCCGCAAATCGCCGCGTCCGATAAGTCGCTGACGGGAAAATACCTCAGCGGGGCGCTGAAAATTCGCGTTCCGGAAAAGCGGCGGGACGTGAACGGCAAAGCGATCAAGGTCTTTGGCGCCGAGGCAAATAATCTGAAGAGTGTGGACGTCAATATTCCGCTGGGCTTGCTCACGGTTGTCACAGGAGTGTCGGGCTCGGGCAAATCCACGCTGGTGAACGATATTCTCTACCGGGCGCTCGCGCAGAAACTCTACCGTTCGATGGAGCGGCCCGGCCAGCATCGCGCCATCACGGGCATCGAGCACATCGATAAGGTCATTGAAATCGACCAAGCGCCCATCGGCCGCACGCCGCGCTCGAATCCCGCGACTTACACAGGAGTCTTCGCTCCCATTCGTGATCTCTTCGCAATGCTTCCTGAATCGCGCGAGCGCGGCTACCGCCCCGGGCGCTTTAGCTTCAACGTGAAGGGTGGCCGCTGCGAAGCGTGCCAGGGTGATGGCCTACGCCGCATCGAGATGAATTTTCTGCCGGACGTTTACGTGACCTGCGAAGTTTGCCGCGGCCGCCGCTACAATTCCGAAACGCTGGCGGTTCGCTACAAAGGCTATTCGATCTCGGATGTGCTCGACATGCCAATCGAGGAAGGGAACAAACTTCTAGAAAACATCCCGCAAATTCGACAGAAACTCGAGACATTGGTTGAAGTCGGCCTGGGCTACGTGCAACTTGGCCAATCTTCAACGACGCTCTCCGGCGGAGAGGCGCAGCGCATCAAACTCGCGCGCGAACTCAGCAAGCGACAGACCGGGCGGACCCTCTACATTCTCGACGAACCGACAACCGGGCTGCATTTCGACGATGTGCGCAAACTGCTCGATGTACTCGGGCGTCTAGTCGACCTCGGCAATACAGTCATTGTGATCGAGCACCATCTGGACGTGATCAAGCAGGCAGATTGGCTGATCGATCTCGGTCCCGAAGGCGGAGCTGCGGGCGGGCGAATCGTCGCGCAGGGAACGCCCGAGCAAGTCGCAAAGAACAAGAAGTCTTACACGGGGCAGGCATTGGCGAAAATGCTCGATGGCTTTCGCGCCGCATCTTAATTTTATGACGCGCAAAGAAGCTCGGGTAAATAGAAGGCGGTGCGGCGCAGCATTCTCCGTTGCTTTCTGTGCGTTGATTCTCCTGGCCGCGGGCTTCTGCGCAGCGAAGCCCCGCCGAGCGATTGAAAACGCGGACGCGAAAGCTCCGCAGGTATTCGTCGGGTTAGATCGGAACGAGTATCCCGGCGACGCCGCACTCGCTGAGCTCAAAAAGAGATTCACTTTCAGTGGATATTGGCTCAGCCCTCCTCCCGGAGAAAAGTCGAATTCGTGGAAAGGGAAGCGTGACGCAGTCAATAAGGCCGGCTTTGGATTCCTTCTTCTATTCGACGGAAAACTCGAAAAGGAGCTGCCATCGGTCGCGGAAGCGCAGACACTGGGCAAAATTGACGGGGCGCGAGCAGCGGAATCGGCAGACGACGAAGGCTTCGCTAAAGGAGCGGTGATCTTTCTCGATCAGGAAGAAGGGGGGCGTCTCTCTCCGGTCCAACTCGCATACATCCTGGCTTGGATGGACGCCGTCGCTTCCAGCGGTTTTCGGGGCGGGATCTATTGTTCGGGGGTGCCGGTCAGAGAGAGCAAGTCAGTCTCTGTGCTAACTGCCCAGGATTTGAGATCCCGCGCAGGGCAGCGTGAAATCTCCTACTTCGTGTTCAATGACGTCTGTCCGCCGTCACCTGGATGCCGAATTCCAAGTCGGTTACCGGCAATGTCCGCAAGCGGCGTGAAATTTGCCGAGATCTGGCAATACGCGCAAACGCCGCGTGAAAAGCCGCGCACGATCCACTGCGCCGCCACGTATGCGAAAGACGGCAATTGCTATCCCCCGGGTATGCAGGCAAGCGGGCTTTACGTCGATCTGAATCTCGCTAGCAGCGCAGACCCCTCGCACGCCCGGAAGTGAGCCCGCGCGAAAGATTTCGCGTCACGCTCGCGGGCGAAACTTCCGCGCCCATCGATACGTAGTTCCGGTTAAGGGTGGTTCGCGCGATGAACAGTGTTTCTGTGCCCGATCCAAGCGCACCTCCGGCCTTACCTCGTTGGCTGACTGCATTTGCATCGCTTTGTGTGGGAGGCGCGTTTTTCGCGTTGTGGTTTTGGCTCCTGCCCGGCTGGCTGGGATTTCGCGAACTGGTGGCGCCGGGCTGGCGATGGCTAGCGGCTGGCCCCTCGATTGTGGGCTTTTCCATTGCGCTCCGCTGCATTTGGGATTTTGGCTGGACTGGCCGCGGCACACCCGCGCCGATGGCCCCGCCGCAGCGCTTAGTGGTTGTGGGGTTTTACCGCTACGTGCGAAATCCTATGTATGTGGGTTTTGCGCTTGGGTGGATCGGCCTATGGGTCACATTCGGTCGAGCCAATCTAGCTGCCATAGGAGCAGTAGCCAGCTTGGCGCTGGCCGTACAGCTATTCGTTGTTTATTACGAAGAGCCGACTCTGCGCGGAAAATTCGGCGATTCCTACATCGAGTATTGCCGCAACGTCCGCCGCTGGTGGCCGCGGCTGCGGCCTTGGCAGCAGCCGAGCTAGCCGGAGTTCCCGCAGCTCCGCCTTCACCTTTTGTGCGGCGGTACTTCCGTACTGGGCGGCTGATACCGAAGGGCCATAGCCCGCCTCGCCTAAATCGGGAATTATCAAATTGGTCCTGAGGCCCGCGGCACCCCCGCGCGCTTTCCGTCCTGAGCCGGAAGGCGCGTTCTGCCGTGACCCCAATAGGCTATCGTGGACCCTCCAATAAGCCGTGCGCTTGAGCGGCCGGGACCCACCGGCCGCTCTTGTTTTTGTGGAGGAAAAATCGACGCGCGCTCGCGATTCTGCGGAGAGCAGCGGAAGATCAGCGCCCGCGAGGACTTGGGCGGTAGGAACCGAGCGTGCGCGGCCTCATTCGCAGCCGCGGGCCTAGCGGTGGCGGCACGCGATGTAGCGGCGCGCCGCAATTGCTACAAAGCTCAGAGCGCGCATGATCCATGCGCAGCCAATGTCCGCGCGCCTGGCAATCCGGATTGATGCACTGCACCGTCCAACCTGGCAAGTACTGCAAATTGCCCCCTGTCGCCGGAGCGCTTTGCGCGCGCCGAATCCGCCCCTAGGCGGAAATTTGCCGCGAGTGTGCGGCGAGCGACTTGTGGTGTCAAGCGGAAAGCATCAATTACTAGTGGCTTGATTGCAGCCCCTGTGGAAATGTCTAAGGCGCAGGTTTTTGGGCGCGCGTTCACTTCCGCAATGAAATGAAAAGCGTTTGTGTGGAGAGAGCTACTTCTGCCCGCAGGAATCGTTATTGCTGCTGGAGTTCGTCTAGCTGCTTCTGGAGATCGGCGATCTTCGCTTTGGCCTTGTCCAAGGCATCCGCTTTCGAGTTCATGGATTCGCGATAAGGCTGAAGCTGCGCGTCGATGGCGCTGCTGTTCGACACTGCCATCGGACTCGAGTATGCCTGCTGCGACTGCAAATCCAGATCGCGTTTGGCGAGGTCGAGCTCTTTCTCAAGGCGTTCCTGGTCCTTGCGGGCCTCTTCGAGCTCAGCCTGCAAATCGGCGCGCTTCTTCGTGATTTCCTCGGGAGATAAAGTCTTGGCGGGCGCGCTGGTGGCATTCGGCTTATCCGTTGAAGCAGCAGCGTCGCCAGGCTTGGTAGCGGCGTCCGTTGCGGGCGCGGCGGGCGCTTCACCAACGACGCTTATTCCTGTGCCGCTCGTCGGAACGTTTTCGTTCGTCCAAACTTTTCCGCTGGCTGCTTCTTGCTTTTTCTGCTCGCGCGCTCGACGCGCGGCTTCGGCGACAGACTGCGTGGTCTGCTGTCGGGCAGCAAAGCTGGCCGCCGGAAGAGCAACTGTCAGCACAGCAAACGGCAGGAATCGTTTGGCCCAAGATCTGAGGCTAGACGGAACAAGCAGGTCGGTAACGCCGCGCATACGGCCCCCTATAGAGACAATGCTAGCCCCGGCGACTGGGGAGAACAAGTTGCCCTTAAGTACAAGGTTCCAGCGCCGCGGAATCGGTGTTATGCGAAGAATTCTGCTTGGCGGCGCGCGCGGAGCCGTTCAGTTGAACGTGTCGAGCAGTTTGTTGATGGTGCGGTTGAGCTCTTTATCGCTGCGGCGCAACAAATCGATCTTGTTGATGGAATGGAGAACTGTCGTGTGGTGCTTACCGCCGAATTGGCGGCCAATTTCAGGAAGCGAGGCGGACGTCAGCTGCTTGACGAGATACATCGCGATTTGGCGGGGATAGGCGATCGCTTTGGAATTCGAGCGCATTTTCAGATCGGCGTCGCGTAGTCCGAATTGTTCACCGACCTTCTTTTGGATCAGCTCGATGGTGACTTTCTTTTCCTGCGTCGCGATGATGTTGCGCAGTACTTGTTGGGCGGTGACAAGATTAATGGTCGCGGCGGTCAACGAAGCGTATGCGATCAGGCGGGTCAGCGCGCCTTCGAGCTCTCGCACGTTTGACTTGATGGATCGGGCGATGAATTCTGCCACGTCGTCGGGCAAATGGACCCGCTCGATTTCCGCCTTGCGCTGCAAAATTGCGATCTTCGTTTCGAGATCGGGCGGTTGAATATCCGCGATCAAGCCCCACTCAAAACGCGAGCGCAGCCGCTCTTCAATCGCCGAAATCTCTTTCGGCGGACAATCTGACGACAGGACGATCTGTTTCTGTACGTCATAGAGCGCGTTGAAAGTGTGAAAAAACTCTTCCTGCGTGCGTTCTTTGCCGGCGATGAACTGAATGTCGTCAACCAAGAGAATGTCCACGTTCCGGTAGCGGTCACGGAAACTGATCATCCGGTCAAAGCGGAGAGAGTTGATCACGTCGTTCGTGAATTTTTCAGCGCTCACATAAGCGAGGCGCAGAGCTGGATTGCGCTTTTTCACCAGATGCCCGATCGCCTGCATCAGGTGCGTCTTGCCCATGCCCACGCCGCCATAAAGAAACAGCGGGTTGTAAGCCTTCGACGGATTTTCCGCAACGGCGAGAGCCGCCGCATGCGCGAATTGATTCGAGCCGCCGACGACAAACGAGTCAAACGTATATCTCGGGTTCAGTTGGTGATCGACAGAGTCAAAATCCAGCCGGGCCTGGCGTCCGAGCGGCGAGCCTACCGGCGCAATTGCCGGCGGAGGCTCGACTTCCGTGCAAACGAACTCGACGCGCAGGTCTGCCATGCCCACTTCTGCCAAAACAGCTTCGATCAGCGACCCGTAGGTCTCGCTCAGTTTTTTCCGGAACGTGCGGTTGGGTACGCGCACGACGAGCCGGCTGGTGTCAGCTCCTTCGAGCCGTGTGGGACGAAACCAAGTTGTGAAGCTGTGCGGATTCACCCGCCGCTCCATGTGATTGAGGATTTTTTCCCACGCGTTAGCGGCGATCGCTGTGCTGGCTGTCATGCGTCTTGTTCCGTCGAGGGACGGAAAACCCCTTCCAGTTGATTCCCATCTCTGTGGAAATCCTGTGAAAAGCTCTTCTGCTCACCGCTTCGATTTTGACTGGGCCCAGCGACGGTTTAAGTTTTCTCTTCCCCGAGAGTGCCGCGCCAAACTTTCACGCCGCGTAGAAGAAAACCAGCGATGCCACAAATGCTGCGCGACGTGGGCGGGATTGTCGCTAATTCCTTGTGACGCGGCAAGAGAAAATAAGACGAAGCTCTTCGTTCTCACTCACAGACTATTCACAGCTTTTCCACACGCGCGATTTGCGCGAGGCGCTCCAAATTTACCGGAGGTTTCTTGGTGAAATTGAATTCTGGCTCGACTGAAACGCTTAAGTGTGCGGAGTTTCGGCCTTTTCCGCAGGCGCGGGCTTATCGGGACGCGCGAATTCATAAGCCCCGAGCGTGTCCGAACAGAGAATCAGCCGCTGCGGTTCAACGAGGATGGAATTGATTACCAGCCGGGCGCTCTCCGGCGTATAGGCGCGGAATTCCTGGTGCTCGGTAGCATCTTTATTAAACATCAGGAGCAGATTCTCCATCGCGATCCATATGTTTTGCGTCTCCCGATCGACGCCGATCGCGGTGATGGTTTTTCGCATGGGAATGCTTCCGGAATGGCTCTGCTGCTGGCGGGCAATCAACTTTCGTGCGTACTGCGCTTCGCCCTGAAACTCCGGCGTGTTAAGTGTTTCGTTGAGCGCAGCGTATCCGAACCGGTCGTATCTTCGAAAAGTTGGTTCGGGAACGAATGAGTATGCATAAAAGATATTCCCCTCGCGATCCGACACCAATTGCCCCGCATTGAGCTGGCGGTTCACGACGGTTTCTTCGACGAGATCGATTGGGTCGCCGAACTCGCGAGTGGTTTTTCCGTTTGCGTCAACAACGCTGATCACCGTCTTGTCGCGGGAGCTTGCGACGGCCATTTCGCCGTTTGGAAGGGCCGCTACTGAAGTCGGAGCGCTGACCGGAGCTTTGCCGATCAGAGTTCCGTCAGGATTGAAAATATCGATCGCGCCGGCGGCGCCGTCAGCGACATACACTTTGCCGTCTGAAGCTACATCAATGCCCAAGCCGAAAAATGGAGTGAGTTTCGCATTTCCGGCCGGGGCCGCGGGAAAGCGCGAAACAACTTTTCCTGCGCCGTCGTAGACAAGCACCTGATGCGATGCGAGGACGAAATAGCGGCCATCTGTCCCGCGGCGGACTCCCGCGACTCCACCTGCCTCGGCAAATAGCTTCTTCGTCGCGTCGATTTCGCGCTCGTCTTGGGCGCGCGAGAGCGGCGCCGCAATCGACAGCGCGATTGCTATCGCGACCATGGTCTGCAAATGTTTTTTCAAGGCGTCTAGTTTCCGAGTCTAAAGATGAGCTATTCGCCCGCGAGGATGCCAAAGCGTTTCACGATGCGGGCACTCGAATGCGCGAGATTCCGCGCGAGCGGCCCGTCGATTCGTCCACATCGACAAGCACGCCGTTCAATTGCACGTCGCCCGCAGCGACTTCAAAACGCGCCGGCAATCCGTCCAGGAATCGTTTTGTCATCGCGGCACGATCCATGCCGATGACGGATTCATGCGGCCCGGTCATTCCGACGTCGGTGATGAACGCCGTCCCGTTCGGCAAGACACGTTCATCAGCCGTCGCGACGTGAGTGTGCGTTCCTACAACTGCGGAGACGCGTCCATCGAGGTACCAGCCCATCGCCTGTTTCTCGCTCGTGGCTTCGGCATGCATATCTACGAAAATCACTTTTGTCTGCTCCGGCATCCGCGACAATTCCCGATCGGCGGTCCGAAAGGGACAGTCGATGGGATTCATGAAGACGCGGCCCATCAAGTTAAGTACCGCATAAGGAGTGCCGTTCTTGGCTTTCCCCAAATAGATTCCGCGACCTGGGGCGCCCTCTGGAAAATTTGCCGGGCGCAGGAGCCGCGGCTCGTTTGGAATGTAGTCGAATATTTCCCGCCGGTCCCAGCTGTGATTCCCGCCGCTGATCACTTCCACTCCAGACGCGAAAATCCCTTCTGCCAGTCGGGGCGTGATGCCGAAGCCCGACGCGGCGTTTTCGCCATTGGCGATAACCAGATCGATCGAGTGCTCACGCACGATTTCGGCGAGTCGGGCGTGAACAATATCCCGTCCGGGCGAGCCGACGATGTCTCCGATGAAGAGTATTCTCATGAACTGCTGGCGATACTCCGCAAACCGCGCATAAAAAAAGGAGCGGGTCCACTCGGGCCGTGTGGAGCTAGGCTCTGAACCTCTTGTAAAAGGCGGGCGCCCCGCATCCGCTGAAGGCTTCCGCACGACCCCGGCGAGCCGGGGCTGCGCGGCATGCGCAAAGCGGCTTTATGGAGCGCCCAAGAGATTCATAAAGGTTCAAAAAGCTTTCGCACCATCACCTGCTTGGCAGGCCAACTCCGGAGCCATTGTATTCCCGCGCCGAAAACTGGCGCAAATCGCCCAAAAGTTCAATTGTGACGAATTAGCAACACAAACCTTGCGACGCGGGCGCAACCAGGCACAACATTCAGGAGTCAAATCGACTGTGCAGCGCCTCGCCATTCTCGGCTTGATTCTCACTGTGCTCGTAACGGGGCACGCCATCGCTCTTTGTGCGCAAGATTGCGCCGACGCCAGCATCGCCTCAAACCATGCGCGCGGAGCCGTCGGGGGCGATTCCGAGGGCTCGTGCCACGGTGATGCCGCGATGCCCGGTCCGTCGCGCGATTCCTCCCCAACCAACGCGCCTCGGGTGCCTCATTCCAAAGACTGTGCCGGCCACGCACAATCCATTTTCGTCGCGGCGCGAGTCGCAAAAATCCGCGCTCTTGCGCCACATCAAACTTTCGTAACGATCGTTCCGGAGTACAACCTATTCTCGCAGCAGTTTGTCTACCGGGCCGCCGCGTCCACGGCCTCGTCAATCCCGATTCTGGATTCCTCCCCGCAAGCTCTCGCTCTCCGCATCTGAAGCCCGTCGCAGCGCCTTTTCATTTCAATTCGATTGCAAGGTCTTTTCGAATACACGGCACAGGAGTTTTTATGCGTTGGCTTCGCGGTTTGCTGGTTGCGGTTTTCAGCTTGAGCACGGCGCTCGGCGCATTCGTGGTCCAGGCGCAGAATTCGCAGCAACAAGATTCGATGTCTCAATCTTCGCAGATGCCGGGCATGCAAATGTCCGGACCAGATCATTCCGCGATGAACGATGCTGGAATGTATCTCATGAATCGCGCTTCAGGCACCGGCGCAAATCCCGAATCCGCCGCTCCCGCCATGCTAATGCTCGGCGCTGCCGGCTGGAATCTCATGTTTCACGGCCAGGGCTATATCAGCGATGTGCAACAGACTGGCCCGCGCGGGGCCGACAAGTTTCTCTCTTCGAACTGGTTCATGGGCATGGCCGAACATGATCTCGGCGCCGGCGCGTTCACATTTCGCGCGATGCTGAGCCTCGAGCCGGCGACCGTCAGCGGCCGCATGTATCCGGAGCTCTTTCAGACCGGCGAAACCGCGTTCGGCCGTCCCCTAGTCGACGGCCAGCACCCGCACGACCTCTTCATGGAACTCAGCTTCGCGTACGCTCGCACCTTAGGAGAAAAAACGAAGCTGGAAATCTACTTCGCGCCCGTCGGCGACCCGGCCCTTGGTCCCGTAGGCTTTCCTCACCGCGTCTCCGCCGCAGAGCTCCCCCAGGCACCGCTCTCGCACCACCTCCAGGATTCCACGCATATCGCAAACGAGGTGATCACTGGCGCGCTTCGCCGCCCGCACTGGGGACTCGAGCTTTCCGGTTTTCATGGCGCCGAGCCGAATGAAAATCGCTGGAATATCGATGCCGGCAAGGTCGACTCCTGGTCCGCGCGTTTGAGTTGGACACCATCGAAGAATTGGAGCGCGCAAATCTCCGCCGGTCGCCTGACGCATCCCGAAGCCGCCGAGCCCGGCGACATCCTGCGATCCACCGCTTCGGTTACGTATGACCTGCCTTTCGAGTCCGGCCACTGGGCCACAAGCCTGATCTGGGGACGGAACCACAAGACCGACACCAAGCAGGACATCAATTCCTACTTGTTGGAGTCTGTCTTCCAGTTTCGAAAATCGAATTACCTCACCGGCCGCATCGAACTCGTCGACAAGGACGAGCTTTTCTCCGACGATCCGCTCTTCGACCAGCAACTTCGCGCCACGACCGGCGACGTCTTCCGCATCGGTGCTTACACCGCCGGTTACACGCGAGACGTGAAAATGATTCCTCGCATTCGCACCGGCCTCGGCGGAAATTTCACGCTCTATTCGATGCCTGCTGTGCTCAAGCCTTTCTACGGCTCGCGCCCCGATTCCTTTTGCTTGTTCTTGCGATTCCGTCTGAGCGGCAAGAATGACTCCGCGCCCGAAATGGATCATCACCGGATGTGAGGTGTGACTCCGTCCTGCGCGCGCGCTGAATCGCAGCCCTGTGTAAATCGCGTGAAAATGCGTCGGATATCCTGTGCGCAGCCTGTGCAGTGTTCGTGGCGAATCACAGACTCTCGTCCTGCGCGCGAAGTTTTCCTCTCGGCTGCCGGCTCGCGCGCGCATGTTTCCACTGCGCAAGCGAATCGCGCCACACGCCTTAACCCGGTTTTCCTCGTTTCCACAGCGACTACGGCTTCTACTGCTTTATACTCAACTAAAAAAAGAGTAGATTGTAGCCGCCCGCGCCGTCCAGACTCCGCGCGAGCAGGACGACATGAGCACACCCGCCACAAAACTGCGCGAAA
>DASTCZ010000273.1:0-11070 GCA_035710585.1 Candidatus Acidiferrales bacterium | reverse complement strand
CAGCACATCGATGACCATGAATCCCAGAAAGAAAGCGATCGACCCGATCACGTCCTGATTCGTGTAGAGCAGCGGCAGCGCCGTTCCGCGAAACTGCGAAATGCCCCAGAGAGCGATCGACATCAGAAAAAGCAGATCGATTAGCGGTGAAAAGAGCGGCAACAGCAGCTGGAACACGAAAATATTCGGCAACGCCACCCACCCGAGCGTGCCGTATTTCCATCGTCCCAGCGTATCGCGGTGCTTCCACACCGATTGCAGCGTGCCAAACGTCCAGCGGAATCTCTGCTTGATCAGCGCCTCCGCGGTTTCCGGGGCTTGCGTGTATCCGATTGCTTCCTCGTCGTAAGTGATCCGCCAGCCCGCGCGCCGGATCGCGATCGTCAGGTCCGTATCTTCCGCGACAGTCTCCGCCGTGAATCCTCCGGCTGCGCGAATCGCTTCCACGCGCCACGCGCCCACTGCTCCCGGCACCACCGGAATGCAGTTCAGCAGATCGAATGCGCGCTTCTCGAGATTTTGGCTGGTGATGTATTCCAGCGCCTGCCAGCGCGTGAGCCATCGCGTGCGGTTGCCCACTTTCACGTTGCCCGCCACAGCTCCGACGCGCGAATCGTAAAAATCGCGTACCAGCTTGGAAATGGCGTTCGGTGCGATGCTGGTGTCCGCATCAATCGTCACCACGATTTCGCTCTTCGCTTCCGCCAAAGCAGCGTCCAGCGCGGCCGGCTTTCCGCGATTCGGCTGATGAATGATACGAACGCGCGGTTCGCTGCCGAAGTTTTCATCCAGCAAATCGCCCGTCGCATCGATGGAGCCGTCGTTCACCACGATGATTTCCATTTCCGGATAATCCGAAGCGAGCGCCGCCTTCACCGTCTGCACGATCACTTCTTCTTCGTTGTACGCGGGAATCAGCACGCTCACCGGCGGGCAAAAATCCGGATGCGGCGCCGGGGCAGGCCGCATTTTTTCGATCAGCGCCAGCAGCCCGATCACCACCGCGCGGCCGCTGACGAACAAAATCCCGAGAATGAACACCGTCGAGAGCAGCACGCGAAACGCTGTAATCAGCCCGAAGATAAACCCGTCCGCGCGCGCTTCCCACACTTCGCGACCCGTCAACTCCGGCATCACTTGCGCCCGAGATTGGTTCACCAGTTCCGACACGGGCACGATCGTGTAGCCGCGCGCACGAAGCTGGTCGATGATCTCCGGCAACGCTTTCACCGTCTGGCTGCGGTCGCCGCCGCCATCGTGCAGCATGATCACGTTGCCCTTGTTCAAATCGCGCATCACCCGCTGCACGATCACACTCGCCGGCGGAGGCGGCACGCCGCCCGGCTCGCCCCAGTCGTGCGGATCGATCTGCGCGCCCACGAGCATGTAGCCCATGTCCTGCGGAATCGGCAGCATCCGCACTTCGTCCGCTGTTTCCGGCTGATGATCGATGCCATACGGAGGCCGGAAGAGCAGCGTTTTCACGCCCAGCGTGCTCTCGATCAGCCGCTGCGTCACGTTCAGCTCGAATTCCAGGTAAGGGCGCGGCGTAGTCGCATCGTCGAAGTGCTGGTGCGTGTACGTGTGATTGCCGATCTCATTTCCTTCGGCGAATTCGCGCTTCAGGATTTTGGGGGATTTGTTCGCGTCCACCCCGATCGCGAAAAATGCGGCCGTCGTGTGCTTCTCCTTCAGAATGTCCAAAATTTGCGGCGTCCAGCTCGGATCGGGGCCGTCGTCAAACGTCAGCGCGATTTTGTGCGGCACCGCGCCCATCTGCTCGATGCGCCACGCCAGCGGATATTGGTCGTACGTCTCGTCCGTGAAGGTATCGGTCGCCGCGTCGTAGTCGAGATTCCGGGCACCCCATTTCGGAGTGTCCAATATCTTCCAGATGTCACCCGCCCCTTCGAGCGTCAGGTCTGGGCCTGGCGGCACTTTTTTCAGATTGTCTCGTACGGTCTGGTCCGGATTCAGCACATCCCAGTAGTCCCACATCGATCCATCGGAGAGCCCGAGCCGCCACAGTGCCGTCCCGTATACGCCCGCGCGCTCGGACACGCGAATCTCGTTGTATGCGGTGATCGCGTCAAGCATCCATACTTCGTGCACGTGGTTGTGCTCGTCGTAATAAGAAAAATGCGGGTTTAGCGAATCGGAATCGAAATCGACTTGCGCCTCCGACTCATACGCCGTCAGCACCCCTGCTTGATAGCTGATCTGCGTTGCAGGCTCGTGCGAATTCCGGTCGGGCCAGTCGTAGCAGTAATTCGCGATGCCCATGATGATCTTGTGCGGCGGCACGAGCTTTTTCACCGCGTCAAGGTTCCCCACAAACCAGTCTTGTGCCGCGATCGGACCCGGGTCGGAAGTGAGCCAATGTTGGTCGTAATTGAGCAGCACGATCGCATCCGCGTGCTTGCCGAAAAAGGCGTAGTCGTACGTGTCGTCCGCGGCGGGCAGCTCGTACATCACTTTCAAATTCGCGGCGTGAAATTTCGCGACGAGTTCGGTCGTGAAGGCGTGAAAATCTTCCTGGCTGTCCTGCGGCACTCCCTCGAAATCGACGCAGATGCCTGCGTCATGTTCGCCTGTCACGTAACGCAACACGGCGTCTTCCAGATTTTTGCGCGCCGCCGGGCTTGCGAGCATCGCGTCCAGTTCCTTGGTCTGGAAGACCGTCCCGTCGGAATTATTCAGCAGCGCCATCACGTTCGGCAGGTCGGCGTTTTTCGGATCGGCCGCCGCCACGCTCTGCATCCACAAATGCATCTTGTCGCCGGCCATGATCTGGATGGCCTGGTCGCCGCTCACATCCTTGTGAACGTTGTTCGCCGCGTCCACCACGGAAAGCGCGCCGTCCGACGTGATCGTGTGCAGTTCTTCGGGAATCACCAGGTCGATCGCGTGATAATGCCGCTTCAAGCTGACCAGGCTCGGCGGGTCGTATGCGACGTAGAATGCCGCGCGGATGGGGGGCTCGGCCGAAGCTGGAATCTGTCCCAACGCTGCTACGCGCCGCTGGCGCCCAGGCCGGGTCGCCGGCCTTCGCACTACCCGCGGCGGCGCCGGATGCCGCACCGGAGTCGTGTCCGGCAAAAGTAAGCTGGGAAGAGTTACTTTCGTGAGGACGGTAATAAAAAACGTGACCAGCAGAAGCGTGAAAAACGCGCCGGAAATTTCGAGCGCGCGCCGCGTAAAAAACCAACGGCGGCGCTTCTCATCGTAAAATATCGGTTTTCGGTGCGTCACGGTTATCGCTTTCGGTGAGCCTTGTATCTTATTTTAGCTGAAACATGGCGGCCACATTCCAGCTGTACGCAGGTGCTAGCGCACGCAACTCCGCGAATCGGCCAGCGGGCGCGCTCTCGCGTGCTTTTTCGATGAGCGCTCCTGCCCCCGCGCTTCGGCGCACGCGCCGCGGCTGGCACGGTAGCCGCGCGTGATCCCGCCGCGCTTCAGGAAATGGCTCTGGGTAGCCGCGCTGGCCGCGGGGTTCGGGCTGCGCCTGTTTTTCGTCCTGAAATTTCCGACATCAAGCGGTGACGTGGCCATCTACCGCGGGCTGGCGTTCAATTGGCGGGACCACGGCACGTATGGATTGGTGGCCGACGGTAAGCTCGCTCCTGTGGACATCCGCGTGCCGGGTTATCCGGCGTTCATCCTCGCGGTGGCCTCTCTATTTGGACGCGGCGACCTGCCCTTAATGTTGGCTCAGACGGCTATGGATCTTGGCACTTGCGTGCTAATCGCCCTGATTGCAGGCATGTTCGTGCAGCTGTTTCCCGATTCAAAACGCACGGAGCTCGTTCGTGGCAGGGTGGAGCTCGCCGCGCTTTGGTTCGCCTGCCTCTGCCCGTTCGTCGCCGATTATTGCGCTGTTCCGCTGACCGAGGTTCCGGCAGCTTTTTTCACCGCGGCCGCGCTCTTTGCATTTGCGAAAGGATTTATCGAGGATTCAGAAGCGCGTACGCGCTGGTGGCTGCTCGGCGGGTTTTTCAGCGGCATCGCCACGATGATCCGCCCCGAATCTCCGCTGATTGTCATCACTTTCGCGATCGTCGCGGCATGGCGCTGGCTCGGCCCGCAGCGCGGCGAGGGGCGGCACAGGCGAGAATGGTCCCGCCTGCTCCGCATCGGAGCGCTCTGCGCTTGCGGCTTCATTCTGCCGGTCTTGCCATGGACCATCCGCAACGCCGTTACGCTGCACGAATTTCAGCCCGTCGCGCCGCGTTACGCGAATTCTCCCGGCGATTTCGTTCCGGTTGGATTCTATGCGTGGACGAAAACCTGGCTCGTGCGCTATCGCTACGTCTATCTCACCATCTGGAAAGTCACCGACGAGCCGGTGTCGATCGACGATTTGCCGCCGTCGGCGTTTGATAACGACGCCGAGCGCGACCGCGTGACGAAATTGTTCGACGATTACAACGACAATTGCTGCGACCCGCCGCCCGGGTGGGACGAAAGCTTCGCCGGGCTCGCGCGCGAACGCACTGCGCGCCATCCTCTGCGCACGCATCTGAAAATTCCATTCGAGCGCGTGTTCGTTCTGTGGCTCACGCCGCGGATCGAGCTGCTGCCGTATTCGGGCGAGCTGTGGCCCTGGCAAAAACGGCATCACGATGAGCCCGAGGATTTCGATACCACCGTAGTGCTCTTCGCCGTCGGCCTGATCTACGTCTCGCTCGGTGTAGCAGGATTTCTCCGCGCCGCAACTTTCATCTGTAATCGCGCGCGCCCATTCCCGCATCCGCAGGCGTACGTGATTGCTTTGCTGGCCGCGTACTGCATCGTCCGCACCGCGTTTCTTACTCAAATCGAAACGCCCGAGCCGCGCTACGTCCTCGAAGCCTTCCCTGCGCTGCTCGCCGCAATAGGTCTTTTGTTCGTGCCGAAGACGCCCGTTGACGCGTCGCCGGAAACTTGAGCGTGTCAGTTTCGCTCTTCCGCGGCGTCGACACCGCGATGATTCAACTTCCGGAGCGCGTTAGAAATCCACGGTGCCGCAAACGTCCTTCTTTCAAGTCGGGCTTTGACGGTTCTCAAAAAGTGTAGTCGGGCGGCTTGATGCCCTTCACCCGCATGTACACTTCGCACTGCGCCCGGTGATGCGCGGTGTGCACGAACATGTTCAGGATCATCGCGCGGCCATCCGGATTATTGCGTCCCTTCCAGGACGGAATGTTCCACGTGCGCTGCAATTCCTGCGTAGTTATCTGCGGCACCGCGGCGATCACATAATCGAACGATTGCTCGAGCAGCTTGACCGCGGTGGCCTTGTCGGCTGCGTGCGGTTTCGCAGGGTCCAGCGCGAATGGCCCTGGAATTCCCGTGATCTGGTTGAACCGGAAAACGTTCGACTCCGCGATGTGAATCATCTGCTCGCCAAAACTCATTTCTTCCGGATTCGGCTTGAAATCGTAGAACTCCGCAGGCATCGCATTCGCGACGTCGATGGTGAACTGCTTCGAAATTTGCCAATCGTGTACGAACTCCTTCACCTCAACCACCGACGCCAGCTTCTCAGACTGGGATCGGCTCCCTGCGTTTGCCGCCACGCCGATCACCAAGGCAATCAAACCAATGCCTACCCAAAGACGCATCCGCCTCATCACCCCTCCTTCCGCGTTGCTCCCCGCGCCGTGTCGCCAGGCGTCGAACGCTCCGGCCGAATCAGGCACCTACGTTAACGCTCCAAGACGGCATTTTGCTCCGGAGGAGGTCCCGAGGACTCTTCTGTGAAGATTCCGCCCCACGGTGAAGAATATCTCCTTTATTTTGATATTGATGTACAGAAGACAAGTTTTAAGTCTTTTAGAATGATATTGATGCACAAAAATGGTGGGGTGGGGGCGTCCTTCCACTACACGCATTGAAAAGACGGGGCTTACTGCCTGGTTAAAGCCTCGTAGTGGAAAAGCAAAACCCCGCCTCATTTCTGGCTTCCGAATCTGTAACGCTTCCGCTAAAATACGTCAGTCCGTCGCGCACCGCTGGTTCCCTCTCCGGATTTACCGTTTCCGTTCGGTGGGCTCGCTCGCAATAGGTGTCGAGAGCTCACTTAATCCTTGGGATGAGGGAAACTTTTGCGGCGCCGGCGACGTATTTCTATGTGAAGACGGCGGGAATCTCCTTCCAGACGTTCAATGAGGCTGTGAGAGTTCAATGAAGACTTGGAAAAAGGTCGGGCTGGGTGTCGGCATCGCCATCGTGGCGGCCGGCATTGTGATTTACAGCGTAAAACAAGCAAACAAAGACACCGTCACTGTGCAGACCGCGAAGGTCGCCAAACAGAAGCTCACTTCGTACGTCACCGCTTCGGGCGAGATCCGCCCGAAGAACTACGCCAACGTGCTCGCCGAAGGATTCGGACCCATTACTTCCATCAATGTGAAAGAAGGCGATCACGTAAAGAAGGGCGACATCCTGATGCACGTCGATCCGGTGCAAGCCGGCGCCGACGCCGATGCGCAAGCCGCCGGCCTGAGCTCTGCGCAGGCTGCGCTTTCCTCGGCCGAGGCGGCGAACCATCAGGCGCAGGCGGACCAGATCACGCAAGAGGCGAATCTGGCAAAGGCAAAAGCAGATTACCAGCGCGGGCAGAACCTGATGAAAGACGGGCTCATTCCGGCCCAGCAATTCGACATGTACAAAGCGGCGTATGATGCGGCTGCTTCGGCTGTGAATTCCGCGCAAGCGCACCTCTCGCAGACCAAAGCGCAAGTGGAGCAGGCGCGGTATACGCTCGAGCAGAGCAAGGCACAGCTCGTGCACTTGAAGGACGTGCTGAATAAGACCACCTATCGCGCTCCGATCGACGGCATCGTCACTTACATAGCGATGCGCGTCGGGGAAAGCGTAGTCACCGGCATTCAGAACTCCGCCGGCAGCTACTTGATGACCATCGCGGATCTTTCCGTCGCAACTTCGGAAACCATGGTCGACGAAACCGACATCATCAATCTGCGGAACGGCCAAAAAGCGACCGTCACGATCGACGCCATGCCCGGGCAGATGTTCACCGGAACCGTCACCGAAGTCGGCACGCAAGGCGTATTGCGGACTTCCGGAATCGCGACCACGCAGACGACTACGGGCTCGCAAGAAGCGCGCGACTTCAAAGTTGTCGTGACATTGGATCATCCGCCGGACGGCATCCGTCCCGGGCTGTCTTGCACCTCGAAGGTGGTGACCGCGGAACGCCCCGATGTGATCGCGATTCCGATTCAGGCGCTGGCAATGCGTTCGCGCAAGGAATTGGAAGAAGCAGCGAAGCAGGCTGCCAGTAAAGGGCGCGATTCGAGCGTCACGCTTGCGGCGGCGATGCCCGAGAAAACGGTCACAGACGACGCGAAAAAAGACGACGTCCAGGGCGTGTTTGTCGTGCGCAATGGAAAAGTCGTATTCGTGCAGGTGCAAACCGGCATCTCGGGAACTTCCGATATCGAAATCACCAGCGGACTCAAAGAAGGTGACGAGATCGTCACCGGCAGTTACAAAGCGCTTCGCACCCTGAAGCCAGACACAGCGGTGAAGATCGACAACAAAACTCCACAAAAGCAGTCGGAAACCACCTGAGCGGCGTCTAAGTAACTCGGGAGCGAACATGCCAGCCACAGCCGCCGTTTCGGAAGCCTATCGTCAGGATCTTGTCGATTCCGGCGTCGCGATCAAAACGGAAAATCTCTGGAAGACGTATCAGATGGGCACCGAAAAGGTGCACGCCTTGCGCGGCGTGGATATCGAAATCCACCGCGGCGAATACGTCGCGATCATGGGCCCTTCCGGCTCCGGAAAATCCACGCTGATGAATCTGATCGGCTGCCTCGATTCGCCGTCGAGCGGAAAATACTGGTTGGCCGGGCGTCAGGTCAGCGAACTCGATGACGACGAGCTCGCCTTCATCCGCAATAAGGAGATTGGGTTCGTCTTTCAGACGTTCAATCTGCTGCCACGCGCGACTGCTCTGCACAACGTCGAACTTCCGCTAATTTACAACGGCACCAACGCCGAAGACCGCGCCACGAAGGCGAAAGCGGCTCTGCAAGCCGTGGATTTGGCTGACCGCATGATGCACAAGCCCAACGAACTGTCTGGTGGGCAGCGCCAGCGTGTGGCTATCGCGCGCGCGCTGGTGAATTCGCCTTCGATCGTGCTGGCTGACGAGCCGACGGGAAACCTGGACTCGAAAACCGGCGAGGAAATTATGGGAGTCTTCGAGCATCTGCACAGCCAGGGAAACACGATCATCCTCGTTACGCACGAACCCGACATCGCCGCGCACGCCTGGCGCGTGATTAGCATCCGCGACGGCAAAGTGGAATCAGACAGAAAAACAAAGTGAGCCAGCGCGCTTAGCGCGCCCACACCCGCTGGATGAAATATTCGGGGACGGCGGTGCGCGAGGCGCGGTTCGCACGAATTAATTTTCTGCGATAGAGAATGCGCAGCGCGGATTGCACAGCGCTTTTGGAAAGCCCTGTGGCTTCGGCAAGACGGGCGAGGCTGAGCTTCACGCTGCGTTGCGATTGGCCGAAGGTCTGCGCATACAAGTAGAGAAAGATCAGATAAGCCGGCGCGGAGCGATCGTGGCCCACCAGGTCGCGCAGCAGCACATCGACCAGGTACATCTCGAGGCGAATAGAAGAGGCTGTTCTCATCGGCTATATTATGAAGCACTATAGTCTATTAGACTATAGGATAACAAACGGAATTGCGCGCCGTGCTGGCCGCCGCTACCCTCTCTCCACTGCACGATAATTCATGGAGGAGACGCCGTGATCAAACAAGTCAAGTTCGTCAGCGTGCCGGTGGCGGACCAGAAGCGCGCGCTCAATTTCTATACGCAAAAGCTTGGATTCAAGGTGGTGACGGATCAAGAGTTCGACGAAAAGCAACGGTGGATCGAGCTGGGAATTCCCGGAGCGCAAACCGGAGTGACGCTATTTACCCCCGACGGTCACAAGGACCGCATCGGGACGTTTAGCGCGATCAGCTTTCACTGCGACAACTGCGAACGGACGTACGAAGAGCTGAAGGGACGCGGGGTGGAATTCGACGGGCCGCCGCAGAAGATGCCGTGGGGCACGTTCGCAAAGTTCCGGGATTCCGAGGGGAATCAGTTCGTGATGTCGTCGTAACCGGCCTGCGGGCACTGTGTAGTTCTGTTGCGCGTTGATGCTTAGAGGATCGAGCCCGTTAGAGAGATGGTTAAGCCGTCTGGCGTGGCTATGCTGATCTTCTGATCAGATCGCAGCGCCAGGCGTTGCAGTGGCTCCGTTTGCAGTTGGGCGCGCATCTCTTCGAACGTCGCTGCGTGATTGAAGTGCCTAACGCGAAAATCCAGCACGGCCAGTTGTTTGGTGATCTGGACGGGCTTGATCTCCCACGCGAATCCGTCATCGCCGTTCAGGTAGGTCTGGATGTCCGGCTGACCGACGTAGACTGTGGCTCCGCCGTATCCGCCGCCGGGCTGTTCAACGCGATAGGAAAGACCATGGCCGAAGGGGTGCGTCTCAATATAGGCCCAGGTAAAGTGCACCGCGACCGCAGCGAGAAGCGTGGCGAGCGAGTATTTCGCGACTTTCAGAATCATCTGCTTCATGGACACCTCCGCAGCGCGGCACAACTGCAAAGATTTAACCCCACGCCCACGATTTAGTTGTTCGATGCGTGGTTGCTCATTTTAGGCGGTGTAATCCGTTCGGCATTCGCGATCGCATCGTGTCAGTTTGCGCAGCGGGATTCGGTTACCTAGAATCGCGTGCGTGTTCGCAGCCCGCACGAATTGGAAGCTGGAGCCGAACCGGCTCGCTCGAGTGCTGGAGGCCTATCGAGTGTCAGGAAAGCCGATATTTGATCTGACGGCGTCGAATCCGACTACTTGTGGATTTGCATACCCGGAGGCGGAAATCCTAAGTGCGCTGAGTGATACGCGCGCTCTCTTCTATTCGCCCGAAAGCAAGGGCATGCGCAGCGCGCGAGAGGCGGCCGCGAATTATTACAAAGAAGCGCGCGGCTTCCGCGGCGCGCGTGGAGAGATTGATCCGGAACGCATAATCCTCACCTCCGGGACGAGCGAGGCGTACAGCTACATTCTTCGCTTACTGTGCGAACCGGGCGACGAAATTCTGGTGCCCGCGCCGAGTTATCCGCTATTTGAATATCTGGCAGATCTGAACGACGTGTGCCTCGGCCACTATCCGCTCCTATACGATCACGGCTGGCAGATCGATCTGGAGTCGCTGCGCGTGGCGTTGACGCCGCGGACGCAGGCGATTCTCGTGGTGCATCCGAACAATCCAACAGGATCGTTTGTGAAGCCGCAAGAGGCCGAAGCAATTTCTGCGATTGCGGCGGAGCGCGATCTCGCAATCGTGAGCGATGAAGTATTTCTCGATTTCGCTAATGCCGAGGTGCGCGCGCCGAGTTTCGCGTTCGAGGAGGGAGCGCTCGCGTTTACGCTGAGCGGACTTTCGAAAATTTCGGCGCTGCCGCAGATGAAACTTGCGTGGACGGTGGTGAGCGGACCCGCGGCGCTGGCGAATGCGGCGATTGGGCGGCTCGAAATCATCGCGGATACGTATCTCTCGCCGGGTACGCCGGTGCAGCTGGCATTGCCAAAGCTTTTGGCGATACGCGGAGAGATGCAGCGGCAATTGAAAGAGAGAGTCGAGTCAAATCTGAATTATCTGGACGCAGCGATATCGAAGAATTCACACATCACGCGGCTCGAGCGCGAAGGCGGGTGGTACGCGATCTTGCGGGTGCCTTCAATGCAATCGGACGAAGAACTTGTGATATCGCTGCTTGAGAAAACAGGAGTGCTCGTGCATCCAGGGCGCTTCTTTGACTCTCCGCGCGATGGATTTCTGGTAGTGAGCTTAATCGCGCCGGAAACGGAATTCGCCGGGGGCGTGAGGCGGGTGTTGGAATATTTCGCTGCGTAACTTGTGCGCAACGGGCGAGAGATTCGGCACTGCGCTTCGTCTATCCCAATCGAATTCTTTGCGAGGTAGCATTTGGGCATTCACAGAATTTTCATTTGCCCTAGCGGAAGCACAGTGG
>DASTCZ010000272.1:0-7360 GCA_035710585.1 Candidatus Acidiferrales bacterium | reverse complement strand
TTTTCAGATTTTCGTGACACCGCTGTAATCTTAGCCGCCGATGTTTACTAGAAGCAAGCAAGAGGCGGCTACGCAGGTTCGCAAGATTGCGGTAGTGTTAGACTAAGCTGCTCAGCTTCTACGCACGGAGTCCTCTAAATGCAAAATCGCAGCATGCTGCTGCTCGCACTGGTTTGCAGCCTCCCCGCCCTCTCGGGCTGCCCAAAGGGAAATGTGGACGCCAAGGCCGGAAACCAGGCCGAAGCCATCCAGGATTACGACACCGCGCTGATGCACTACGAGCGCGCGCTCAAGTCCGACCCGACCAACAGCGAGTTTCGCCTGAAGGAAACGCGGATACGCTTCGAAGACGGGCAGTACCACGTTCAGCAGGGGCAAAAAGCCCGCCAGAGGGGCGATTTGCAGACGGCGCTGGCTGAATTCCAGCGCGCCGCCGCGACCGACCCTTCGAGCCCGATCGCCGCGGAGGAATTGCAACGCACCGCGCAGATGATCGCCGAGGCCAACGCTACGAATGCGGCGAACAATCCGCCGCCAGCGCCCGCCGAAGGAGAGCTGCTGGCCGCCGCGCCGCAACTGGCGCCGCTGAAGGGGCCGCTGCCTCCAATTCATATGACGAACAATCCGCGCACGCTTTATGAAACGATCGCGCAGATTGCGGGAATCACCGTGGTGTTCGATCCGGCGTGGCAGCCGCAGAACAAATCCATCCGAGTGGACCTGCCGACCGCTTCGCTGGCGGATGCGCTGAACATTGTGGCGCTGGAAAGCCACTCGTTCTGGACGCCGGTTTCCGACAAGATCGTGATGGTGGCGGAGGAGAATGCTGCCAAGCGCAAGGAATTTGAAAACGAAGTTGTAAAGTTTTTCTACCTGAGCAGCCCGCTGGCGGATACGGATCTGACCGATATCGTCAACGCCATCCGACAGACGATGGGCGCGACGAACATCTCACACATTCAGCCGGTGAAGTCGATCAACGCGATCGTGATGCGCGAAACGCCGGACAAAATCGCCGTGGCGCAACGCATCATCAATGCGATCGATAAGGCGAAGCCCGAGGTGGTCGTGGATGTGAAGGTGCTCACGGCGAACCGCGACCTGGTTCGCAATTTGGGCATCAATCCGGGCGGGACGGCGACGGTGACCTTTGCTCCTCCCGGCACAACTTCAACGACGAGCGGTTCTGGAACGGGCACCGGCACTGGCAGTAGCGCGGCTTCCACCGCAACGCTGACGCTGCAGCAATTGAAGCACCTGTCTTCCGCAGATTATTCCGTGAGCCTGCCCAGCGCGACGATCAATGCGCTCTTCACGGATAACCGCACGCAGATGATTCAAGAGCCGCAGGTACGGTCAATCGACGGCGAAAAGGCTACTGTGAATATCGGCTCGCGCGTGCCGATCGCGACCGGCAGCTTCCAGGCGGGAACTGGAGTTGGAGTGGCGTCCGCAGCCAGCCTGGTGAGCCCCCTGGTCAATACGCAATTTCAATATCAGAACGTCGGCGTGAACGTGGACGTCACGCCGCACATTCATCCAAATAACGACATCACGCTGAAACTGCGCGTCGAAATTTCGGCTGTCGCGAGCACGCAAAACCTCGGCGGGATTCAACAGCCTGTATTCAGCCAGAATGTGATCGATCACACCGTCGATCTGAAGGACGGCGAAGTTAGCATTCTGGGCGGATTTATCCAGAAGCAGGACACGAACAATATTTCCGGCTGGCCGGGTCTCGCGAAGATTCCGATCCTGCGGTACATCTTTTCGTCGGAAGACGTCGAGCACCAGGAAAACGAGTTGCTGCTCGTGTTGATTCCGCACATCGTGCGCGTGCCCGTGATTACGCCTGCCGATATGCAGACGTTTGCATCCGGCACGGATACGAATATTCAGGTGCGGCCGCTGCTTCCCGTGTCCCCTGCTGTCGCAAATGCGTCGGCAGCACAACTGCCTCCAGCAATGACGCCGAATGCTGCGGTGCAACCCATGACGGGAGGCCAGTCATCCCTACATTTTGAGCCGGCGGTCGCGTCGCTGAAGGTCGGGCAGACCATGGCGCTCGGCATCACGGTGCAGGGCGTGAACGATCTCTTCTCGATTCCGATGCTGCTGCAATACGACCCGAAGGTGATTTCGATCGAAGAAGTGCGCGACGGCGGATTCTTCAATAATAATGATCCCACGCAGATCGGCGCGATCGTACAGCGCATCGATCAGGAACACGGGCAAGCCGTCATCTCCGCGACGCGCATGCCTAACACCCCTGGCGTGAGCGGAACGGGCACGCTGGTCGGCATCATGGTGAAGGGACTTGCGCCGGGCGACGCGAAGATTTCGATCGTGCAGGTGAACGCGCACGATTCGCAACAACGCCCGATCACGCTAGCCACGAACGAGGCGACAGTACACGTGCAGCAATGATCCTGCGGGTTCGATCGGATAGGTATACAGGCGCAGGCCAGACTGCGCCGAGAAAGTGCTTGGCGCGCAGAGCGGTGCGCGAAGCGGGGATGACGTTGCTCGAGCTGATCATCGCGACGAGCATCCTTGTGATCCTAGCCACTGCCGCTATGCCTCTGGCGCGCGTCACAATTATGCGTACGCGGGAATCGGAGCTTCACTACGACCTGCGCGAAATGCGCGACGCGATTGACCGCTATAAAGACGCGGCGGACCGCGGTCTTATCCAAGTGTCGCAGGATTCATTCGGATACCCGCCCGATCTTGAAACGCTGGTGGCGGGAGTTACCCTCTCGACTTCGGGCGACAAGAAGGTGCGGTTTCTTCGCAAGATTCCAACGGACCCCATGACCGGAAAAGCGGAGTGGGGGCTTCGAGGCGCGCAGGACGCTCCCGACGCGACTTCCTGGGGCGGAAAGAATGTTTTCGAGGTCTATTCCCGGTCGCAAGGGACTGCGCTGGACGGAACAAAGTATGCGGACTGGTAGAAAGTTGCCCATAGCATTTAGGGCTGCGCGGGGAGATTCGCATCGCAGCCCCATTGCGCGAGCCGGATTCACCCTACTCGAGGTGATGATCGTGCTCGCGATCATCGTGATCATTATCGGAATGGCTGCGGGGCGTTACCAGCAAAGTTTGGTCAAGGCGAAAGAAGGCGTGCTGCATCAGGATTTGCGCGTGATGCGCGAAGCCATTCAGCAATACACGCTCGACAAGCAAGCCGCGCCGCAATCGCTCGACGACCTGGTTTCCGCCGGCTATATGCGCGACGTTCCGACCGATCCGATGACGCAGCGAAAGGATTGGCAGGTCGTCAACGAAGACATACTTTTGAGTCCCGATCAGACTGCGACAGGAATTACGGACGTTCACTCCAGCTCAAATTCAGTATCGCCCTTCGAAAATACCCCGTACAGCTCGTGGTAGTGATTGGCCCTCTTGGTGGGGCTGCGTAGGGCCCGCGAATTCGCGAGCCCCGGCACATTTCACTTAGAAGCGAATAACGAGGCCCGCCGTTCCGCGAAAATTATTCTGCCCGGCGTCAAAGAAGAATGTACGGAAATAATCGCCAGCGACGCGGAAGCCGATGTTCTTCGAGAAAAACACGTTTACGCCGGCGCCCGCTCCGACCGTGAAGCGCGTATCGTTCTCTCCAAAATCGGGAACGAGTGGAATGTTATTGGAGAGAAAACTGGTGTTGTCGCGGTACCACGCTGCTCCGAAGAGCGCATGCGCAAACGGCTGAAACTGAGAGCTTCGGTGCATCACAAACTGAGGGCCTGCCGTCGCCGTATACATGCGGAGGCGCGTTCGCGTGGTGTTCGTGATTCCGCCGCCAGAGCTTATCGTCTGATTCTTCGATTCATACCCGCCGCTGAAATCGACAATCGCACCGATTCCCCACCGGCCATCCTGTTCGACCCCGGCATCCCACCCGTTCAGATTCTGGCGAGTGCCGTAGTTGATCGCCGGAATGGCCGGGTCGAACAAGTGCGTGGCGTTCAGAAACGTCTGCGTGGAAGTGGTGTCCACGCGCGAGTACTGATAGCCGCCGTAGATGCGCCACTGCCAATTGTCCTGGGCGGAGACGGAAGCGCACGCCAAAAAGAGAAATGCAAGTACTGCCGATACCATCCTCATCTCAATCTCCTCAAAGTTGTGGCGTCAGCGAAGCGACCAAAAGGCCGGCCTCCGATACAACGCCGGCTCCGCACGTCCCAAGCGCAGTTGCGTGCCTGCGCAGCCGCTGCACTATCAGTGTAGCGAATCTGGAGAAGCGATTGGCGAGGGTTGTCGCCAAGGTAAACGCGGGAGGGGTCAGGCGGTCGCAGCGGCAGAAAACTGTACAGCGGTGGTATTCCCACCGCAAACCACAATGCCGACATGTTCGTTCGGTTTCGGCACATAACGCCCTGAAAGAAGGGCCGCCGACGCCGCAGCACCCCCAGGCTCTGCGACCACCTGCATCACGTTCCAGAGAGCCTTTTGCGCCTCGGCGATCGCCGAATCCGAGACGAGAACGACCTCGCTTACGAGCTTCTGCGCTATCGGGAACATCAGTTCGCCGACACGCTTCGGCGCGAGCGAATCGGCGGCAATACCTCCCGCAGGGCTATCGACCGGCTGCCCGGCGCGGAGAGCAAGCGTGAGAGTTGGCGCAGCTTCGGGCTCGACTCCGACAATCTTGATCGTTCCCTCGGCAATCCGGTCCGCGAAGTAAGATGCGATTCCGCCAATGAGACCGCCGCCGCCGACTGCAACCAACACCGTGTCCAGGTCGGGAGCCTGCTCTTCGAGTTCCATTCCGAGGCTTCCTTGGCCGAGCAACGTCTCGACTTGGTCGTAGGCGTGTATCTGCAGAGCGCCGGATTCGCGGGCCCATACTTCGCTCGCCGCAAGCGCGTCGGCGTAACGTTCGCCGCTGACGACATAATCCGCGCCATAGCCGCGGATCTTCTCGATCTTTACCGCCGCCGCAACTTTTGGAACGAAAATTCTCGCTGGGACGCCCAGTTGTTTGGCGGCATACGCGACGGCGAGCCCATGATTTCCGCCAGATGCCGCGACGATTCCGACCGGGGGGATTTTCCGCGTCAGAAGATTCGCGAAAGCTCCGCGCGCCTTAAAGGAGCCGGCGTGCTGAAAGAGTTCCAATTTGAAGGTGACCTTCGCTCGATCCAATCCAAATTCCGACGCGCAAGTTTGAAGGACTGGAGTCCTACGAATGTGAGGACGGATCAGCTTTTCGGTGGCGCGGATCCGTTTCGGCGATGTGTCAATCATTTTGGTATAGCCAACCATGAACCGAAGCGAGGGCCGCTGCCAGAGCCAATTTGGGTTTGCGATGCCATGCCCATGTACTTGAGCACGCGATATCTGCGCGGCTTGCGCGACATTTTTGCACTTGTGTGAAACACCGATTCCACCTAGTATCCCGCCACACCCGCGGTCGGAGAACTTACCCCTACGGATTCTGGCTTGACAGGAGATGACGATGCATCTGTTTGTTTCGAATCGGCGCAATCGGGCAGCCTGCTTCGCGCTGCTCGCAATCACGTTCATGCTTCCGAGTGCCACTCGCGCGCAGTGGAAGGCTACCGTCGGAGCGCAAAGTGAAGATTTGGGACGCCAGGTCCTGGCATTCTTACCCAACGAAATCTGGATTCATCAAGGCGATACCATCACGTGGGTCTTCGCTACGGACGAAATCCACACTGTATCGTTTCTATTGCCGGGGCAAGTCCGCCTGCCGTTCCAGGCTGGGTGCCCTGGGTTCGTCGCCGGCGATAGCGCCACTGTCGATGGCAAGTCGTGTGTGACGACAAATGCGCCCCCGACGGGCGGGCCGAATTTTACAGTCACGTTTACGAAAGCCGGCAATTACAAGCTCGTGTGCCTGGTGCACGAAAACATGACCGGCGTGGTTCATGTGCTGGCGGCCAACGCCAAGCTCCCGCACGACCAGGCCTTTTACGACGAAGTGGCCGCGCGCGAAGCCGATCAGTTGCTTTCCCAAGCGGCGCGGAATGACGATAACGAAGACGAGCATCACCACTCCGGCCACGTCACCGTCGGGCGCGGCAAGGTCCTAGCCACGGGCGGCGGCTCCGAAACCGTATCCGTGATGCGATTCATGGAAGATAAGACCGTGATTCACGCAGGCGAAACGGTGGAATGGACGAACGACGACCCGATCACACCGCACACGATCACTTTTGGCGCGGAGCCGCAGGGCAATCCGACTCCGCCCTCGGCGAACGTCACGACCGATGCTGATGGTGGACTCCATGCGACGATTTCCTCCACCAAGGACAATGTGCACTCGGGCTTTATCATCGCGGCGCCGCAAGAGCGGGACGGTCTCCCGCAGGCTCCCATTGGCACAACGCATTTCCGGGTCACGTTCACCAAGCCCGGCAAATATCCCTACATCTGCGTGCTGCACGACGATCTGGGAATGAAGGGCGAGATCGTCGTCCTGCCCTAGAGGATCGCTTCGAACGACGAGGGCGCTTGCGATCGAATCGCGAGCGCCCCTTTTTTATTTTTGCAGGTTTGGGCAATGCGCGAGTGACGCTAACCCGACATGAGCGTCAGCAGCGCAGCGATATCAGGGCTGCCGCGTTCCTCGGCAAGTGTGGACAAGCTCTCGCCTTTGGGACTCTGCACACGCGCGTTTGCGCCGCAAGCCAGAAGTGTGCGGACTGAATCCGCGCGACTGCGCTTCACTGCAAAAACCAGCGGCGTATACCAAGGCTCGGCATCGGCGGGATAGATGGGGTACTCGCGGAACGGCCGCTCCAAGGCGTGGCGGTCTGCGGCGAGAATCTCTTCGATTCGCTTGTGCAAGTTATTTTCGATAGCCTCAAACAAATCGACGGGACCTTGGATGATCAATTGATGGACTTCCGCATGGCCTGCGTACGCCGCCCAGCTTCCGGGCGTGCTGTGATACTTCTCTTCCCTGGCGGTGACGTTTGCACCTGCAGCGAGCAGCACCTTAACTGCGCCTAAATTTCCGTTGAACGCCGCAGCGTGAAGTGGCGTGTAGCCGCTGGTGTTATCGATGGCAGTCTTCGGATTGTCGCGGACGTTGACGTCGGCGCCTGAGCGGAGCAATCGCTCGACGATTTCGCCCGAAGAACGCTCCGCAGCGCGGACGATCAAATTGCCCCAGCGCTTCCCGGGTTTCAGCGAGTCAGGTTCGCTTCGGAGCAGGCGCGCGATGTCCTCCGTGCGATTCAGTCCAATCGCGGCCGGTAGGCGAATCCTGGCTCCGCGACTGAGTAAAATTTCCGAGATCTTCGTATCGCCGAGCAAAGCCGCCTGGTCGAGCGACGTAAACGCAGACTCGTCGAGCGATTCGATATTCGCGCCGAGATCGAGCAACGCC
>DASTCZ010000271.1:0-15050 GCA_035710585.1 Candidatus Acidiferrales bacterium | reverse complement strand
CTTCTGCAAGTCCTCGAAGACGGCCAGTTGACCGACGGCCTCGGCAATACGGTGGACTTCCGCAACACGATCATTATACTTACGTCGAATTTGGGCGCGCGGCACCTGCAGAAGCGCTCGACGCTTGGCTTCCAGTCCGGCGACGAAGCGGGTGCGAAGTCGCTCGAGGACTTGGTTACCAACGAAGTCAAGCGCGCTTTCAATCCCGAATTCTTGAATCGGCTCGACGAAATCATTCTCTTCAATCCGTTGGCCGATGAAGATTTGCTGCGAATCATCGATCTGCTTGTTGGGCAGATCAACGACACCTTGATTCACCGCCAGGTGCAAATCGTCCTCACACCCGAAGCGCGGCAGTGGATCTTGGAAAAAACTTGCAGCGACCGCAGCTACGGCGCGCGTCCATTGCGCCGTGCGCTGCAGAAGTACGTAGAAGATCCACTGTCGGAAGCCCTGATCCAGGGTGGCCTGCAGCGGCCGGCAACACTCGAGGTTGCAGTCTCGAGTGATGGCCTCGCATTCCGGCCCGTTGTAGAGGCAACCCCAGTCGTTCACTAACGAATCTCACGCGCACGACGCCGGCTCTGTCCTGCCGGCGGGGGAGCAGTCCGAATTGTATGGGGGATTGCGGCCTTGAGTGGTCGGCTGGCCGCTGGCGGGAATTTGTGCCTCAGGATTCCGCGACGTTGCCTCGAGCAGTGGTTGATTGCGCTCGCGGTTTGCGCAGTCGCCTTGGTGTGCTCACCGGCGGGCGCCGCGCAGAGCGGCTCGAATAATCAAGGTCTTCCGTCCGTCCCTGCGGCTCCAGCTCAGGGAAATCAGGCGGCCAATCCTTTTAAAGTCACGCGCATCGATTTTCGCGGCAATCGGCGCGTCCGCCGCGACACTCTTCTCGCTCGCATCTTCACGCACACCGGCGACGCTTTCAATCCGGAATCGCTCCACCGCGATTACATGGCCCTTTGGAACACCGGCTATTTCGACGACGTGACGCTCTCCGTCGAAGACGATGCCAATGATCCCAACGGGAAGATCATCACCTTCACCGTCAAAGAGCGCCCGGTAATTCGCCACATCACCTACAAAGGCAACAAATCCGTTTCCGAATCGGACATTTTGGATCGCTTCAAAGATCGCAAAGTGGGGCTCTCCACCGAAAGTCAGTTCGACCCCACAAAAATCAAGAAGGCCGAAGTCGTACTCCGCGAACTGCTCGCCGAACATGGCCGCCAGTTCGCCACCGTGAAAGCCACCTACGAACCGATTCCAGCGAGCAATGCCGTGCTTCTGACCTTCCTCATCGACGAGGGCCCGAAAGTCAAAGTCGGTAAGATCATCATCAACGGGAATCATTCGTATTCTTCGCGCCGCCTCATTCGTGCGATGCGCCATTCCCGCCCGTATGCTATCCCGCTCAAATTCATGGAAATCAATATGGGTGCGAAGACCTTCGACCAGGAAAAACTCGACGAAGATCTCGAAGTCGGCATCCGCGGCTTCTATCAGGACAACGGCTACTTCGAAGTGCAGGTCACGCAGGGCGAACTGAAGCCCGTCGAGATAAATAAGGGTGGATTGAAGGGCCCCTGGCCGGTCATCGGCGCAAAGCACGGCCGCGCCACGGACATCACCATAAATATCGAAGAAAACGATCGCTACCGGATGGGAAAGCTCTACATCCGCAACGCGGATCCGACCAAGGGGCTCACCGTTCGCGCCGAATATCTGAAGAGCATCTTCCCCCTGAAAGAAGGCGATATCTTCAGCGCGGACAAAATCCGCAAATCCGTCGAGACGTATACGAAGTTGTATGGACAGGTCGGTTTTATCGATTTCACCGCCGAGCCTTCATTCGACGTCGATCAGAAGAACAAAATCATCAATCTCACGCTCTCATTCGACGAACAGAAGCAGTACTACGTGCACCGCATCAATATTTCCGGCAACGTCACCACGCGCGACAAAGTCATCCGCCGCGAACTGCTCATCGATGAGGGCGACCTCTACAACAATCGCCTGTGGGAATACAGCGTATTGCGCTTAAATCAATTGGATTTCTTCGAGCAGCTCAAACCGGAAACCGCGGCGACGGTCGAGCGCAACACCAAAAATGGGACCGTCGATCTCAATTTGAAGGTCAAGGAAAAGGGCAAACAGTCCATCAGCTTCACAGGCGGCGTCAGCGGAATCGCCGGCTCCTTCGTCGGCCTCACCTACCAGACGAATAACTTCCTCGGTTTGGGCGAAACTCTGACGCTCTCGACGCAGGTGGGCAGCATCCAGCGCGGCGCAACGTTTGGGTTCACCGAACCTTATTTATTGAACCGGCCGATCTCCACCGGCTTCACCGTTTTTGAGAACAAATTCAATTTCGATCAGGCCAGGCAGGAATCGATTCTTCTCGGCCAGCAGGTTCAGCTGAACCCGGCCTTCGTTCAAAACTACAACCAGAACAACAAGGGCTTCACCGTCTTTGCCAGCTATCCCATCAAACGCGCCAGGTTTTTGCGCGTCGGCTTGACCTACGGCTACACGAACACGAGCATCCAGGCGTTCAGCGACGCGGCGCAGCTTCTCTTTGAATCCCTGCAATTCCAGAGCGTCGCCGGAGCGTCCGCTCTCAACGGCATCCGCCAGAGCAAGATCACCCCGACGCTCAGCTACAACTCAACGGACAATCCGCAGGATCCGACCCACGGCATGAGTTTTTACTATTCCGTCGGATTTGAAGGCGTCGGCGGAAATACCAAGGCATACCAAAACACGGTCAACTTTACTTATTTTCATCCGACCTATCACAAGCGCAACGTGATCGGAATTCACTTCCTGGCCTCGCAGGTGAGCGGCTATGGCGGCGAAGTTGTCCCGCCCTTCGAACGTCTCTACACCGGCGGCGAAGATTCCATCCGCGGGTTCGACATCCGCACTGTTTCGCCGGTGGTGTTCCTGCCCGTGGCGACTGCCGCGCCCATCACATACAGCGATCCGCGGCACCTCGATAGCGCGGGAAATCCGTTGCCCGTCACTGTCAATATTCCGCAGGTCTCTTACACCATCACGTTTCCCGGCGGCGACACCGAAGGCGTGTTCAATGCCGAATATCGCATCCCGCTGGTCGGCCATTACGCGAGTATGGATTTCTTCTTCGATGCCGGCACTTCGGGCGTGCTCCACAAAAATCAGCTGCAGCTTAGCCCCGAGGGAATCAACCTGCTGCAAACGCAATTCCCGACGCTCAACATCAGCAAACAGCTGCAATTCGCGCCCGGTTCCAATTTCAAGCCGCGCACGTCCACCGGCATCGAATTCGTGGTCAATCTGCCGATCGTCCACGCTCCGTTCCGCATCTATTGGGCTTACAACTTCCTGCGGTACAACAATTTAATCATCGCGCCGCAGGGCGATTTCTTCCTGAGCGATGAATTGAAACGCTCTCTGCCGCCGGGCGTGCTGGAAACGCAAATTCTGCCCCAGCTTGCGCACACCGCGGCAAATCCGCAGCAGTTCAATTATGTCGACCCGCTGCGAACCATCCGGTTCACGGTGAGCCGGACATTTTGATCTTGAGACATGAAGCGTCTGGAGTAACTTACCGGGCGGGAGGCTGGCAAATGAGGTGTTGGAAAATTCTCGTCGGCGGTTTGGCGCTCGCCGCGCTCGCCATCACAGGATGCGGGGGCGGCTCGAGCACTACCACGACGACCGTCGGCATCACCTTGAACACCACATCGGTCACTCTCGCCGTCAATGGCAGCGTGCAGTTCGCCGGCGTCGTTGCCAATTCCAACGACACAACGATCAACTGGAGCGTTTGCCAGACGACCAGCACGACCACCAACGGCACGACGACGCTCACCGCGAACACGTCCACTTGCGTGGCAGGAGGCAACACAACTCTCGGCACGATCAGCACGGCGGGGCTTTACACCGCCCCCACCGCAGTGCCGACTCCCAATACGGTCGCAGTGCTTGCAACTGCCGACGCAGACAAAAACGCCACGGCTACTGCAATCGTTACTCTCGATTCCGGGATCCGCCTGATCGTTTCGCCGGTCAATGCCAACGTTGGTCTCGGCGAGCAGTTCCAGTTTCACGCGGTCGTCATCGGCACGACCAATACGGCCGTGAACTGGTCGCTGTGCGTAACCACCGCAGCGACTTCGACAACTTCGGCCACTTGCACCGCGGGTTCGGGAATCGGTTCCATCGATGCCAATGGTGTGTACACCGCGCCCGGCACCTTGCCGGCGAATAGTTCCGTCACGGTTCAGGCGACGTCCCAGGCGGACGCGAACCAGATCGCCAGCGCCACGATTACCCTCGTCACCGCAAGCGATCCGGCCATCACCTCGATCTATCCTCGGAAAGTTGGCGAGGGCGCCGCCTTCGTCGACGTTTTCCTGAACGGCACAAATTTCGTCTCCACCACAAACGTTCTGGTGAATGGACAGCCGGTCGCGTCGGATTTCTTCACAGCAGCTTCAATTCGTGCGCGCATTCCCGCGCAGATGCTGAGTTTCCCGCCCACGGCGTTGACGTTCCAGGTGCAGCGCCAGAACGGTGGCGCCATTGCGTGCGCTCCGGATCCGACGCAGTGCGTGCTCAGTGTCGATCCTGTCCGGCCTGCAATTGTTTCAGCCTCTCCGGATAGCGTTCCCGCCGCCAGTGGATCGCTCGAGTTCAATGTTGACGGAGGATACTTCGGCAGTGGAGTCGGCGGCAGCACGCCCGCTGTCAGCGCCCATTTCGACGGCCAGCCCGCTCCGATCCTCAACGTCACACCGACTCAGCTCGATGTGACCATTGGCAACGTGACGACCCCGGGTTTGTACCAAGTAGCCGTCACAAACAACCTGGTGAATACGCCTGCGGCCGCGCCCGCGGTCAGTGCGTTCACGAATTTTGCCGTTGAATCCGTGCCGGCATCCGCGTCTGTGCTTGTTTCATCGCTCTCTCAGGCCGGCACGACGAAGCCCGTCGGCATTGCCATCAATGGCTCTACCGGAATCGCAGTCGTCGTGAATCAAACCTCCAACAATCTCACCTTGATCGATCTCACCGGCGCCAGCCCCGCGATTGTGCCCGGCGGACCGATTCCTGTCGGCAATAGCCCCACCAGCGTCGCCGTCGATAGCGTGCGCAATCTCGCGGTCGTGACGAACAATGTCGACAACACGCTCTCGGTCGTCAATCTCGCCACGCGCGCTGTCACGACCGTCAGTACAAACGTTCAGAAAGCTCCGTTTGGCGTGTCTGTAAATCCGCTCACGGGAATTGCTCTGGTCGCCTATCAAAACACCAACATCGGCACCATCTTTGATCTCACGCAATCTCCGCCGGCAATGGCCGGAGTCGTATCGCTGCCCACCGGCGCCAATCCGCACGTCGCGGTTGAGCCGAGGCTGGATTGGGGGATTGTCACGCCTGGCGGCGCCGGATTGCTCTCCATCGTTGATCTTGCGCATCACAATTCCAGCGCCATCGCGGCAAATGGCGCCGTCCGCGTCTCTTCAAACAATACCGTTACGATCACCACAACTGCGCCGCATGACCTGATTACCGGCGACGCGGTGTTCATTACCGGTGTCGGCGATACCAGCTTCAATGGAATTTTTACTGTCACGTCGGTTCCATCAACGAGTTCATTTACATACACGCAGGTGGGGGCGAACTCCACCAGCGGCGGCGGCACCGCGCTCTATTCGCGGCCTCTTGCCACGGTGAGCCTCTCGCTCGCCGTAAACGGAATTGGCATCAACACGGAAACAAAGACCGCGCTGCTCACCGATCCGTCCAGCCCATCCGCCCTGGTCATGAGTCTGCTCGATCAGACGGTGAAATCTGTTCCGGTCGGCGCCGGCGGCTCCGTCGCTGCCGCCATGAATCCGTTTACAGACACGGGAATTACGATCAATCCGACCAACGCCACAGCTTCGTTCATCGATCCCGAGACGCCCGTCCAGACCGGCGCGATTGCCCTGCCGGGCTCCGGTGCGGCTGCAGTGGCTATCGATCCCGGTACAAACATCGCCTTGATAGCCAACTCCGGCAGCAACGACGTCACCGCAATTTCATTCGGACCGATCAAGCCGATCGAGCTCGATCAAATTGTGCTGCCGACGACTCGTCAGCTGAATTCCGACCTGACCATCGCCTCCGGCGCCGATATGCCGGTCACGCTAATCGGCAAGGGTTTTCAGGCCGGCGCGGTCGCGCAGATTGATGGCGTGACGCTCGCACCGTCCGGGCCCGTCAGCGATCGCCAGATGACTGTCGTAATCCCCGGCGCGCTTCTCGGCGCTCCGCGACGATTCTCGATGGATGTGTTGAACACGGGCGGCGCAGTTTCCAATTCCGAGGGCTTCTCCGTCATTCAGATCGCCAATCTTTCAACCGCCGCTTGCCCAGCGCCGGTCCCCGCGGCCGTTGCCGTTGACGATAGCCGCAACCTCGCGCTCGTGGCCGAAAGCGGTTGCAACAACATGGACCTGGTCGATCTCACTAGCGGGGCGATTACGAACACGGTTGCGGTCGGGACCAATCCCCAGGGAATTGCAGTGAATCCGGCGGTTGGCGCTGTTGTTGTGACGAACCGCAGCGACAACACCGCGAGCGTATTCAATCTGAACAGCATCTCGACAGCGCCGACCGTTGTCAGCGTTGGCGGCGAGCCGGTCGGCGTCACGATCGATCCGGACGACAACGCCGCGATCGTCGCGAATTTCAACACCAACTCCAACACGATCTCTACGTTCACCGCTGATACGACCGCCAGTGCCAACACCGTCGGCGCCAATGCCGCTGGCCCGATTGCCGTTGCGGTAGACACGGAGGACGAATTCGTGGGAGTCGCGAATGCGACTGGCAATAGCGTCAGCGTGTTCGCCATTGCGGATCCCACGACCCCGACCTTTACCGTCAATCTGTCCGGTCCAACTCAGCCTACCGGCATCGTTTACGATCCGGTGCACGATCTGTTTATCGCCGCGTCGAGCCTGAGCAACAGCGTGTTCTTCGTTGACCCGGTCGCGCAAACCATAACCTCGGCTCGCGTCGGCATCGATCCGGCGGCGCTCGGGTTTAACTACCTCACGAGCACGCTCGTCACCACGAATGCCGTCAGCAACACGTTGTCGGTAATGGATACGAACACGAGGAAGGTCAAAGCGAATCTTGGCGTTCCCGCCTCGATGATGATGGCCGTGGATATCCAGAAGGAGCGCAACGTCGCGGTCGTCGTCGACCAGGTGAATAACCGGCTGCTGTTCGTTCCGTTGCCGAAATAGGGGCGCCATCCGGCAGGAATCGCGCGGCCAACCCAAATCCGTTGCCGCGCGTCAAACAGGGCGGGGAGTAGTCCGTCAGTCCTTCGAGTACCGCAACCTGCCCAAGAATGAATTTGACCTGCTGAAATGACGGCCTCTATAATGCAAACTTCGTGCCTCGGGAAACATTCCCACAAAAGGGTTTGTGAAGGAGATTGAAAGTGAAGATTCGTTTTCTTACGTCCACATTTGCCTTGGCTGCGCTCGCGATGGCTCCGGCCGCGTTCGCGCAGACCAACGGCTCATCCACGCGTAGCGCCGCCGATCCGCCGGCCACCAGCAGGGTTGCCGTGCTCAATGTTCGCCAGGCCATCGGCATGACCTCTGAAGGCAAGGCAGCCTCCGCGGATATGAGCACGCGGTTCCAGCCGCAGCAGACCGAGCTGGAAGGCATTCAGAAGCAAGCGGAAGATATTCAGCGGCAGCTGGCCAATGGCGAGCGCACCTTGAGCGACGAGGAGAAGCAAAAGAAGGGCACGCAGTTGCAGCTTCTGCAGCGGCGCTTCTCGCGGCTCCAGGACGACCTCAACGAGCAGGCTCAGGCCGCCACCAACGAAGCGATGGACACCATCGGCCGCAAAATGTTCGACGTGCTCGATAAGTACGCTCGCGAAAATGGCTACGCCGCCGTGATCGATAGCTCGCAATCGACCGTCGTCTACGTTTCGCCGCAGGTCGATATCACCAACGACATCGTCAAGCTCTACGACACCGCCTACCCGTCGAAGGGTGGTGCTGCACCGGCCAAGCAACCGGGAACTGGGGCGAACACCATGCCCGCCACCAAGCCCGGCGGCACAACTCCCGCGACGAATCCTCCGGCCAAGAAGCCCGGCGGCCAGCAGTAAGGTAATTTCGTCAAGAGTCTTAGCTTAAGAGCAAAAGCCCCGCGATCATTCGCGGGGCTTTTCTTTTGCCCGGTAGATTCCCCTGCTCGTCGCTGCTGAGCCTCCCTCCACCGCGTTCTCAGTTGTTGAACCAATACGGCGTCCTCTTCGCCCACTCGCTCTCGGGAAATTTCCGGTGCAACAGTTCAAACGCGGCCTTCGAAATCGCGCCGGTTTCTTTATTTCCATTTCCGTATCGCGTCGCGCGGACAACCAGATGGAGAGCCTCAGGCAGATGCACATCATCCGAATGCTGCTTCGCCCAGTTCAGCACCACGCTGCCGAAATAATTCGGCGCCGGTCCGGCAGAAACCTTCTTCCACTCGCTTTCTGCAGCGGCCACCTCATCCGCGCTCAAAAAATCTGCAGGATGAATCTTCTGGTCCGGATACACGGAAGTTAAAGGCGAGCCGTTCCCGATCGTTCCGGGCTTTGCGCCGTAGTAATTCGGAGATTCCGTCTCCGCGCCCCACCAGTTATCGCGAAATGAATCGATTTCGCTTTCGTGGTTCGCGCGGAAAGAGCCGGAGCGCACTTCGATTTGCACTCCCGGAAAATGCAGCATCAGAAAGACGGCTGCATACTTTCGCGCCTCGCCCACCGGCGCGCCCTCGGTGTCTTCCAGCGCGGGTTTCATCTCCGGCGCGAGTTCCTCGCAGAGCCGCGCCATCGCGCTCGCTCGCGCTTCGTCGGCCAATATCACGGCTCGCGCCCACGCCGCGATGGCCAATTGCGGCCGCAATGCCTTCGGAACGCTAGCGTCCTCGGCGGCTCGCGTAAGCATCGAAAGCGGCAGCATCCGATTGATTACATACGCTCCGTCCTGATCGAACATCACGTCGCTTTGCTGTTCGCCGCGCCAGAATTCCTTCGGATCCCACGGCTCGGGCGCGCCGTCGATTTCCGTCGCTGTCGCTTGTCGCGGCGCATACGTCAGGAAATCACCAAGCTCCGTCGCCATGCGCATTCGCAACGCCTTGAGCAGATTGATCGTCGAAGGCGGGAATTTTCCATTATCTTTCAGCAAAGCGTTGATTTCAGGCCGCGCGCTTGCGCGTTGTCCGCTATCATATTCCAGGCGCAGCCGGTGAAACGTCGCCAGCGAATACAGCGGTGAATCCGATTTTACTTTTCGCGCCGCGGCCAAGAGTTCCTCTATCGCATCGCTTTTCGCGTTTGCGGTGGCCAGCGCCGTCGCGAACCACGCGTTCGATCCCGTCTCCTTCCATTTCGCAACCGCATGCGCATGGATGCTTGCGTCGCCGGCCTGGAAAGAAAAGATCCAATCCGTCATATCGTCGCGCGCTGAATTCTGCTTTTCCTTGTACGGCACGCGATCCATCAACGCCGTGTAGTCGGTCAAATCTTGATTGAATTCCCCGTCTTCCTTCGAAAGTTTCGACGCAAGCCTCTTCAGTTCGTCGTCCGGATGCAGCCGGACTTCGGCGAAATTCACGAGCCGCTGCGCCGCAGCGCGGTATTCCGTGCGCGAAGGGTCCGCCACGACTCTGCGAAAAATCGCCTCGGCGTCCGCCAACCCTTCGTCGTCCGTTCCTTCCTTGCCGTCATTGATCGTCGCTTCGCGCAGCACCGCGCGTCCTGCGAGCAGCGGCGCGATTCCGCGCCAGGGAGAATTCCCGTCCGCAGCGATCTGATCGAATTGGCGTTTCGCGTCGGCAAAATTCCCGGCATAAAAATTCGCCGCGGCGATCTGATACTGCCGGTCAGCACGCATCATCTGCGCGGCGTCCGCCGGCTCTTCTGAAGGAATCACCGGACCTTGGTGCCCGTACATCGGATTGGGAGCGCAATTTTCAAACACTTGATCTTGTGCGCGCGCCCATTCTTGCGCCTCAGAACTCGTCGCGCCAAATTGATCGATGTACGTCCGAAGCCGAATGACGGCTGCATTAAACGAATCGGGCAGGCAGTTGTAGAAATTGATGTTGCTGTCGCCGAACTTCCTCCACGTTGCGACGCCGAGTCCGTCCATCTCCCAAAGCCTTTGCGCTGGCGAATCGCCCAGGATGGTCTTCCGCGCGTTGAGCCAGAGCGTCACAGGATCAACGTGCGCACCGGCGCGAACAATTTCTTCCTCGGATTTGCGTTCCGGCTCCCAGGCATCGTGCAAAATTTTCCGTTCCGTTGAGGTGAGCGGCGCTCCGCTGAGGTATCGATAAGCCACCACCAGATACATCCGGTAATACGTCGGCTGGATCACTCCGAGCTGGCCCGCCAGATAATTCTTCACCGGAAAATCCGGCCGCGTGCGAATGATGAACGCGGGCCCGACGTCAATCGAACACGCATCCATTTTCAGCGGCGGCGAAAACACCCCGAAAAGAATCAGCGCTGCAGCGGCGGCAAAGATCAGCTTTCTTGTGTTCAACGCGGTTCTCCTTGAAGAGCGCGCGCGAACGCCGCCGCATTCCACGGGCGCGGATTGAATATGTAGATCCTGTTTCCTCGAGCTTCGAAGGCTTTTGCGCTGACGAGGGGTTCGTCAGTCGATACGCCGATGCTGGCTCTACAAATCGGCGCGCGAAACTGATAACCATCGGCGATTTTTCTTCGGAATCGGCTTCCGTCGACCCCCATTCGAAAAAGCATCGGCACGGCTTCGTCGATTGGTAATTGATCGAGCCATTCGTCGACTTCGCACCAGGAAGCGAGCGCCGTGATGGAAATGGGCAGCTCGGCACGGAGTTCCTGGCGCAGTTCGATCAGCACTTCGCGGTAGAATTCGCGCTGCGATTCGGCGGCGTCGAAATCGACCTGCACGGCCCGTACTCCAGGCGCATCGCCAGTTCGAGCGATCAATTTCGCAACCAAGCTTGCGCGTTGCGCGCGTTGGGCAGCATCGCCGAATTCAATTCCGCGAGCCTCGATACGAGTAACGGCGATCAGCCTTGCCTTCTCGCCGAAGCGCAGTGGCTGCAGCCGCGGTCGAACGGATACTCCTTCGCCGCCTTGCTTATTGGAAATGAAGATCGTTTGTGAAAGGAACGCAATGCCAGCTCTTGTGGGGTTGGCAAAGCGCAAATCCTCCGGTCGCTCCCATGCCCACAAAATCACTCGCGGCAGCGCATGAATTCTCGCCGCTCGCGTTCGCGCCGCTTCACTCGCGGCCGATGCCGTCGCGTGCCACGCGTCGGAGGATCCGCACACGATCAGCGCAGAAATTAAAATAGATAGTGCTGTGGGGAAAATATACAGCCGCGCTCGATCGAGCACAGTGAATCGCTACTTTTGACCCTTGCGAAGCTCATTCTACACCGGAATTCGCGCCGCCGAAAATCGCAAGTTTGTAAGGCCAATCTCGTCAGGCACTTAGCTTGCCTTGCGTTCTCCTATTCACAGGTCTATACTTGCGTTGCTTGGAAGCGGGCCGAAGTCTTCAGTGGGCGCGAGCCCACTTTTTTGTTGGCAGCGATTTTCCGGCGTTCCCAGTCGCCGCGTAATCGCTTCTCGAAGTCGCGGGCTTCGGCGTAACTCCCGCCGCGTATACCACTATGAATCTCGAGCGGATTCGCGAGGCGGCCGAACGGGTGGCGCGTTCGGAGGGGCTTGAAGTTGTCGATGTCGAATGGAAAGTCGGCCGTCAGCGCTTTCTTCGCGTCTACATCGATAAGCCTGAAGGTGTCAGCCACAACGACTGTCAAACGGTGAGCGAACAGCTCAGCGTGATACTGGATGTCGAAGATCTGGTGCCGGGGCCGGGTTATACGCTCGAGATCAGTTCTCCCGGCATGGATCGCGAGTTGCGCAAAGCGGCCGATTACGAACGCTTCACCGGGCGCCTTGCGAAAATCTGGACCACGCAGACTGTGGTTCCCGCGCCGGGCGGAAAGCCGGTGAATTACTTGGAAGGCAGGCTCGCGGGGTATTCGGACGGAATCGTTCGCGTGAATCCGGGCAAGGGAGAAATCGAAATCCCGCTCGTGAACATCCGAAAAGCGAATTTGGTGGTTGAGTTTTGAAGGTGAGAAATGGCCAGTCTGCTGTTTCAGACAATTGAGCAGATCAGCCGGGAAAAGCACATTGACCCGGAAGTGATCGTATCGGCGATTGAAGACGCGATGGTTGTCGCCGCGCGCAAATACTACAAGACCGAGGAAGATCTCCGCGCGAAGTTCAATCCGGATTCGGGCCAGGTAGACGTGTTTTCGGTGCATGTCGTGGTTGAGGAAGTTACCGACCCGATCAAGGAATGGAACCTGGTGGAGGCGAAGAAGCACAAACCCGACGCGGAGGTAGGTTCGGAAATTACCACTCGCCGTCCCACGGACGTTCTGGGCCGCATCGCCGCGCAAACGGCGAAGCAGGTAATCATGCAGAAGGTGCGCGAGGCCGAGCGCGATACCGTCTACAACGAATACATCGGTCGCTCCGGGGAGCTCGTCAACTGCATTGTCAAGCGCACCGAAGGCCCGGACATTATCGTGGATATGGGCCGCACCGAAGCGCGCATGCCGAAGCGCGAACAATCGCGCCTGGAAACTTACACGATCGGCGAACGCCTTCGCGTGGTAATCAAAACAGTCGATCGCGCAGCGAAGGGACCGCAAGTAATCGTATCGCGCGCCGATCCCGTGCTGGTGCAGCGGCTCTTCGAAATGGAAGTCCCGGAAATTTATGACGGCACCGTGCAAATTCGCGCCGTCGCACGCGAAGCCGGCGAACGCACCAAAATCGCTGTGCAAAGCCGCGATAAAGACGTCGATCCCGTCGGAGCCTGTGTGGGCATGAAGGGCATGCGCGTGCAGTCGATCATTCGCGAACTTCGCGGAGAAAAAATCGACATCATTCCGTACTCCGAAGAGACCGTGGCGTTCGCACAAAAGGCCTTGAGCCCCGCGAAGGTCACGCGCGTCCAGATCGTCGATCCGGAAACCAAGAGCCTCGAAATCATCGTGGAGGACACGCAGCTCTCTCTGGCGATCGGGAAAAAAGGGCAGAACGTTCGCCTCGCCAGCAAGCTCATCGGCTGGAATATCGACATCAAGAGCGAGGAAGAAAAGCGCCAGGAACTCGAAGCGCAGATGACTGCGCTCACGTCTCCCGGCACGCCGCTCGAACAATTGGCGGGCGTCGGACCCAAGACGATCGAAAAGATCCAGGAAGTCGGGATCAATTCCATCGAAAAGCTCGCCGATATGACTCCCGAAAAACTGATGGAAATTCCGGGAATTGGCGAGAAAATGGTGGAGAAGATCTACCAGTCGGTTCGCGCCTACTACGAAAATCTGGAAGCGCAACAGGCCGCTGCTGCCGAAGTCACTGAAGGAGAGGCGGTCGCGAGCGAGGTTTCCGAATCCGGCGAGGAGTCTGCGCCTGCCGCGCAGGAATCGGCGGACGAGTCAACTGAGGTAGCCCAGAATTCCGATGCAGCCGCGGTTGAAGCTGTAGAGGCGCTTGCCGACTCGGTTGCCGAGGCGGAAGCTGCGTCGGCAGCGGCGCAACAATCATCGGCTGATAACTCTCCGGCCGAAAATCAGGCGGAAGCTCCCGCCGCTGAAGCTGCGAAGCACGAGGGAGAAGATCACTAAGAGGTTTATGACGGACCCGAACCAAATCCGCATCAACGAGCTGGCCCGCGAGCTGGAAGTCAAAGCCAAGGCGATTATCGACGTCCTTCCTGAGCTCGGCGTCACCGAAAAAAAGACCCACTCCAGCTCGCTCGATATTCCGGTTGCGGAAAAAGTTCGCAAGCACTTTCGCGCCGAAGCTGACGCGGAGGCCGAAGCTGAAGCAAGAGCCGCCGCGGACAAAGCGGCAAAAGAAGCTGTGGCTAAAGCAGCCCGCATGCGTCCCGCAGGTGCGCCGGCTCCGACTGCTCCGAAGCCTGTAGCCCCGGCAGTTCCTGTAGCTGCCAAGCCCGTCGTTCCAGTTTCACCAACAGCGCCGCCTCCTGCCGCTCCTGTTGCGGCGAAGCCCGCGATCGTTCCGCCAGCAGCCGCGCGTCCAGTGGCTCCGCCCGTTCCGTCGTCGCCGGTCGCAAAGCCACCCGTGCAAGGCCAGAAACCATTTGTTCCCGCAGCACCAGGACAGGTCCTAGATCGTCCCGCCGCTGCGGCTCCGGCAGGACCCGGCGCACCGCGTCCCGCCGGGCAAGTTCCGCCGCGGCCTGCAGGCGCTCCGCCTAGCGGTCCGATGCGCGGCGTGCCTCTTCGTCAGACATTGCCGCCAGGCGCTCAGCGTCCTGGAGCGCCGCGCCCCGGCGGTCCGCAAAGTTTTCGTCCGGCAGCGGGCGGCCAGCAACCATCCGGCCGTCCGATGGGTCCGCGTCCCGGACAACCGATTGGCCAACGTCCTGGTCAAGGTGGAACAGGTCGATATCCGCAGCGCCCCGGTGGCCCCGGTGGGCGCCCCATGGGTCCGCGCCCCGGTGGGCCGCGTCCGATGGGCGGAGGCGGTGGACTTCCGCCGCTCGGGAAAGCCGAGCCGGGCAAACCAATTTATGAGCGCAAGCCTGCGCCGCCGCGCGGGCGTCCCACGATGGATCGCCGCTTCGATGAGGGCGAGCGCAAGCTACATCCGGTTCGCAGCCGCGCAGGCGCAGCGCAACGCGCCGTGCGCGCTGAAGTTCCAGCGCCGGTCGAGCGGCCGCCGCGCGATATCACCATTACTGAAGGAGTCACGGTGCGCGAGCTTGCCGAAAAACTCGATGTTCGCGCGAAAGAACTTCTGACAGTTCTGCTTGATCGCGGCATGTTCGCCAGCATCAATCAGGCGCTTGATACGCCGACTGCGACGAGCCTCGCGGAAGCGTTCAATGGAGTTGTGAAGGTCGTTTCCTTCGAGGAAGAGGCTGTGCAGGAAGTTGCGAACGAGGAAA
>DASTCZ010000270.1:0-19238 GCA_035710585.1 Candidatus Acidiferrales bacterium | reverse complement strand
TGCGTCACCGCCTCATCCTGAAGCCGGAAGCTGATCTCGAAGGGATGTCGTCTGACCAGGTGATCAAAGACATGCTCGCCGCAGTCGAAGTGCCCAAGTGAGCGCGGCCGCAAATCCCGTTGCAAATATTCCGGGACGCCTGATTCCCGAGGCTCGCGCCGCCGTTGCCGCGCGCGGACGCGGCTGGACCGCCGGCTTCGGTCCGAGATTCTTCGTACTGCTTCTGCTCGGGCTGGTGTTTCTCGCGCCCGCGTGGTGGCAGCCGAGTTTCGTGTACGGAATGTTTGCGTGGGACGCGTTCGTTCTGTTGATCTGGGTCTGGGATTTTTCCCGGCTCCCGCGGGCCGACGGAATTCAAATCGCGCGTGTCTGGAACTCTCCTGCAGCGTTCGGCACCGAAAGCAACGTTACGGTGGAGCTCCGGAATCGCAGCAACCGTGCCTTGCGCGCGCGAATTGTAGACGACGTTCCGCCCACGCTCCGCCAGACGCCGCCAGAGGTCGCCATCGCCGCGCCGAGAGCTGCCGCGCTCGGCACCGACGGAGGAATTGGAGAGGGAATCGGTCGCGCTGAATATGCGATTTTTCCGCGGGAGCGCGGCGACGCGCATTTCGGGCGCGCGTATATCCGCTACGAATCCGTGTTGCGTATCGCGGAGCGCTGGGCCACCGCCGATCTCGCGCAATCGGTTCGCGTGTATCCCAATTTCGAAGAATCTCGCCGCGCCATGCTCTATCTGATTCGCAGCCGGCAAACGCAGCTCGAGCGGCGCTTGCGCCGGCGTCGCGGGCTCGGCCGCGAATTCGAAAGCCTGCGCGAATTTCGCCCCGGAGACGAATATCGCGACGTCTGCTGGACGGCCACCGCACGCCGCGCGCACTTGGTGACGAAAATCTATCAAGTGGAGCGCAGCCAGACCGTCTGGATCGTGCTCGACACAGGCAGGCTTCTGCGTGCACGCGTCAACGGGCCCAGCAAGCTCGATTACGCAGTCAACGCGACCCTCAGCCTCGCGCAGGTAGCGATGTATTCCGGAGACAACGTCGGCCTGATGGCCTATGGCCGCAAGATTCAGCAGCAGCTCGAACCCGCGCGCGGCGCCGCGCAGATTCGCGCGATGGTGGAAGCGCTGGCGTTGACGCACGTCGAAACAGCGGAGGCAAATCACCTGCGCGCAGCGGGACATTTGCTCTCGTTGCAGAAGCGGCGAAGCCTGATCGTGTGGCTTACCGATCTTGCGGAAACGCCCGCCACACCTGAAGTGATCGAAGGCGCGATGCAGATCGCCAATCGTCACGTGGTGCTCTTCGGCGTCATCTCTCAACCGGAGTTGAGGGAAGTGGGACGCGAAGTGCCGAAGAACGTCGCGCAGATGTACGAACACGCGGCAGCAGTAGAAATGATTCAGCGGCGCGAGCTGCTTCTCCGCCGCATGCGGCAGCAGGGAGTACTGGCGTTGGAGCTGGCTCCCAGCGGGCTAAGCACTGCCCTCGTCAATCAGTACCTCGACACGAAAGAACGCGGCCTACTCTAGCCGCCGCTCGTCACCATCCTGGATAATTCGCAATTTTCAAGAAGCGTCTGCGTTCCCGCAGATGCATAATCGCGCGCAAGTATCTGCAAAAGGAGTCATGCATATGTCTGATCCTATTTCGCGCCGGAATTTCATGGCCGCCGCAACTGCCAGCGCCGCGGCGATTACGTCCGTGCGGTCGTTTCCTGCGCTGCGGGCCGGTCACGAAATTTCTGGCGAATCGGTAGTCGCGGAAAACTTTCCCACGCTGGAAGATGCCGAACGAGACCCCTTCCGGCTCGCGGCAATTTCTGGCGACGCGAACGCTGTCGAAAGTTTTCTGGCGAAAGATCCCGCTCTGCTTTACGCGCGAGATGCGCAAGGCCAATCCGTCTATCTGCTCGCCGCTTATGCTCGACAGCAGAAAATCATGGCGTTGCTCGAATCGAAGGGGCTTGTGCTCGACGTCTACGAAGCCGCCGCCGCTGGGAAAATTGATCGGCTTCTGGAAATACTCCGCGCCGCACCAGGGCTCGTCCGCGTGCCGAATCCCGCGGGCGACACGCCGTTGCACGTCGCCGCGCTGTGCGGGCAATCCTCTCCGATCGATAACATGATCAACTTTGGCCCGATTTTCGCGCAGCCAAGCCCGAGGCGAAAGAACGCAACCGTGGCGCACATCGCGGTTGAGTCCCCCAATCAAGCAGCCGCGGAAGCGATTGCCTTTGCCACTATTGGCAATGGCATGGCGACGAATCTGAAGACCACCGACGGAGATTCCATTCTGCATTGCGCCGCGCGCGGTGGATATCCGCGGATCGTGCGACTGCTGCTTCAAAAAGGCGCAGACGCCGCTGACCACAACGCCGCCGGCAAGACGCCGCTCGATCTCGCACAATCCAGCGGACGCTCCGATGCGGTGGCGTTGCTGCAAAACAGTGCAAGCGTGGTGCGCGATTACTACGGCCGCCGCTTCGCTTACGATCCGAAATTCAGCGCGTTGAAGCGCGACGACACGAACGGCCTGCCGCGCGAGTTTGTCGATGCGCTGGCGACGGTTTCCCACTTCAGCCTTCCGCAAGTGAAGAAATGGATCGAGCTATGTCCTGACCTTTTGAATACTCGCGCGACCTGGGACGAATTGCCGATTGAAGCTGCAGCGCACATGGGCCGCCCGGATATTGGGAGCGTGTTTCTCGATCGCGGCGCTTCGTATTCCATCTGCACCGCGACTGTTTTTGGCTCGCTCGCCGAGGTAAAGCGCATGCTCGCCGAGGATCCGCAGCGCATCCACGAGCGCGGCGCTCACAGCTTCCCGCTGCTCTGGTACACCGCATTTGGCAGTCCCGCGGCGGGCGGCAAACCCAACATGGACGCGGCCGAGTTTCTGATCGCATCGGGAGCCGACGTGAAAGAGGATATGCGCGGCCGCACGGCGCTGCACACCGCGGCAACAAGCGGTCACCTCGATATGTGCCGGTTCTTCCTCGAAAAGGGACTGAACCCGCTGCAGAAGGGAACCTGGTTTATGGGAACGCAGGATGCGATCGAAGCGGCCGAGCTGGCCAAGCATCCGGAAGTCGCGGCGATGCTGCGCGATTGGGTTCGCACGCACGGCGCGTCCTCATAGCTCGCTGCAGTTGTGCTGTCTACCGAAGACGCGGAACGCGGGAGATTAGTTTGCTGCCTCTGCAGAATGAGGAGTCCCGCGTCCGGTCATCCCGAGATAAATCGCAAAAATCGTAAAGACCGCGGCCGCAAAAGTATATTTCAGGGCTGAGGGCAGATGTGTCGGCGAGAAGAATCCTTCGATCGTTCCTGCGACGATCAGGATCGGAATGATCCCAAGTACCAGGCGCACGCTTTCCCGTCCGGCTTTAGCTAACGATTCGCGTCGCGAGAGCAGCCCGGGGAATAGCAGTCCGCGCGCAAGCATCAGTCCAGCGCCGCCGCCGATAAAAATCGCGGGCAGCTCGAGCACTCCGTGGGGCGCGACGAAGCTCCACAACAAGTTCGACATGCCGCCTTCGTAACACGCCACGCCAATCACGCCGATCATCAGGCCGTTGAAAAGCATCGCGCGAATCGTCAGCAATCCTGCCGTCAGTCCGCCAACGTACGCATAAAGGGTCACAACGATGTTGTTCGTCATGATGCCGCTTGCGGCGAGCGGCTGAATCGTCAGCACCGATTCCGTCCACATCTTGTGTTGCTGGATGGTTTCGAGCATCGTGGGCCCAAGGAAAAATCGCTCGAAGCCAGGATCGCGAAACGTGAGCAGCGTTCCCATCAACGCGGCCATCAGAAAAAGGAAAAATGCCGCCGCGACGTACGCGAAATTCTCGCGAAAGATCCGCGGGTAGGTCTTGGCATAAAACTCGACGATGCCCCAGCCGGAATGCCCGCGCCCGGCGTAGAGCAGGTTGTGCGCGCGCGCCATCAGCTGATTCAGCGACCGCGCCAGCGCTTCTTCGTAGGGATCCTCGCGCACAGCAGCCAAATCCGCGGCGGTCTGGCGGTAGAGCAGCCCCAATTCCTGCAACTCTTTGTGAGACAATGCGCGAACGCCGCTGCTTCCGGCGCGCTCTACAAGTTCCGTGAGCCGCGTCCAATGCGGGCGCCTTTTATTCATCCACCGGGCGGAGGGCATCTTTGCCGGACCAGCAAGCGATCTGGGGTGACAAGCTTACCATCGAAACCCCAGAGCAAACGGCCTTCGACTTCCCCCTTGCCGGAATCGGCAGCCGTGGCCTCGCGCTGCTGCTGGACACTCTGCTTCAGATCACCGGTTTCAGCGTCCTCATTCTGATCCTGGTATTTTTCAATACGGCCGTGACCGCGCTTTCGAACGCCATGGGCACTTGGGCCACGGCCCTGGCGATTTTCGCGGCCTTCACGATTTACTACGGCTATTTCGCCATTTTCGAAGCGCTGTGGAACGGGCAAACTCCCGGCAAGCGCTGGATCAAGCTCCGCGTCATCGACGAATCCGGCCGTCCGGTGAGTGTGCAGCAGGCAATTTTGCGTAACCTGATCCGGTTCATCGACCAACTCCCCAGCATGTACGCTGTAGGACTGATCTCAGCGCTCATTAGTAAGCAGAATCGCCGCCTCGGAGATTTTGTCGCCAGCACCGTCGTCGTTCACGAGCGGCCGCTGGAAAAAACCGCGATGGCGTGGGGAATGCGCGCGGAGCCGGTCGTAAATCCCATGATGCCTGCCGCCGAGCTTCCGCAGCCGTCGGCCGCAGCTCTCAGCGGACTCGCGCTCACGCTCGATGAGTGGCGGCTCGTTGAGACTTTTTTGCAGCGAAGGGCATCGCTCGATTTTGCTCTCCGGGACAAGCTGGCGAGGGACATCGTTTTGAAGCTGAACCGCCGGTTGAACTTTACTTACGACCAGATGCGCGCCGCGGGATTCTCCTCGAACGAAGCATATCTGGAGGCGCTGGCGCGCTCGCGTCCTGGCTGGTCCAGCGGCTCCTGACCGATCCAGGATCGCAGACGGCGCGGACTACGCCGAGGCCGGCCCGAAGTTCTTCCGCATCCGCGCGAGTTCCGCTGAGATCTCGTCGAATTTTCGTAACAGCTCCTTGTGCCTGGCCTCTTCAGGCGCGGGTTTCCGCCCGATGAAGGAGATCGTTCCGCCGGCCTCCAGCACCGCGCGATCGACGTCGTCCAAAGATGAAAAGCCCTGCCTGTGCGCAGCGGCTTCGATCTCCGCCCGCGTGATCAGCTCCTTTTTCAGCAGCGATTCGTCCAGCCTTCCATCGCTGATGAGCACGTCCGGTTCGCCCTCGATGATTTCGTCGATATTTCGGTGTCCGTACAAGAAGCGGACAAACACGTAATTGATCGTAAAGAGCGCCGCGGCGCCGATCAGCCCACCCGTGACCGAATTGTCGTCGCCGATGATGGCGTTTTGCACCGTGTTGGAGAGCGTCAGTAAAACGATCAGATCAAAGGGATTAAGCTGGGCGAGTTCGCGTTTCCCGGCCAATCGCAAGCCCACGACCAGGAAGAAGTACACGATGATCGGGCGCAGGATTTTCTCCAGCACTGGCAAGCTGAGCTGAAACATGTGCGACATCGTCAGATCGAAGTGCATGAATACTCCTTCGCTAAGAATCGCCGCCCCGGGCGGCCTTTTGGGACTGCCTCAATGAATCGTAATACTTTGGATACATAGTACTTACGGCTAGTGCCCCAAAACAGAAGTTCTTCCGACAATTTTTCAGCACGGCAATTCAGCCCATGAAGCGAAAACCCGAATCGGCCTCGACCGCGGGCGCGCGCAGTGACGCGCCTGTGCGTCCTCACGCCACGGCACACGAAGTCACGGAAAGCCGGCTGCTGCTCGCGCTTATGGAAAATAGCGCGGAAATGATCGCCTTGCTCGACCAGCAGGCGAACATTATCTTCACCAGCCCTTCCGTGAAGCGCATCCTCGGCTGGTCCAACGAAGACCTTTCCGGCCAGTACAGCTTCGGCTTCGCTCATCCGGACGATCTCGTACTGCTCAAGGAATGGTTCCAGCGAGTGCTATCTGCGCCGGGATGCTCCTCCGTGGGCGATTGCCGCGCGTGCACTGCCGATGGCCGCTGGATGTGGCTTGAGGTCTCGTTCACAAACCTCTTGCACGACAAAAAAATCGGAGCCGTCGTCGTCAATTTTCACGACATTTCCGACCGCAAGAAGCTCGACGCCGAGCGGCAAGTGATCCTGGACATCCTGCAGGCCACCAGCGACACGCAGAATCTCGACGAACTTCTTCGCAAGTTTCATCGCGCCTTGAAGACGGTGTGTTACGCGGAAAATTGCTTCGTGGCGCTTCACGATCCCGTAAGCGGCCTTTTCCATTTTCCATTTCTCGCCGATCGCCACGATCCGGATCCGCCGCCACCGCAAAAAATGGGCCGCACCTGCACAGCTTACGTTTTTCGCACCGGCAAGCCGCAACTGATTCCGCGCAGAGACTTCGCCCGGCTCGTTAAGCAGGGCGAATTCGATCTGGTCGGCACTCCTTCCGCTTCATGGTTGGGCGTCCCGCTGAAAACTCCGACGGCAAACATCGGCGTGCTCGTCGTGCAGCACTACGAAGACGAAAACGCCTACACCGAACGCGACCTCGAACTGCTCGCCTCGGTCGGCGGCCAGATCGCGCTTGCCATCGAACGCAAGCGCACCGAGGAGGCGCTCAGCAAGGAGCAGCAGGAAAACACCATCATCTTCAATTCCGCGCGCTCCGTGATTCTCTACAAAGACCACGATTTCCGCATCATTCGGGCGAATTCAGCGGCCCGCGAATTTTTCGGCAGAAACCTCGACGGCGTTCACTGTATGGATATCGCGAAATTCGCGATCACGCCCTTTGATTCCAGCCTGGCGGAAGAGCACGCCGTGATCGAAACCGGCGAGCCCATGCTCGGCTCGCTGGAAAAGTGGAAAAACGCGCGCGGCGAAGACCGGATACTCCGCATCGATCGCATCCCATTTCGCGACCGGTTCGGCGACGTTGCCGGCGTAATCATTTTCGCCACAGACGTCACCGAGCAAAGCGAGTCGAAGGAACTTCTCGACAAAACCAGGCAGGTGCTCGTCGAATCCGAAACGCGCTACCGCCAACTATTCGAAAATGCGGCCTATGGAATTTATCGAACCACCGCTGATGGATTGATTCTGGAGGCGAATCCGGCGCTCGTCGCCATGCTCGGCTACCAATCGCGCAACCAATTACTGGGTGGGCGCGCGCAGGATTGGTACAGCGATCCCGAAGAGCGCGAAGCGCTGATCCAGGAGACGATCTCGCGCGGCAGACTCGACGGCCGCGAAGTCGATTGGCGCAAGCGGGATGGCAGCGTCGTTCACGTCAGGCTGAGCGCGCGATTGATCCGCGGCGAAAATCCCGGAAGCGATTACCTCGAAGGCATTGCGGAAAACATCACCGAGCGCCGCGCCCTGGAAACGCAGCTACAACAGGCGCAGCGCATGGAAGCGGTCGGGCGGCTGGCTGGCGGGGTCGCGCACGACTTCAATAATTTGCTGATGGTCATTCGCGGCCACGCCGATTTGCTGCTCGAACGCGTCGGCACTTCTCACCCGGATCATCGCAAGGTCGATCAGATCAAAAAAGCTGCGGATCGCGCCGCCACTCTCACGCGGCAACTGCTCGCGTTTGGCCGCATGCAGGTGTTGCAGCCGCGCGTGCTCGGCCTGAACATGATCGTCAACGAAATGGGCAGGATGCTGCCGCCGCTTCTCGGCCCGCAAATCCGTTTGCAGATTCTGACCGCCGACGGCCTTGGCAGCGTCAAGGCGGATCCCAGCCAGCTCGAGCAGGTGATCCTCAATCTGGCCGTAAACGCGCGCGACGCCATGCCCGACGGCGGCCGCCTGCGGATCGAAACGTCCGAGGTCGAGCTGCGCGAAGAAGACGTTCTCAAGCGCCCGCCGCTGGAGCCCGGGCATTTCGTCGTACTCACGGTCACCGACACCGGAATTGGAATGGATGCCGCCACGCAGGCGCACATTTTCGAGCCATTTTTCACCACCAAGGAGAAAGGGAAGGGCACGGGCCTCGGCCTCGCGACGGTTTACGGCGTCGTGAAACAAAGCGGTGGTTATATCTGGGTCACGAGCGAACCGAATAAGGGAGCGCGCTTCGAAATTTATCTGCCGCGAGTGAGGGCAGCTCGCGAATCCAAAACCGAAGCTCCGCGGGAAGAGGCGCCCGCCGGCTCAGAAACGATTCTTCTCGTCGAAGATCAGCGCGATGTCCGCGAAGTCGCGCGCGAATTCCTCCAGCTTTCCGGCTACAAAGTGCTCGAAGCCAAAGATGGCGTCGAAGCGCTCGCCATCGCCGAATCGCACGGCGAATCGATCGATTTGATGATCACGGACATGATCATGCCCGGCATGACCGGCGCCGAACTGGCCGCGCAAATGAAGGAACTCCGGCCGGAAATTCGCGTGATCTTCATGTCCGGATACGCGGACTACGCCGGCGAAAAGCCTGCGAGCGATCCGAAGTCAGTCACCTTGCAGAAGCCCTTCACGCGCACGCAACTGACGCAGACCGTGCATCAAGTCCTCATCGACCACGCCGTCGTGAAGCGCTAGTCGCACCCACGCACGTTGCGCTCCATCGATATTCGAAGGAATGATTTCTGCTGCCTTCCGATCGCCGTAATCCGCTAGCGTCCGTGTAAAATGCGGTTCGCAGAACTACGGAGATGCACATTGATTTATTCGCGGAGAGCGTTCTTTCGCATTTCTATTTTTTTCCTCCTGATTGTCCTGACATGCGGCGGCGTCTCAATGCGCGACGCGTTCGCCCAGCCGCAGGACGAATCCGCCGCCGAAGCGGGCGTCGGCAAAGTCGATCGCAACGTCGTCTACGGAATGTACTCCGGCCTTGCTCTGGTGATGGACGTCTATCACGCCGAGAAGCCGAATGGCTTCGGCGCGGTTTTCATCGAAGGCAGCGGCTGGTCGTCTTCGCCTGAGTATGCCGCCCGCCAGCTAAAGAGCGGCACCGAGCAGTGGTCGGCACTGGCTTTGCCTCTGATCCGTGCCGGCTACACGCTTTTCGCCATCAATCATCGCGCCGCGCCGCGTTTCCACTCGCCCGCGCAGATCGAAGACGCACAGCGCGCCGTGCGCTTCGTGCGTTTTCACGCCCGGCAGTATGGAATCAACCCGGCACGCATCGGCGCAGTCGGCTATTCCTCAGGAGCGCACCTCTCCATGCTCCTCGGCTTGCTCGATGGCGCAGGCAATCCCGACGACCGCGATCCCGTTCAGCGAGTGAGCGCCCGCGTGCAGTGCGTCATCGGCGGTGGAACGCCCTCCGACCTCGAGCACGTCGGCAATAACCCCGCCGCCCTCGCGCTGCTATCTGCATTTTTGGGCGAAACCGTGCCCGCCGATCCTCCGGAAGGCTCGGCCATATATCGCAAGCTCGAATTGGTCTCTCCGATGCATTTCGTCAAGCCTGGCGACCCGCCGATCTTGTTGATCCATGGCGATTCCGACGAACTCGTTCCTTACGAAGCCTCTCTCGCGTTCCAGGCGAAGCTCCAGGCCGCTCACGTTCCGGTGAAGCTGATCACGGTCAAAGGCGGCACGCACAATTCCGTGGTCCAGTTGCAGAGCGACGAGTACGCGGGCGCAATCGTCCAATGGATGGATGAAAACCTCCGCCGCGGAACAACCCACTGAAAGCCGCGTCTACACCAGCAAACCATCTATTATCAGCAATATAGGGACTGATCGGCCTGCCCAGACAATTCATGCGCCCGTAATCCGCTCCTCTGGTAAAATAGACCCTTCCGGAGCCGGAATTCATACGGTTCACGCGCGCGGCTCCGCCTCCCTCGAGGGGCAAACTCGAAGAATGAAAAGGTACGGCGACCACCGGTTTCCGGGCAGGCTCTTTATCGTCGAAGGCATCGACGGTTCGGGCAAATCCACGCAGCTGATGCTGTTGCATCAGTGGCTTCGTGCGGAAGGCTACGGCGTGGTCCACAGCGAATGGAATTCGTCGCTGGTGGTCAAAGACACTACCAAGCGCGGCAAAAAAAAGAAGTTACTGACTCCCGGCACGTTCAGCCTCATACATGCCACAGACTTTGCCGACCGCATGGAGCGCAATATCATCCCGCTTCTGAAAGCAGGAGCGATCGTGCTCGGCGATCGCTATATTTTCACGGCTTTCGCGCGAGACGTCGCCCGCGGCGTCGATGCCGGATGGGTCCGCGAACTCTATTCCTTTGCAGTGAAGCCCACCGTCGCATTTTATTTCCGCGTGCCGCTGGAGGTCTCCATCGAGCGCCTCCATTCCGCGCGAAGCGGCTTCAAATTCTACGAAGCCGGACTCGATCTGGGCCTAAGCGACGATCCCGACTCCAGCTTCCGCGCTTTTCAGGGCCGCATTCTCGAGGAGTACGAAAAGATCGTGCCCGAATTCCAACTCACCGTGATTGACGCAACTCTCCCAATCGAAACTCAGCAGGCGCAGATGCGCGAAATCGTGCTCTCCAAGCTTGAGCGCGCCAAGCAGCTAAGGGTCGCGCCATGAAAGAAGCCTACGGCGTCACACTGCCGGGAATGGATCCGGGCAAACTGCTCGGAAAACTGATCGTCATCGAAGGTACCGACGGCGTTGGCCGCTCCACGCAGATCGCCCTGCTCAAAGAGTGGCTTGAGCAAAAAGGCCACGCCGTGCTCGATACCGGGCTTTCGAGATCGGGGCTCGTCGGCAAAGGCATCAAGCGCGCGAAGGAAGGCCACACCCTCGGCCGGATCACGCTCAGCCTTTTTTACGCCACCGATTTTGCCGACCGCATGCAGCACGAGATCCTTCCGGCGTTGAGCGCCGGTTTCGTCGTCCTCACTGACCGGTACATCTATTCGCTGATGGCACGCGCGATGATACGCGGCCTCGATGCCACTTGGATTCGCAGCGTCTACAGCTTCGCGATCAAACCCGATGCTGTCTTCTACCTTCGCGTCGGCGTGGACGATCTGATTCCGCGCGTCGTTTTTTCCCGCGGCTTCGATTACTGGGAATCGGGAATGGACGTGCACGCCACGGAAGACATGTACGAAAGCTTCCGCCGCTATCAGACCGGGCTGCTCGAACAATTTGATAAGCTCGCCGAGGAATACAAATTCAAAGTCGTGGACGCGACCCCGGAGCCGCGAAAGATTTTCGAAAAGCTCCGCGTGGGCATCTCCCGGGTTGTCGAAGGCGAGCCGTCTCGGCCCATTATCGAAATGCCTTCGACTGCCCCCGTCGCGGCCGAACCGCCCGCACCCGGAACCGAACCGGCCGCGCCGGCGGAGTCCACAGAGGTCCACGCCAGCGACGCCAAAGCGTAGCGCGGCAATATCGTTGCAATGAGCACGGCCGCCATTCCCGTCGCACAGACTCCACCGGACAAGGAAGCCCGCCAGGACCTACGCCACTGGATGAAGCGCGTCCTGCGCGAGCGCTCCAAGGCGCGCCGCGATCTCGATGAAGACGCCATACACGATCTGCGCGTAGCCCTTCGCCGCTGCCGCGCCGTGGCGGAAGGCCTCGAGCAAGTCGATCCCGATCCTTCCTGGAAACGCATGCGCAAAATGGCCAAGAGGCTGCTCGATAGCCTCAGCGAATTGCGCGATATTCAGGTGCTGCAGACGACCGCCGCGAAAGTAAAAATTCATCGCGGCCGCTCGCGAAAGCTGCTGCGCGAAATCTGGTCAACGCGCGAAGACGAGGCGGAAAAACGCGTCGCGGAAGCTCTCGACAATTTTGACGTCAAACAGTGGAAACGCTGGAGGAGGGAGTTGCCGGATCGGGCCGCCCGGATTCCGCGCGATTCTCCCGCGGTCGAGCTCCTCGCCCTCGAAGCCTGGAAGAACGGCTGGGAGCGCCATCGCTTCTCGCAGCGTTCGCGCAGCAAGCTTTCGCTTCACAAAACTCGCATCGGAATCAAACGCTTCCGCTATTCCGTCGAAGATTTTCTGCCGTCGCGCTACGAAAAATGGAGCGGCGAGCTGAAGGAACTCCAGGACTTGCTCGGCGACGTCCACGATCTCGACGTGCTTTGGGGGGAAATCGCCCGGCTGCGCAAGAAAATCTCGAACCGCGAACGCGAGGAATGGCACGCCGCGATCGAACGCAAGCGCGAGCCGCTGCTTGAAAAGTATCATCAGCTCGCGAGCGGCGATCATTCCCGCTGGAGCGAATGGCGGGCCTCGCTTCCTGCCGGCGGCGAACTTGAGCGCACTCGCGTCGTTTTTCTGGCGAAGTGGGCAGCCTACCTCGATCCCGAACCTGCGCGCGCGCGGCGTTTGGCCCGGCTCGCCCTGCAAATTTTTGACGGATTACGCGCCGCGGGACTTATCGGCTCCGATTTTCACGATTCACGCGGAGCGCTCGAAGTCGCCGCGCTGGTTCACGGCGTGGGACGCACCGCGAGCGGCCACATCGATCCGAAGGAGACGTACAAACTCATTCGCCACGCCGTGCCGCCGCCGGGATGGTCGCAGGATCGCATGGAAGTGATTGCGCGTATCGCGCGCCACTACGCCGACGGCACGAGCGGTGCCGGCGGAAATTGGTCTCGTGTGTCGTCGCGTCAATCGGCGGAAATCTTGCTGCTCGCGGGAATCTTGCGGTTGGCAGACGCGCTGATGAAAACGGATCGAAAAGTCGCGCGCGTCCGCGTCGGAATGGAAAATAACGCCGCGATTGTGCGCGCTGCCGGATTTGATTCCACGGGAGAATCCGCCGCCAGCGTCGCCGCCGCGCGCTCGCTGCTCGAGACGGAATTAAATCGGCCGGTGCTGGTGCTTCCGCTCGGGAAATCAGCCGCCTAGAAGCGGGTTACTTGCCCAGCGCGCGCAGCGCATGCGCGGTCATCAGCCAGACCAGTTCTGCGTCCGCCGGAGCGCACGAGTTTACTTGCAGGCACGCGGCGCCCGCTTTTTTCATCTCCGTGAACGCCTTGGGTGCATGCGTCGAGTGCGCGACTAATTCATCGACGTTGGGTCCGTGCCCGAAGCACAGCACCTCATCGGCCTTTCCCTTCGCCAGCTCCTCGAATAATTGACGCGGTGGCGCTTCCGGCTTCAGCGCATCGGTCTTTTTCATTTTGCTTGCGGGAATTCCCAGCGCCGCACAGACGATTTCTCCCGTTTGCACGGCTCGAACGTAAGGGCTGGTCAGAATCAGATCGGGATTGATGCTCATCCGCCGCAAGCCGCGAGCCGCGCCGCGAGTCTTATCGATCCCTTTCGAAGTCAAAAACCGTTCCGCTTCGGGTGGGCACTCCGGGTCGTCCCGGTCGATGGCGATGCCGTGGCGCACGATGTAGAGCAGCATGAGTTGGTGAAATCCTTTGAGCGCCGCGCGTGATTGGCGCGGGGAAGATTCTATCAGCGACAGATAGCTGGGCAGAAATGGCCCAACGGGCGGAACATACGGCGGGTAGCTCTTAGGCCGTCAGCGTCCACACGTTTGACGCGCGCCCGGCCTTCCACGATTTAATGCTGCGCACCACGCCGCGGCGCGCGGCCTTTTTCGGCTTCGCGGCCCGGCGCATGCGTCCATAAGTAACGCTCACGCCGAATTCGCGCTCGAATGGCCGGGCCTTGCGCCGCAATAGCGTCATATCGAGGCTCATGCCGTCCACAACTGCCAAACTGAGGCACACTTCGCCGCCGCGCACGCGCGTGCGCACTTCCTGCACGCTCTGCAATCCTGCGGCATCCAGGCCCGCCGCGATTTTCAATATCGCCGCGAGCTCGCGCACCAGCCTTCGCTGCCGTGATTCCAATGACGCGTACAGCTTGTGGTGCAGCTCCGGCTCGCTTTTTCCGTGATAGCGCACCAGGCACGCGACGATGGTCTGCAATTGCTCCGAAATTCCCCCGAGCGCCGCGTTGCGCACCATATACTCGCCGTGTTTGTGGTGGCTGTCTTCGTTGACGCTCGCCCCCACGTCGTGCATTAGCGCCGCCATTTCCAGCGGCAGCCGCATTTCCGGCGGCTGCGAGTGCACGCTCGCCAGCTGATCGAAAAGCGATGCCGCCAGCGCGCGCACGTGTTCGGCATGCTTCAGGTCGCAGTGCATCCTCGCGGTAAATACGCGCGCATTTTCGATCAGCGCCTCCGCGCGGTGCTTGTCCGCTCCTGGTGAACGGAAATGCTCGGCCGCGAGATCGAAGAGAACTCCCTCGCGCACGCCAACGCCAGGCACCAGCGCCGTCTCCATCCCCGTATGAGCCGCCAGACACAAGAAGACGACTGCGGCGATACCGACCACTTCAGCGCGGTCGCGGCGGAAGCCGAACACGCGCATGCGCGCACGGATGTCGCGCCGCAAAATCTCCCACACGCGATCGCGCAGCAACCGCAGATTTATCGATGGCACGCCGCGAAATCGCGGGCCCGGGCACAAACGCGCCAGAGTCTCTGCGTTGCCCCCGGCGAGAACTGCGATCTCATTTTCGAGCGAAGGCGGGTCTGGCCATGTGCTTCGCAGTAGCGACGTCAGGTAGTGCTGCAAGCGGCCGAACTTGTCTTCGTCCACCTGATTCGCGAGCCCCATGCTCTCCATCAGGCGAACCGTTCCCACCGGTAGCGCGAGCGCCTGCTCCACCCGCCTTTCGTGCAGGAGGCTGATCTCCAGGCTCCCGCCGCCCAAGTCCGCGATCAGCCGCGGCTTCGTATCGCCCAGCGTCGTGTGAACCGCGAGCCGCGTGAGCCGCGCCTCCTCACCCGCATCGATCGCTTCCAGACGAATTCCCGTTTCGCGGTGAATGCGCGCGATGAACGCGTCGCGATTTTCCGCCTCGCGGACCGCCGCGGTCGCGACTGCGCGGTAAAGATGAATGTCGTGTTGGCGGATCAACGAACGGAAATGGCGAAACGTATCGGTCGCTCGGGCGATTGTCGAGGGCGTGAGCCGGCGGTGCGTAAAAACATTGTGCCCCAGCCGCACGGGCCAGCGTTCGCTGGCAATGGGAATGATTTCGGTGGCGGATTCAGCGCGGGCCACCATGGCCCGAATGGCGTTCGATCCTGCGTCTACGGCAATGATGCCGATAGGTCGCGCCAAGCCAGAGTCCTCGTTCCGCGAACCGCCCGAAATTTAGGTGCGAGCTGCCACCCCGGCAGCCGCATCAGGATATCATTCGACGCAAGCGCGCGATATGAACGTTTCGTGAACGCCGCCGGTGTCGATTGAAATCATAGCGGCGATTCCCAGAAATCCGGCGCCGACTCCGTGAACGCAACCGCGATGGCAGGCCGGCGCAATCCAGGCGGACCAAGATGAACGACCACGCACTCGCGCTCTGCGTGAGTTGCGCCGTTCGTCAGGTGCAGCCGCTGGCCCATTTCCACCTGGTTCGAAAGCGCGACGAGCGCGCCGCTCGCATTCACCTCAAGGGAAGTCGTTTCTTCGTGAAAGGGCTCGCACGCCGCTCCGGCGCGGCCATACACGAAGACCGGCACGCGTAGATTTTTTCGCGGAGAGATTCTCCGCTCGCCTTCGATGTGGTCTTCGGCGGCTTGTCGCTCCAGCCGTTCGCGCTGCGCGCGCTTCAGTTCCTCGTAGATGCGGCTCATCGGCTCATTGAACAGGGTGTAGTCAGCGCTCAGGAGGGGGGCGAAGGCGCTATCGAGTTTGATGCGGGGAAATAACTTGCGTGGCGAACTTCTATGCGCCAGGTGGACTTAGGCTTTCTTAATTTTCGCCGGATCGATGTTCAGCGCGGCGGAATTGATGCAGAAGCGCATCCCCGTCGGCGCCGGCCCGTCGTCGAACACGTGCCCGAGGTGCGCGTCGCACCGGCTGCACATCACCTCGGTCCGGCGCATTCCGTGGCTCGTGTCCGTTTCTAATTTCACATTGTTCGCCGCCAGCGGAGCCCAGAAGCTCGGCCATCCCGATCCGGACTCGAATTTGTCGCTGGAATTGAAAAGAGGCTGCCCGCAGCAGACGCACACGTACGTTCCCGGTTCGTGCGAATCCCAATACTCGCCGGTGAAGGGAGGCTCCGTGCCTTTTTCGCGCGTCACGTAGTACTGCTCGGGCGTCAGCTTCTTGCGCCAGTCGGCATTCGATTTCTTAGCGTCATCGCTCATACAAACACTTTCTCACAGCCCGCAAAAATTTGCAGCGAGCGCGACTCCCAATCGCCCGCTCCTGTTTCGTCCAGCCATCCACCCGGCAAGCAACCTCGTCCGTAGACCCCACATCGCAGTGGTGGTACGGTTGCTCTGTCTTTCCACGTTCGTGCACGATTCTTCTCGTTTTCGCCATTTCATAGAATCCGCGGAGCCCGCTTGCTGCCTGCAAGGAGTTTCCATGAAGCCTGCCATCATCGTTTTGTTCTTGCTGTCCGCGATTTCCGCACCAGCATGGTCTCGCCAGGCCAACTCCGGCGCGGCCGCTTCCGAACCCGCGCCCGCCGCTGAGAAAACTGTCATTCCGCTGACGCTCTCCGCCGGAACGCCGTTGCAGATCGAGCTCGACCAGGACGTCCGCATCCGTTCCGTCGGGCAGGCCGTCCACGGAAAAGTCATTCATGACGTTTACGCGTTCGACAAACTCGTCGTCCCGGCCGGAAGCGAAGTCACCGGCAGCGTAGAGAGCATCGACGCGGTGGGCAGCGGCAAGCGCACCATGGCGGCGATGAACGGCGATTTCACTCCCGTTCACAACATAAAAATAAAATTCACCGACCTCGCGCTCGCCAACGGCCGCCACATCGTGCTCAACACCGAAGTCACGCGTGGAACTTCCGGCGTGCTGCAATTCGTCACGCCTCCGCAGAAGCACAAGGAAAACGCCGCCGAAAAAGCCGCCTCCGATCAAGTGAACTCCACGCGCGAGCAAATCAAGCACGATTGGGAGACGGCGCGCGCGCAAGTTACGCAGCCCGGCAAGATGCACCGCATCGAGCGTTACGCCGTTGCGCAGCTGCCGGTTCACCCGCAGTATCTCGATAAGGGCACTCCGTTCGACGCTTCATTGATCGCGCCGCTCGATTTCGGAACTGAAACTTTCGAACCGGCGGCGCTCGCGTCCATCGCCACTCCGCCTCCTCCAGACACGGTCGTGCACGCGCTTCTGCAGACGCGCCTCAGCTCCGCCACAGCGAAAAAGGGCGATTCGCTCGAGGCGACCATCACCGATCCCGTTTTCGCCGGAGGCAAATTGATTTTTCCCGCAGGCAGCCGCATCTCCGGTGTCGTCACGGCAGCGCAGCCCGCGCGGCGATTTCATCGCAATGGCCAGCTTCGTATCGAGTTCCGGCAGATCGCGCCGCCGAGCGGCCTCGAACAAAACATCATCGCGAATCTCGAAGGCGTCGAAGTCGGCGGCGGCGAGCATCTGAGCCTCGACGAAGAAGGCGGTGCCGAGGTGAAAACTCCCAAGACCCGCTACCTCACCACAGGAATCGCGGTCGCGCTCGCCGTCACCTCTGCACGACCCGATGCCGAGCACGGCACCATCGACGCCACCGGTGACACGCAAAGCAACGCCGCCGCCGGCGCGTTTGGATTCCGGCTTATCGGCATCGTGACTTCCGCCGCCGTGCACTCCCGCGCGTTTTCCGCTGGCATGAGCGCCTACGGCGCGGGTATGGCCCTCACCACTCATTTCATTCTGCGCGGCCGTGAAGTGGTTTACGCGAAATACACGCCGATGGTGATCAGCCTCGGCTCGCGCGATACCGCAAAGCCGAAATTGCCGGGCGCGGCGCAACCTTCGAACGGAACTCGATAGCTTCGGTCCGCAGAGCGGCGGCGCAACCGCGGAGCCGTTGATTCCGCGCCTTGCCGCGTCGTTTTTCTTTCTCCGGCGCGAACAGTTCGATATCATCCTCGCTCTGATTCATCCGCTTCCGGGGGATAAATGAGAGTCGTCTGCCGTCGCGCGCTCGCAGTATCTTGCCTCGTCTGCTCTCTCGTGACTGTTGCGCAGGCGCAGAAAGCCAAAACCGTGAAGACTCCCGCTAGCCCGCGCGCCGTCTCGACCGAACTGACTCAACTTTCTTCCATCGCGATCATGCCCGCGCCCGCTTCGATCAAGCCGGGCCGCGGCGAATTCGTGCTGAACTCGAAGACACGCATCCTTGCCTCACGTGGAACACGGGATGTCGCGGAGCAACTGCGCGACTCGCTTCGACCGGCAACCGGTTATGCGCTCGAAATTTCTACCGCCCCTGCGCCGAATTCCATTGCGCTCGCCCTCGACAAGAAATTGAAGCGCCTCGGCCCCGAGGGCTATCAACTCGAAGCCGCTCGCAGCGGCGTAAGAATTCGCGCCTACTCGCCCGCCGGACTTTTCTACGGAGTCCAGACGCTGCTCCAACTGCTACCCATCGACATTTTCCGCCGCAGCCCTGTCGTCGAAATGCGCTGGTCAATCCCGGCCGCGCAAATTGAGGATTCGCCCCGCTTTTCCTGGCGCGGAGCGCACCTCGACGTCGCGCGCCATTTCATGCCCAAGGAATTCATCTTCAAATTCCTCGACCTGATGGCACTCTACAAGATGAACGTTTTTCACTGGCATCTCGTCGATGACCAGGGCTGGCGTATCGAAATCAAAAAATATCCGCGCCTGGCCATCGTCGGCGGCAGCACCGACTACACGACGTTCAACCCCTTGCAGCCGATGGCCGCCGTCAGCCTTCCGCAAGGCGGCTATTACACGCAAGACGACATCCGCGAAGTCGTCAGCTACGCCACCGCGCGCTTCATCACCGTGCTGCCCGAAATTGAAATGCCCGGCCACAGCAGCGCCGCCATCGCCGCGTATCCGCAACTCGGAAACGCCGTGCAGATTGCGCAGGCCGGCGGTGATCCCACTTCGGTCCCTGAAGTCGATCACTCCTACAACGTGGACGACTCCACGATCCATTTCCTCCAGGACGTTCTCAGCGAAGTGCTCACGCTTTTCCCCTCTAAATTCATCCACGTCGGCGGTGACGAGGTCAATAAGCGCGCCTGGAACGCCAATCCCGTTGCCCAGCAACGCATGCGCGCTCTCGGCCTCCAGAACGAAGAAGAGTTGCAGAGTTGGTTCATCCGTCAGATGGACCAATTCCTCACCGCGCGCGGGCGCAGGCTCGTCGGCTGGGACGAAATCCTGGAGGGCGGTCTCGCGCAAGGTGCCACAGTCATGTCCTGGCGCGGCGTCGATGGCGGAATCGCCGCAGCC
>DASTCZ010000269.1:0-3409 GCA_035710585.1 Candidatus Acidiferrales bacterium | reverse complement strand
AACGCGCCACGCGCTGTTTGCAGCGGTGTTGTGTGTTTTGTGTTCAGCGGCGGTGATCGCAAAGCCGATCCGCATCCCGCGGCATCCGGATTATCACGACGGGAAAATCATCTTCAGCTATTTCGGAAGCATCTGGATGGTTAATGACGATGGATCGAATCCGCGGCGCTTGACAGTCAACGCCGCCCACGACGACTATCCGCGCTTCTCGCCCGACGGCCGCTGGATCGCGTTCTCCTCGAATCGGTATGGAAATAACGACGTGTTCGTGATGCCCGCGGAAGGCGGCGAGCCAAAGCAGCTCACGTTCAATAGCGCGCAGGACACCGTCATCGGCTGGGAGCGCGACTCCAAACACATCGTCTTCAGCACAGCGCGCGGAGAGCCGTATCCCGGCGTGTTGCGGCTCTATGAAGTTTCCATCGACGGCGGACTTGAAATGCCGCTGCCTACCGACTGGGGCTATTGGGGCAGCTATTCGCCCGATGGGAAAAAGCTCGTGTTCAATCGTCATGCCGCGATCTGGTGGCGGCAGCATTACCGCGGCAGCAATGCCGGCGATCTGTGGATCTACGACTCCGCGTCCAAATCGTATAAAAAAATTCTCGACACAGAGGTGCCGGACGAGCAGAAGGCCAATAACGTCTGGCCGCAATACGGCAATGGCTTCATCTTTTTCGTCTCCGACCGCGAGGTGACGGCGAAAGCTGGCGCGAAGGAAGTGTGGAATTCGAAAAACAATCTTTGGAAAGTTCCGGAGAATGGCGGCACACCGGTCCAGCTGACGCATTTCAAGGACGGCACCGTGTTTTTCCCCTCGATTTCTTCGGATGGCAAGACGATCGTCTTCGAGGAGGCGCTCGGCCTGTGGAAGATGGATGCCGCGACCGGGCGGGCGAGCGAAGTGAAGATCGACATCATTTCCGACCAAAAAGGAAACAATTTCCACGTCGTGACGATCGCAAACGAGGCTGACAATTACGATCTCTCGCCATCCTCTCAACGCGCCGCAATTGCAGCGCACGGCGAAATCTTCACGATCGCCACCGACCGCGGCGACATCACCCGCGTCACTGCGAGCTATTCCCGCGAGGAAGATCCCGTCTGGTCGCCCGATGGGAAATGGATCGCGTACGTCAGCGATCAGGATGGCCGCGACGAAGTTTGCGTCGCCGCGCCCGACGGCACCGGAGCGAAGCGCCTCTCCGATACCGACAACGAAAAATCGAACCTCGTTTGGCTGCCGGATTCGAAGTCGATTCTCTTTTCCGCTTCCGATCACAAGCTCTACATCGCCAGCATCGACGCCGGCCAGCCGCAAGTGCTTGCTACCAATGAAGCCAGCGGAATCTCCGGCGTCACCGTTTCGCCCGACGGCGCCTGGGCCGCGTACATGAAATCCGACCGCGACCTTCGCGAGCATGTGTGGTTAGTCTCGACCAAGGGCGGGCAGGAGCATCGCTTGCCAGACGACGAGCAATTCAGCAGCTTCCAGCCGCATTTCGCGCCCGATGGAAAGAAGCTGATCTTCCTGGGCGGCTTCGTGCAGGGCGGCTCTGCAACTCTGCGCACGAATGTTGCCGCGCTCTATAGCGTCACTCTTGCAAAGGAAGATCGCGACACGATGGCCCGAGACGTTGATACCGAGGACGAAGCGCGTGAAGCTGCCGCTGAGCGCGGCGGCGGTCGCGGCAACGTCGCCAATCGTGCGCCGGTCGAAACCAAGATCGACTTTGACGGGATGGAGCGCCGCATCCATCAGGTCACGCGTCTTTCCGACAATATTCAGAGCACGATCGTCGCCCCGGACAGCCGCAGCTACGCATTCGTTTCAGCGACCGACGTTGACGGCCGACCGATTTCAACGCTTTACGTGATTCAAGCTGATGGATCGCAGCTTCGCCGCATCACGCAATCCACTCCCGCGAATCCGGATGACACAGAAGCTCCGCCGGCTGCAGCGGGAATGGGGATGGGCGGAATCACGCGCCTCGAATACTCCCGTGACGGCAACAACATCTACTTCATGGAGCGCAATGGCATCTGGGCGGTTCGCGTCGCGGGTGGAGCAGGAACAGGCGCCGGAGCAGCCGCAGGCAGCGCGGGTGCTGCAGCCGCTGCCAATGCCGGCGGCGAAGGCGGAGCCGGTACCGCCGCCGGAGGCCGCCGCCGCGTAAATTTCACCGTTCGAGTGGAAGTGGACGAGCGCGCCGAGCGCAAGGAAGTGTTTGAACAAGCCTGGCGCATCATGCGCGATCGCTTCTACGACGCGAAAATGAACGGCGTCGATTGGGTGCACGCGCGCGAAATCTACGAGCCGTTGCTTGCCGACGTTCAGGATCGCGAAGAACTGCAGAACATCATTCTGCAAATGATCGGCGAACTGAACGCGTCGCACACTGGCATCAGCGGCGGCGGCGAACCTAATCGCTTGGCGATTCAGACGCGCCATCCCGGCTTCGAACTCGCGCCCGATCCCGCGGGCTATTACAAAGTGACGTGGATTTACAAAGACGGTCCCGCCGACAAGGACTACGTAAAGCTCGCCGTTGGGAACTACGTGCTCGCCGTGAATGGCGAACCGCTGAAATCCGGCGACAACTACTGGCGCAATTTCAATCTCGCGGCCGGGCGCAAATTCGAATTCCTGGTGAATTCGAAGCCGCAGGCCGATGGCGCGTGGACCATCAAGATCACGCCGGTGAACAACATGGCCTACGGCACGCTGCAATATCACAAGTGGGTGGAAGATCGCCGCGCCACGGTCGAAAAAATGTCCAATGGCGAAATCGGCTACCTGCATATCCGCCAGATGAACGCCGAATCGCTCGCGCAGTTTGAGCGCGATCTCGCCGATAATCGCTTCAAGAAGGCGCTGGTCATCGATCAACGCTTCAATCCCGGCGGCGGAATCGATCAGGAGTTGCTCGAGATCCTCGAGCAGAAACAATACCAGTACAATCGCGGCCGCGATTCGGTGATCGTCACGCGCCCGCAGCGCGCGTATTTCGGGCCTATCGTCGTGATGCAAAACGAGCGCTCGTTTAGCGACGCCGAAGTTTTCCCAGATGGCGTGCGTCGCCTCGGCCTCGGAAAAACCGTGGGTACAAATACGAACGGCTCGGTCATCGGCACCGGTGCGTTCCGCCTGCTCGATGGTTCTTCGGTTCGAACGCCCGGCACGGGTCTGTGGGATGTCAGCGGGCAGAATCTGGAAAATTACGGCGTGCCCGCAGACGTCTGGGTCGATAACACGCCTCCCGACTTCTTCGCCGGCCGCGATGCACAGCTCGAAAAAGCGGTGCAGGTGTTGAAAGACGAATTGGCGAAGAATCCGCCGCAGAAGGTCGCCAGTAGGGAATAGCGCCTTTTGTAATTCACCGCAGGGCGCCGGCCAGCAGCTGCAAAT
>DASTCZ010000268.1:0-3160 GCA_035710585.1 Candidatus Acidiferrales bacterium | reverse complement strand
ACATCCTCACTTCCCCCAGCGATTTATCCAGCAACCGGATCGCCTCGTCCACGTCCGCTTTGCCGATGCTCAGCATCGGCGAAAGCCGGATCACATTCCCATAAAGCCCGCCCTTGCCGATGAGCAGTCCGTTGGCGCGCGCGCGTTCCAGTAGTTGCCCAGTCGCTTCCGGCGCCGGCTCCTTCGTCTGCCGGTCTTTCACAAGTTCCAGCGCCTGCATCAATCCCATCCCGCGCACATCTCCAATCACCGGATACTTGTCTTTCAGCCCTTCCAACTTCTGCCGGAAATAACGCCCCACTACGTCGCAGTTCTCCAGCAAATTCTCTTCTTCAATCACCTGAATCGTCGCGCGCGCCGCAATCGACGTCACCGGATTCCCGCCAAACGTCGAAATCGTCAGCCCCTGAAATGTATTCGCCAGCTCCGCCGTAGTAATAGTGGCCCCGATCGGCACGCCATTTCCCATGCCCTTCGCTGCGGTAATGATGTCCGGCGTCACTTCCCATTGCTCGATGCCGAACCATTTTTTGCCCGTGCGCCCAAATCCCGTCTGCACCTCGTCCGAAATAAAAAGTCCGCCGTACTTCTTCACAATCTTGAAAACGATCTTGAAATATTCCGGCGGCGGCGTGATAAATCCGCCCACTCCCTGTATCGGCTCCGCAATAAACGCCGCGATCTGTCCGCTCGTGCCGGTCTGAATCAGGTTCTCCACGTCATTCGCACACGCCACTTCGCAGTCCGGATAAGTCTTCCCCAGCGGGCACCGGTAGCAGTACGCATTCACGGCGTGCGAAATCCCCACGCTGATCACTCCCGCTTTTCGCCACGGAGCCTGCGCCGTCATGCCCTTCGCCAGCGTCGAGCCGCCCGAATACGCGTGCCGCAGCGCGACGATATCGAAGCTGCCCGTCGCCATGCGCGCCAGCAAAATCGCGGCCTCGTTCGCTTCCGTGCCCGAATTGGTGAAAAAACTTTTCTGCAGATGTCCCGGCGTAATCTGCGCCAGTTTTTCCGCAAGCGCCACGATCTGCTCGTTCGGATAGAGCGTCGAAGTGTGCTGCAGCCGATCGACCTGCGCCTTAATCGGCCCGGTCACCTTCGGATTCGCGTGCCCGACCGAAATCGTCAGGATCCCGCCAAAAAAATCGAGATACTTCTTGCCCTCCAGGTCCCACAAATACTGCATCGAGCCGCGGTCCGCCACCAGCGGCTGCTGGTAGAAATTCGTCACCGCCGGCCACAAATATTCTTTGTGCTTGCGGACCACGTCCGCGCTCGTCATCGGCTGCGCGCCGGCTTCAGGTTTCGCTGGAGTGCTCATGGTGAATCCTCAAATCGCCGCGCCTCGTCCTACTAATAACCCGCGCGGCGCTATAAAAGTTGGCGTCCGACGAGTCTATTACTCGCGAAGCGGGTTCACAATAGCGGAAGCCGCGTGGCAGAAGATTCGTGGCGCAGTCTGGGTGCCCCGCCTGCCGTATTTGCAGGTGGGCTCGGTGCTCAGCCGAAGCAGCAGAGCCGCCTGCCCGGAGGGCGCGGCGATCACCGATTCTGCTGAAAGATTTCCAACACAGCCGAATGGAGCACGCCGTTTCGCAAATGAATCGTACGAGAGCACCGTTAATTTACTGAATTGAGGCACTACAGGAATCTTGGCATCGCCATGACGAATATCTCCGTACCGCTAACCGAATCGGTATAATCCGGCCCACACATGGCTCAAACGTGGCGATACATCTGGCGGGCGCTTGGCAGAGTCTGGCCCGCGTGCGTCACCCAGGCGCAAGCCGCCGCATTCAACATGTTCCTCGCATTTTTCCCCATGCTCCTTCTCGTCTTCGGCGTCGTCGGCAGTTTTGAATCGCTCAAAAATGGTGTCCAGGAAATGGTTCTCCGCATGGGCCCTCTCCTTCCCCCCGGCACCGTCGCCATCGTGCGCGATTTTCTCACCAATCATCCCGGCCACGCCGCCAGTTGGATTTCCCTCGGCCTCGGCGGCACGCTCATCGCAGGCACGCAGATGATGCGCGTCTTCATCGAAGGCTTCCACATCACGCAGCGCATCGAAAAACCTCCGCTCCACGAACAAATCTGGCGCGCCATCCTCCTTCTCTGCGTCACGCTGGCGCCCACGGTCGTCGCGATCGTAATCGTCGTGTTCGGCAAGCAGATGCGCATCACCATGACGCAACACTTCGGATTCCCAGTCCTCATTCGCGTGGCGTGGGCCGTCGTGCTCACTCTCGCGGCGCTCGCGCTCGCAATGTTCGTGCTCACGCTGGTCTATCGCATAGGCACGCGCGGAGTGAAGCGCTGGAGTGAAGTGATGCCCGGCGCCGTTATCGCCACACCGCTCTGGTGGACGGTCAGCTGGATCTTCGGCGCCTACATGCGCCACGTACCCTATGACGCCATCTACGGCGCGCTCGCCACCGCCATCGGCCTGATGATCTGGATGAATTTGACCGCCATCATCATCCTGCTCGGCTCCGCCTACAACGCCGTCTACTGCCAGCACAAGCAGGAATCGACCGCAGTCGTGCGCCACCAGGTCTTCGCGCGCTTGGCGCAATGAGCGCCGTCAGGAATGCGCCTGTTGAGTTCCTTGAGGCCCGCCGGCGGCATCAGCCAGGTGTCATCCTGAATCTCCGCGTTTTTTGCGGGGTGAAGCCGGAGGCCCGCAGTAGCCTGCCTGCCGAAGGCAAGGCGGGGATCTGCTTTTGCTTTTCGCCCTCATGAATTCTCGACGTCCTCACTCATCCGCCAAATCGCGCCGATTCCAACCCGAGTTACCGCGTTCTTCTGTAGCCCACCCCGTCTTGTTGGGGTGGGGCTCTGATTGCGCACCGCACATCGTGTTCGAGCGGGCCGCCCCGAGCGCGGTTCTCATCAAATGCATCAGCTCTTTGGTGGGTTAACGCGATGAGCTTGTGTGGGGCAGACACTCCTGTCTGCCCTGACCGCGGCCCCAGGCGAATGCATCACACCTCTTATTGGTTAACGCAATGACCGATCTCCGCGTCGAATGCCATGCCGGCTACAAAGCCGATGAGCGCCCTCTGCGCTTTTTTCTCAACGACCACGCCTACGAAATCGTCGCCATCGACGACCAGTGGTATTCGCCCGGCGCATCCTTATTTCGCGTCCGCGCCGA
>DASTCZ010000267.1:0-27253 GCA_035710585.1 Candidatus Acidiferrales bacterium | reverse complement strand
ATTGCGCGCTGCCCGACTTTTGGTGGCCGAGCGAAGAGCTTCAACGCCGATAAAGCGCGCGCGGTCCCGGGCGTGAAGGAAGTCGTCCAAATCGATCCGATTGCTGCGGGCGCAAATTCCGCGGGCGGCGTCGCCGTAGTTGCTGAGAATACCTGGGCTGCGATGCAAGGCCGCGATGCTTTGCAAATTGAGTGGGACTTGGGCCCGAATGCCTCGGAATCGAGCGAGTCGCTTTCTCAAAAATTTGGCGAGCTAATTGCCAAGCCTGGGACCGTCATTCGCAACGACGGCGACGCGGAGGGTGCGCTCGCAAATGCGACTCGCAAAGTCGAAGCGACGTATGACCTGCCGCTGCTCGCGCACGCGACCATGGAGCCGATGAATTGTACTGTCGATGTGCGAGCGGACTCGGCAGAGGCGTGGGTTCCGACGCAAGGGCCCGATTGGGCGATGTCTGCGATCGCGCAAATAACGAAAATCCCGCGCGAGAAAATCAACGTTCATACCACGCTGATGGGCGGAGGCTTCGGGCGGCGCTATCAGGCGGACTTTGTCGTGGAAGCGGCGCAGGTCTCGAAAGCGATCGGCAAGCCGGTGCAGGTTGTGTGGACTCGCGAAGACGACATGCAGCACGATTTTTACCGCCAGGCGACCAGGCAATCGCTGGCAGCGGCGCTCGACGATTCCGGAAAGCTTGTCGCTTGGCGGCACCGGATTGTCTCGACTTCGATTCGCGCGTTTTGGGACCCGCCGGACCGCGCGAAGCCTGCGCAGCAGGAAGTGGGAAGCGCCGCTTTTATCCCCTATAGCGCGTCGAATTATCGGGTCGAGTATGCGAATCCGCCGTCCGGGATTCCCGTCGCGTGGTGGCGCTCGGTGGAAGATTCGATGAGCGGATTCACGGTGGAAAGCTTTGTCGACGAGCTCGCGCACGCAGCGAAGCAGGACCCAGTCGAATTCCGACTGAAGTTGATTGGCGAGCCGCGCAAAGAACCAAACGTTTTGTGGCCAGAGGCGCGTGCGCTCGACACCGTGCGTCATGCAACTGTGATCAGGCTTGCGGCGCAGAAATCAGGTTGGGGAAGCGCCATGTCCGCGGGGCACGGCCGCGGAATCGCCGCTACGTATGCCTTTGACACCTACGTCGCGCAGGTGGCCGAGGTCAGTGTTGCGGCGGATGGAAAAGTTCACGTCGATCGGATCGTTTGCGCCGTCGATTGCGGGCGGGTGATCAATCCCGATCAGGTGAAGGCGCAGATGGAAAGCGCGATTATTTACGCGCTGTCCGCGGCGCTTCACGGAGAAATCACCATCGCGAATGGCGCCGTGCAGCAGAACAACTTTAACGACTATGAAGTATTGCGGATGCCTGAAGCGCCGAAGATCGAAGTGTTCATCGTGCCGAGCGACGCTGATCCGTCCGGAATGGGCGAGCCGGGCGTTCCGCCCACCGCGCCAGCGGTCGCGAATGCAATCTTTGCCGCGACCGGCAAGCGGGTGCGGCGCCTGCCGATTCGAGCCTCTGATCTGAGCGCTTAAATCCGAACATTTTGTCCTCACGAGCGTCTAAGAATCAGGCGCAGATACCTCTGCGCCCCCGGGAGCCGCGCATGGAAAATTTTCTGAAGGACCTCCGCTTCGCGCTGCGCATGTTTGCGCAGAAGCCGGCGTTCACCGCTGTGGCGGTTCTCACGCTCGCGCTGGGCATCGGCGCGAACACCGCGATCTTCACGTTGTTTGACGCGGTGCTACTCGAATCACTTCCCGTACATCAGCCGGAGCGGCTCGCTCTCTTTAACAGCAATACCGGCGAAGGCACCTCCACAGGCGATCCGCCGGTCGGGCATTGGGAATACTTTTCTACGGAAGTTTACGATTACCTGCACGCGCAACCGCTTCCCTTCGAAGGCTTGGCTGCGTTTCGCAGCGGCGAAGATCCCGTTTCCGTTCGCTTGGCAGGCTCGCGCGAAAATGGCGTGGCAGAGCGCGCCATTTCGCACCTCGTTTCGGGAAATTATTTTCAAGTGATGGGCGTGGACGCGGCGATGGGCCGCACGCTGACGCCGGATGACGATCGGCAGAACGCCGCACCGGTCGCGGTGGTGAGTTACGGCTATTGGAAGCAAAGTTTGCACTCCGATCCCTCTGTCGTCGGAAAAATCGTCTATCTGAACAATTCCGCTTACACCGTCGTAGGGATCACTCCTCCGGAATTTTTTGGCGAGCGCGTACGACGCCCTCCGGACTTTTGGGTGCCGCTCGTTTTTCAGCCGCAGATCGAGCTGCGTCCATCATTCCTGACCAATAAAGAAGTCTATTGGCTCTACTTGATTGGCCGGCTGGCGCCCAACGCGACGCGATCGCAGGCGCAAACCGCGGCCACGGTCTCTCTGCGGCAATTTCTGACCAACGCGGAAGGCTCCAAGCTGACGGAAAGTCGCAAGCGCGATATCGCCAATTCCTATGTCCAGCTGTCCGATGGGGCCGGCGGTATTTCGGGATTGCGGTTCCAGTATTCACAACCGTTGCAGGTGCTGCTTGCCGTCGTTGCATTGGTGCTGTTAATCGCATGCGCCAATGTCGGGAACCTGCTTCTCTCGCGCGCGTCGGCTCGTCAAACGGAGATCACCGTGCGCATGGCGCTGGGAGCGCGCCGCACGCGCCTGATCCGTCAGCTGCTCACCGAAAGCGTGCTGCTCGCGTCCATGGGCGCGGTGGCCGGAATTCTGCTCGCACAGTGGGCGGTAAACGGACTGGTCGCTCTGCTCGCGAAAAATTCTCCGATGAAGCCGCACCTGAATGGCCCGGTGCTGGCGTTTACGATCGGCGTAACGCTTGTCGCGGGAATTCTGTTCGGCCTCGCTCCCGCGCTGTATGCCGGGAAAACAGACCTTGTCACGTCGCTGAAATCCGGCGGACGAAGCGTTGCCGGCGAGCAGAAGAAGTTTGGGGTCACACAGGCGCTGATTATTTCGCAGATTGCCGTTTCGCTTGTTCTGCTAGTCGGTGCGAACCTCTTTGCGCGAAGCCTGTTCAATCTCGAATCGATTCCTCGCGGATACGATGCCACGCATGTGCTGCTGGCGCGGCTCAATCCGCGTCTCGCGAATTACAAACCGAACAACGTTTCGCCTGTCTACCGAAAAATCTATGACCGGCTGAGCGCCATTCCCGGCATCCGCAGCGCGACGATCGCCCGCTACAGTCCCGCCAGCGGCTCCAACAGCAACAGCAGCGTCGTGATCGAAGGCTATTCGCCCAAGCCGAATGAAGACGTCGAAGTCGAAAACATTCTGGTCGCTCCGGCGTACGTCGAAACGATGGGCATGACCCTTGTGCAGGGACGCGAGATCGGCCTGCAAGACGGTCCGGGCGCGCCGCTCGTCGCCATGGTCAATCAAGCGTTTGTGCGGAAGTACTTCTCCGACAGGCCGGCCCTTGGCCACCATTTTGGTTTTGGCGACGCAAAAAGCGCCAACGATATTGAAATCGTCGGAGTGATCGGCGACGCGCAGTTTCATGACGCGAAAGACCCCGTGAAGCCGATGGCCTTTCAGCCGTTGCTGCAAGACAATACGCAGTTTGCGCTCTCGGCGGAAATCGCGGTTCGCAGCTCCGCCGATCTCACTTCGCTTGCATCGGCCGTGCGGCAGGTAGTCGCCGAGGTGGATCCGAATCTTCCCGTAACGAGCACACAGACTCTGACCGATCAATTGTCTGCGACCCTCAACGTGCAGCGAGTCGCTGCGCAGCTCGTCAGCTTCTTCGGTCTCCTTGCGCTCGTGTTGGCCTGCGTAGGTCTGTACGGCGTGATCGCCCAGTCGGTCTCGCGCCGGACGAACGAAATCGGCGTGCGCGTGGCGCTCGGAGCGCGCTCCGGACAAATCTTGTGGATGGTGCTCCGCAATACACTGACCCTCTTGGGAGTAGGGCTTTTGATTGGCATCCCGGCAGCGCTCGGCGCTTCACGCTTCGTGAAAAGCCAGCTGTTTGGTATCGGCGCGGCCGATCCGCTTTCGTTTGTGATTGCCGCGCTGGTTCTCGGGGCCGTTGCAGCGTTCGCCGGCTTTTTGCCAGCACGCCGGGCGACGAAAGTGGACCCGATTGTGGCGCTGCGCTACGAATAGTTCGCAATCTCTTACGTAACCGGATGCAGAGCTGCGCGCAGCGGTTTTCTCTTGACAAACTAGGGTAAAGGCGTATGCTCCTCTTGTTAATCTAGAGTAGGAGTGTACCGATGGCTGAACCGTCCGGCGAACTCGTGCCCGGCACGCTCGAGATGCTCATCCTGAAGACCCTGGACTTGGAGCCGCGCCACGGTTGGGGAATCACCGTGCGCATCGAGCAAATCTCCAATGGAGTGTTTCGCGTAAACCCCGGGTCGCTTTTTCCGGCGTTGAAGCGAATGGTGCGCGGCGGATTGCTGAAGGAAGAATGGCGCGCAACGGAAAACAATCGTCGCGCAAAGTATTACAGCATCACCGAGCGCGGGCGGCGGAAGCTCCTGGCCGAGACACGGCAATGGGACGCGCAGACGTCCGCGATCGCGCGGATTCTGGAAAGCACTTGAGGCCGCGTCTATGAATCTCCTCAAAAATATTATCGCGGGAATGCGAAATCTCGTTCATCGCGAACGGACCGAAGGCGAAATGAACGAGGAGTTGCAGGATTATCTTTCCCGGTCCGCTGCTGCGAAGCGGGACACCGGGATTTCCCGGCGCGAAGCGGAGCGCGCGGCGCGCGCGGAGATGGGGAGCGCCGCATCGGTGAAGGAGCACGTTCGCGCCGCAACTTGGGAGTCAGCAGCTAATGCCCTGTGGCGCGACATAACCTACGGCGTTCGCGTGCTCGCGAAACAGCCGGGATATACGGCGATGGCGATTTTGACGCTTGCGCTCGGCATTGGCGTCAATGCTACGATTTTTTCACTTTTCAACGCCGTCGTTTTGAAGCCGCTTCCCGTCGCTGATCCGTCGCGCGTTGTGAGCCTGTACTCGCAAGTGCGCGGCGAGCGGCAACAGGGCCAAGTCTTCTCCTTCGACGAGTATAAGTTCTGCCGCGACCACAATTCTGTTTTCTCGGGAACCGCGGCATACAGCGGAGCGACGATTATCGTCGGCGATCTTCAGAATTCCGCAGGATCTGAGCCAGCGTGGATTCGTTCGCAGATTGTGTCAGGGAACTTCTTCGATGTTCTCGGCACGCCCGCATTCCGCGGACGCACTTTTTCTGCCGACGAAGATTCAACGGAAGGAACGCATCCCGTCGCGGTTTTGAGTTACGGAATGTGGCAGACGCGCTTTGGCGGCGATCCTTTCATTATCGGCAAGCAGATTGAGTTGAATTCGCTGAAGTACTCCGTGATCGGCATCATGCCGCCGGATTTCATCGGCACTGAACCCGATAATACCGCGCTCTGGGTTCCGCTGATGATGAGCTCCAATATTCATTTTGGAAATTCCATGCTGCAGGATCGCAATTCGGGCTGGTTGCGCGTGATCGCGCGCCTGAAACCAAGCACCACAGTTTCCGCCGCGCAAACAGAGATGGCCCTTCTCGCGGCACGGTACCACGCCGATGAAGCAGATCAGCGCGAAAAAAATCGCACGACCTTCGTGGCCACCGCGGGATTCCTGGATCCCGAACAGAAGTCGTCAGTTCTACCGATTGCCGCCATCATTTTTTTTGCCGTCGGGCTGGTGTTGCTGATTGCTTGCGCGAATGTCGCGAATCTCCAGCTTTCCCGCGGCATTGCGCGCCAGCGGGAACTCGGAATTCGCGTGTCCATTGGGGCGTCTCGATTGCGGCTCATCCGCCAGCTGCTCACTGAAAGCCTATTGCTTGGCGGAGCCGCCGCGGCGCTGGGTCTGCTATTGAGCTGGTGGGGCGCGGCTTCCCTTCGAACATTCCTGCATCCGCCAAATGAGCAAGCGCTCACTCTTAATCTGAATCCGGATTGGCGCGTTGCTTTGTACCTGGCGGCGGCAGGTCTCTTTGCTGGCCTTGTCTCGGGAGTGCTTCCGGCAGTGCGCGTGTCCCGCCAGGACCCGCTTCGCGCGCTCCGGCAGGAGTCGTTTTCCGGGTTCGGTGCCTCCGGATCGAAGCTCCGCAGCGCGCTGGTAATCAGCCAAATCGCTATGTCTGTGTTCTTGCTCGTCGCCGCCGGTTTGCTCGCTCGCGCCCTCGGAAAAGCGCGGAGCATCGATCCTGGATTCAATCTCAATAATGTCGCGGTGCTTTCGTTAAACTTTCGAGCCCGCAATTACACACCCGCTCGCCGCGCCGCAGCGATACGCGAGCTGAAATCGCGCATCGCCACGGTTCCAGGCGTCATTAGCGTGTCGCAGGGCCAAACGGTGCCGCTCGGCGATTCGTTCCACGCAACCGGAATCATGGCGGAAGGAAAAGAGGTTCAGCCGGGCCAGCGGCCGATGACTACGAATACTAATTCCGTGTCGCCGGAATTCTTCGATGCGCTGGGTATCGCTCTGCTTCGCGGACGCACCTTCACGGAACGGGAGTTTTCCTCCAGCGCACGCGTCGCGATTCTCAGTAAATCGTTGGCGCAAAAACTGTGGCCCGATGAAGACGCTCTCGGCAAGCACGTCCGATTCGGCCCTACCGCGCCACTTTACGAAGTGATCGGAATCGCGGCCGACGTTCGCAACGTATATCTCTGGTCTGCGGACGTCCCTTACCTCTACGTGTTGCCCGCGGGGGCCGGTGCAGAGGAACGCGGCGATCCGCAGATCTTCGTGCGCACTTCCGGAAGCGCTCGCGCACTTACAACTTCACTTCCCGGAATCTCACGTCAGCTGGACGCGTCCGTGCCAGTGAATTGCAAAGTCCTTGCGGATAATCTCGCCTTATGGATTTGGCCTTCGGAGCTTGCGGCCGGGCTTTCCACTGCGCTGGGATTTCTCGCGCTCCTGCTTGCAGCGATCGGCATCACCAGCGTGACTGCCTTCGCAGTTACGCAACGGACGCGCGAGATCGGCATCCGCATTGCACTTGGCGCGGCGCCGAAGGGAGTCGTCAGGATGCTGATCTGGCAATCGGGCCGGCTCATTTTGATCGGCGGCGCGATTGGTGCCGCGCTCGCGGCCGCAGTCTCTCGCGTGGGCGCAAGGCTGCTCTACGGGCTCAGCGCCGTGGACTCCCTCGCATTTGTCGGCGTTGCCGTTGTGCTTGCCAGCGTCGGCCTACTGGCCTGCTATGTGCCGGCCCGCCGGGCAGCCGGGGTCGATCCCATCATCGCTCTGCGTTATGAGTAGAGCCGGTCAACACCGGCGGGCTTGATTGCACCGGTAGGAATCAATTTGTCCGGGATATTTTCATGACTTTTTTTCGCAGCCTTGCCTCAGGCCTCCGCGCTCTATTCCGCCGCGGCCGTGTGGAACGCGAAATGGACGAAGAGCTGCGCGAGTATCTCGATGCATCCACTTCCGAAAAAATAAGTGCAGGCGTAACGCGGGAATCTGCGGCGAGGCTCGCTCAAGTCGAAATGGGCAGCCTCGAATCGGTGAAATTCGAATCGCGTTCCGCCGGCTGGGAGTTCATCATGCAAAATTTTCTGCAAGACGTTCGCTACGCGCTGCGCACGCTCGCCAAGAAGCCTGGCTTCACGGCCATAGCCGTCCTCACACTCGCGTTAGGTATCGGCGCCAACACGGCCGTCTTTACCGTGGTTAACGCGGTGCTGTTGAGACATCTTCCGTATCGCAACGAATCGCGGCTGGTAATGATCTGGGAGCAGAATTTCGGCCGTTCCTCCGGCGTACAAGCGAAGGATCACAACGTCGTCGCCCCCGCGAATTTCCTCTTCTGGCTGGACAACAACATAGTTTTCGATCAGATGGCTGCGATGTACGACAGCAGCACGGCGCTGACGGGTGAAGGCGACGCGGAACAGATTCCGTACCAAGCTGTCACCGCAAATATGTTCTATCTTCTAGGCGTCTCGCCGGTGCTGGGGCGCGATTTTTCTCCCGACGAAGGCCTGCAGAATCGCAATCACGTCATTTTGCTGAGCTATGGACTGTGGCAGCGGAAATTCGGCAGCAATCGAAACGTCCTCGGAATGCACATTAAGCTCGATGGCGTCGATTATTCAATCATTGGCGTAATGCCGCCCCGCACGCAGCTTTTCGCGCCAGAGGGTTCGCTCACCGGCGATCCGCCACAAATGTGGCGTCCTATCGCGTGGGGTCCCACGGCTCGCGAGCCTCGCGGTCGTTATGTGATAGCAGTTGGGCGATTGAAAGACGGCACGACCCTCGCTGATGCGCAAGGTCAGATGGATTCACTCGTGGCGCGCTTCCGCCAGCGTTATCCGGATTTCGAGACAGGCTGGGGCGTCAATCTCGTCCCCCTGCATCGTGATCTCACTGCAAACATTCGTGTGCCGTTGCTGGTGCTGACGGCTGCGGTGGCTTTTGTCCTCCTGATTGCCTGCGCCAACGTCGCAAATCTTCTGTTGTCGCGCGCGGTGGAGCGAGACCGGGAAATTGCCGTTCGCACAGTTTTGGGCGCCACGCGGAAGCGAATTATCGCGCAAGCGCTCACCGAAAGCCTGGTGCTCGCGGGATTCGGGGCGATTTGCGGAGTCTTGCTGGCTTTCTGGGGCACGTCGATTCTCCTGCGGCTGGCGCCCAAGCAACTTCTGACCGTGGGCCATGTCGCGTTAGACGCGCGTGCGCTCGCTTTCACGATCGGCGTCGCGTGCCTCACGGGGATACTGTTCGGACTGCTCCCGGCGCTCGATGCGTCACATGTGCTCCTTCACGATTCATTGCGAGAAGGCGGGCGGAGTGCGACGGCGCGCCGGGGACGGACGCTGCGCAGCGCGTTTGCGGTGCTGCAGATCGCGTTCTCGTTGATTCTTCTCGCGGGTTCGGGCCTCGTGCTGCGAAGCTTCCGGCGCCTGATCTCCGTCGATCCAGGCTTCAATGCGCAATCCACGCTGACAGCACGCATCGATCTGCCGTTTACGAAATACAAGACAGACGAGCAAGCCATCAATTTCTTTCAGCAACTGATGGATCGCGTGCGCGCGTTGCCCGTGGTTCGCAGCGCGACGATGAGCAATTCCATGCCGCTGACAGGAATGACGCCGGGCACCGACTTCACGATCATCGGCGAACCACCGCCGCCGCCCGGCCAGCACAACGTCACGCAGGTGCAGCTTGTCGATCCGGACTACTTCCGCTCGCTCGGGATACCGCTTTTGCGCGGCCGCGAATTCACGGCGCGCGAAGAAATCGTGCCGTCGCATGTGGTCATCATCAATCAGGCGCTGGCCCACGAATATTTTCCGCATGACGACCCGATCGGAAAGAAAGTGATGATCGAGATGGGAGAGAAGGACCCGTCTGAGATCGTGGGTATCGTCGGAGACGTCCGACGGATGACCCTCGATGCCGCTGCGGTTCCGTTGAGCTACTGGCCGCATTCCGAGCTGGCCTTTTCCACGATGATGCTCGCCATCAAGACCTCGGGCGATCCGATGAGTCTTGTTCCGGCTCTGCAGACGGTGGTCCGGCAAATGGATCCCGACATTCCGCTCAGCAGCGTCTCCACGATGGAGGATTGGATCGGCGATTCGGTCGCGCGGCAGCGCTTCAGCACGCTGCTGCTTGCGGTGTTCGCGGCGATCGCGCTGTTGCTTGCGGCGATCGGGATTTATGGCGTCGTGTCCTACGCGACCAATCAGCGTACGCGGGAGTTTGGCGTTCGCATGGCACTTGGCGCAGAGCCTGGCGATGTTCTGTGGCTTGTCGTGCGGCAAGGCGTCGGTTTGGCTGCGCTCGGCATCGTTACAGGACTGGCCGGCGCGGCGGCATTAGTGCAATTTCTGCGGTCACTGCTTTACAACACGAGCCCGTACGACCCGGTTACGTTGGTCGGAGTTGCGGCATTTCTTGCCGGCGTCACGCTGCTCGCATGCTGGATTCCGGCTCGCCGCGCAACGCGCGTTGATCCGATGATCGCGCTGAGGTACGAATAGAACTTGCGGCGATAATCTGGCTCACGCTAATCGCGATTCTTTTTCTTGAGATATGACCGGACGTCGCGAAGCACGTTCGCAAACATGGCTTCCGTCAATTTTCCTGTTTGCGTGTTTTGCTGGCTTGGGTGATAAGAAGCGAAAATCCGCGGCAGCCCGTGCGGAAGCGAATAGGTTGCGCCGTGTGCAAACGGAAAGGCGCGCGGCGTTGTGATCTTCTTCTCTCGGACCAACGACCTCAGATATTGATCCCATGCCAGCCGGCCCAATGCCAGAATCGCGCGCGGCTTCAATATTTGCAGGTCAGCATCAAAATAATCGCGGCAGTTCATGATCTCGGCAGGCAGCGGCTTGTTGTCCGGCGGAGCGCAGCGAATCACCGCATTGATGTAGGCGTTGCGCAGCTCCAGTCCGTCGCCGATGGCGACCGAAGTTGGCTGGTTTGCGAATCCCGCTCGAAAGAGAGCTCTGTAAAGAAACACGCCGCTGGCATCGCCTGTGAATGGACGGCCGGTCCGATTTGAGCCGTGCGCGCCGGGCGCGAGTCCGATGATCAAGAGCTTTGCGTGAGGATCGCCGAAGCCGGGCACCGGCCGGCCCCAATATTCGTGTTCGCGATAGGCACGGCGCTTCGTCTTCGCGATCCGCTCGCGATATTCCACGAGGCGCGGACATCTTCGGCACGAAATAATTTCGTCATTCAGGACTTGCAGCGATTTTTCAGCGGCTGGCGCTGCGGGAAGTTTCGAATTCTTGGAGGCCATACGGGTCGGGTGGAACTACGCGGCTAACTTTTCATGTTCGAGCGGCAACCGCAATCGAGCACGCACGCCCCGGGAATCCTTGCGGTTTTCGAGCCACAAGCTTCCGCCGTGGCCTTCGGCGATTTGCCGGCTCAAGACCAGCCCGATTCCGCTGCCGCCTGGCTTCGTTGTGAAGAATGGGACGAACAAATTCGTGGTATTCGAAAGCCCCGGACCGTCGTCTTCCACAAAAACTTCGACGAAATCGGTGTCGGAATTCCAGCCTACCCTCACGCCGCCGCCGGTCTCGAGCGCAGCGTCGGTCGCGTTGCGCACCAAATTGATCAACAATTGATCCAGCTGATCGCCATCTGCGGCGATTTCGATCCGCGGGCCGGGCACGATGCCAACATTAACGCGCTGCTCGAGGCTCACGGTGCGCGCGATCCAGCGCGCTACGTCCACGGGGCCGAGAACCGGCGCCGGCAATTTTGCGAGGCGCGCGTAGGCGTTCATGAACCGCCCCAGCGATTCCGCGCGCGCGCGAATCACTCCCAAGCCGCTGCACATATCGGGTGCCGCGTCGTCGGGCCATTCCTGCGGCGATGGAAGGCGGCGGAGCATTGTTTCCATGCTCTCGGAGATGCTTTGAATAGGCGCGAGAGAATTGTTCAGCTCGTGACCGATCACGCGGATGAGCCTCTGCCACGCTTGCCTTTCTTCTTCGCGTCGCGCGCGACTCAGGTCCGTCAAGACGACGAGCTGGTGCTGCAAACCTCCCTCGCGAAACAAGCTGCGGCGCATGTCCCAGCGGCCCTTGCCACCGGGGAGATTTATTTCGATGGTGCGTTCGGGATCGCCGCCCAGGATTTCCGCGAGCCCGAGTTCTTCGGCCGTTTGACCGATCATTACCTCTGCAATCGAGTCGAGCAGCCTTTCTCCGGCGCGATTCACCAGCCGGAGATTGTGGGAGCCGTCGAAGGTGAACACGGCGACGTCGATTTCTTCCGCGACCTTCCGCATCAACGCGGTGGCTTCCACGGCGCCGAGCCGTTGCGTTCGCAGCGTTTCGCCGAGCGCGTTCACCTCGCGCATCACATCGCCAAACGAATCGGGCGATCGCGCTCCGCGCCCGCGAATTGAGTAGTCTCCTTCGCGCATGGCGGCGAGCAGGTTCGAGAGCGTCTGCAGCGGAAACGCGACGTTGTTGCGAACTGCCAGCGTAAAGCCCAGCCAGATCGCGACGACCAGGACAGTTACAGTCCAACGGACGTTGCTGGAATGATCGCCCGTCCAGATCAATCCCAGAGCGGCCGCCGAGCCGGGCAGGCCCGCGGCAAGCGTCAGGAGCAGAACTCGCCGCTCGAGATGAATGTCTTTCATCGTTCGCAGTAGAATTCCCTATAAGCCGTATTTCTGCATACGCCGGTAGAGCCCGCTGCGGCTTAATCCCAGCGCCATCGCCGCCTGGCTCACGTTGCCTTCAAAACGCGCCAACGTCCGCTGCACCAGGTGCCGCTCCACGTCTTCGAGGCTCATCTCTTCGAGTTTTGTTGCGGCTCCCCCCGCGCCTGTGCGCAGGCCCAAATCGGATGCGCGTACCTGGCTGCCTTGCGCAAGGAGAACTGCGCGCTCCACGCTGTGATCAAGTTCGCGCACATTGCCGGGCCACCCGTGATCGAGCATCGCTTGCGTCGCAGCGGATTCGAAACCGCTCAGGGTCTTTCTGTACCGCTGAGCATAAATCCGCAGGAAATGGTTCGCCAATAGCGGAATATCCTCGCGGCGCTCCCTGAGCGGCGGCAGAGAAATTTCGATCGTGTTCAGCCGGAAGAGCAGGTCCTGCCGGAAGCGTCCCGCCGTAACCTCGGCATTTACGTCGGCGTTTGTGGCCGCGAGAATCCGCACGTCCACCTTGCGAGTCTTGGAAGAGCCAACCCGCTCCATCTCCCCGGTCTCGAGGACGCGCAAAAGCTTGGCCTGCAAATTGAGCGGAACGTTCGCGATCTCGTCGAGAAAAAGCGTTCCGCCGTCGGCCAGCTCGAAGCGGCCCACGCGATCCATTTTTGCGTCCGTGAACGCTCCCTTCACGTGCCCGAAAAGCTCGCTCTCGAAAATGCCCTCCGAAAGCCCGCCCGCATTCACCGTCACGAGCGCCTTCGCGGCGCGCGGCGAGAGCGCGTAGAGCGTTTTCGCCACAACCTCTTTGCCAGTGCCATGCTCGCCGGTGATCAGCACGTTCGCATCGCTTGGGCCGACGCGCGCGATCAGGTCGAGCACTGGTCTCATAGACGCTGATTCGGCAATAAAGGTCGGCAAAGATTCAGCGCGGAGCAGACGATTTTCTGCTTCCAGTCGCATCTGCCGGCGCAGCGCCTGGCGGAGTTCCACCTGATTTTTCAGGATGGCGATGAGCCGGGCGTTTTCCCAGGGCTTCGGGATGAAGTCACGTGCGCCGCGCCGCATCGCTTCCACAGCGACTTGCACGCTGCCCCAGGCCGTCATCACCACGACGGGAAGGGAGCTGTCGAGGGTTTGAATTCGCGTCAGGAGGTCGAGGCCTTCTTCGCCCGAAGTGGTGTCGCGCGCGTAGTTCAAATCGATGATGGCAATATCAAATTCGCGCGCTTCGAGAGCCGCCATGACCTCCGCGGGAGAAGCTGCCGTCTGTAATTCATAGCCTTCATTTTTCAGCAAGAGTCGTAGCGCTTCGCGCACGTCGGGCTGGTCGTCTGCCACTAAGACGCGCGCCGCGCCGGGATTAGAATTTTTCATTCGCCGGTTGAGTTTTCGCCTTGTCGGATTGATTCCCGCGCCGAACCAAACTGGCGGAAATCCTGTCTATTCTACGCGATTGCTGCCCGTGGCGTTCCGTGCAGCGCGGGTTGGTTAAATCGCTTCTGGACATTCTTCCCTTTCTATTCTATACATAGTCTGGAAAGGGAAATAGATGAACTCCGATTCCCAACTCTTGCCGGGTACGCTTTTCCTGCTCATCCTGCGCAGCCTCGCGCACGGTCCGCTACACGGTTACGCGATCGCGAAGCGCATCCGCGAATCGTCGGGCGATTCGCTGTTGGTTGAAGAAGGCTCTCTATACCCGGCGCTCAACCGGCTGCTCGTCAAGGGCTGGGCGACGGCCGAGTGGGGCGTCTCCGCCAATAACCGGCGTGCGCGCTTTTACACTCTGACGCGGGAAGGCCGAAAGCAACTCGAGACCGAGGGCAAGGAATTCGACAAGCTCGTGCGCGCCATTCAATCCGTGATGCGCACGGCGTAGGAACCTTTATGACCACACTCACGGAGTGGCGAAACCGGATTCGATATCTTTTCCGCAGCCGCCGGATTGATGCCGAGCTTGCTGAAGAGATTCGCCTCCATCGGGAAGTTCGGATTTCTGAACTCGTCGCCGGCGGCCTTCCGCTGCGCGAAGCCACTGCGCAGGCCGCCTGCGAGTTTGGCTCGGTGGCTCTGGCACAAGAAGATTCTCGCGCGCCTTGGAAGTTTCGATGGCTTGAGGATTTCGCCACGGACATCAGGCATGGACTCCGATCGTTCCTACGCACGCCGGTATTTTCGCTTACGGCGATTCTGTCCATCGCGCTCGGAATTGGCGGCGCTAGCGCGATGTATGCCGCCTTGGACGCGGTGCTGTGGAAGCCTTTGCCCGTGCGCGATCCGGGGCGATTGGTTTCATTCGCGATGCTGCGAGACGGGGGCGGGAAACGCAACGGGATTCCGCTTCCTTTCGCGGCGGAGCTTTCGCGCTCGAATTTGCTGACGGGTCTGACCATTGATACCGCCGATGGTCTGAGCCTGACGTATGACGGCCGCGCCGAACGGGTGGTTGGCGAAGTTACATCGCCAAATTACTTCGAATTGCTCGGCGTGAAAATGTTTTTGGGGCAAGGCTTCACTCCGGATCTTCGCAGCGGACATTGGGCGCCCGAGGCAGTGCTCTCCTACGGCTACTGGATGCGCAGATTCGGCGGCGATCCATCGGTGCTTGGGCGAAGCATTCACCTGAACACCTATCCTTTTACGATTGTGGGCGTGACCGGCCCGGAATTTACGGGACTCGAGCGCGGCACGAATTATGAGCTGCGAATTCCGATTTTGCCGAGCGGCCAGAGCATCCCCCAGGTAAACGAAGTGAGCGGCACGCAGGATTGGCTCGGCGCGGTCGCGCGCTTGGCTCCCGGAGTCACAGTTGCGCAGGCAAAAGCCGCATGGAGCGCTCAGTATCGGCATTTTCTGCAGACGGCGGCCGATTCGCGGCTGGGGAGGATTGGTTTCCGCAATTTCGATGTGCTGCCGGCAGGCCGCGGATTTGTGCGCTGGGTTGAGCCGTTATCCACGTCCCTTTACGTTTTGCTGATTCTGGCCTCGGCAGTACTGGCGGTTGCGTGCTTCAACGTCGCAAACATGTTTCTCGCGCGCGGCACGGCTCGCGAGCGGGAATTTGCCATACGCACGTCGATCGGGGCGGGCCGCTGGCGGCTGATGCGCCAAATGGTGGCGGAAGCGACGCTGATTTCGGTGATCGGCGGCGCGCTGGGAGTATCGTTTGCCAATGCGATTGCGGCCGCGCTGATCCAATTTCTTCCACAGGGGCACATCGCACTCGATATCCAACTACATCCCGATTGGCGCGTTTTTGCCGCGGCTTTCGCGATTTCGGTATCAGCAGGCATGGTTTTTGGTCTGATTTCCGCGGTCAAATGCGCGCGACGAAGCATCGCCGGAGTTCTGAAGAGTGAAGGCGGTGGCGCAATCGGCGGAGACCGCGGTGCGAGAATCCGGAAGATTCTGGTTGGAGCGCAAGTTGCGGTTGCACTCGCGTTACTGATTGCAGCGGCGGTATTCGTGCGGACTGAATCTGAATTGCGGCCGGCGGACTTTCGCTCAGATCCTGCGCGAGTGTTGCTCTTCACGATGAAGCCGCCGCAGGAACTCTACTCGGACGAACGAAAAGAGCGCCTTGCGAACGAGCTGATCCGGCGCATGTCCGCGCTGCCCGGGGTGGAATCGGCCGCGCTTGCCGAAGATGGTCCATTTGCCAGCCGCACCGATGTCGCAAGCCTGGAGCAGCCAGGAAAATCCCCCGTGTATGTTGGAGACGACACCGTATCTCCCGGACTTTTCGGAACGGCGGGAATTCCGTTCATTTCGGGACGGGACTTCGACGCTCGCGATACAGAAAACGCAAACTTGGTCGTCATCATCAATCAAGCCTTCGCAGATTCTTACTTCCCCGGACAAAATCCCATCGGGCACAAACTCAAATTCCCGACGGGAGTCCGCGATGAGATGTACGAGATCATCGGAGTTGTCGCCAACGTTCATTACGACGATCTGCACAAACCTCCGGCGCCTTTCGTGTGGTTCTCCCTGGGTCAAAATGCTCCGTACATGCCGACGCTGCACGTGAGGATGCGCACGGCGGATGCGGCGGGGGTAGGCGACGAAATCCGCCGAGAATTCGACGCGATCGACACGGGCTTTCCCATTTTCAACGTTCGCACGATGGCTGACCGCATCGAAGACGCGCTTGCCGGTGAACGGATGTTGGCAAGACTTTCGGGAGCGTTCGGCCTTCTGGCTCTCGTGCTCGCCGCGGTTGGGCTCTACGGCGTTCTGGCGTATTCGGTGACCCGGCGCACGCGCGAAATCGGCATTCGCATCGCGCTGGGCGCGCGGCAGGCTACGGTGATGCTCATGATTACGCGCGAAGTGTTTTTTCTGGTCGGATTGGGATGCATGGCGGGAATTGTCGCCGCTGTCGCGGGCTTACGCGCGACATCGCACTATTTGGCTGGGTTGGCCGCGATCCATTTTCAAATCGTGGCGCTCTGCACGGGAGGAATGTTTTTTATCGCGGCGATCGCTGCCGCTGTTCCGGCGCTGCGCGGCTCCCGTGTCGATCCGCTGATTGCATTGCGGCAAGACTAAAAGTCATCTCATAAATGCGCTTTGTGGGTCGCGCCTGCCTGCCGGTAGGCAGGGCTTTTAGCCGCGACATCAAGGCCTTTGAAACATAGGGCTTTGGCCGCCGACGATTCTGGATATCGAAGACTGTGACATTTATGAGATCACTTCTAGAATCAGACCGCACCGCCGCAGCGCCGCAGCGCCGCGAGTCCGCCCGACGAGCTCCCGAAATCTACTCCACGCGTATGCTGCCAGACGACGTGCTCACCACGATCATCGGCCCCCCGCCGTGCGATTTCCCGCGCATGCTGTGGCGATTGAACGTGCCAGTAAACGTCAGCTCGTGCGAACTCGTAACGCTGCCAGAACCGGTGCTCGCGTCCAGCTCGAAACCGAGGTCCGCAGGCAGGCGCAACGTCACCCCGCCGGAACTCGAATGCACGCGCCAATCGCCCGTAGGAGTGCCATCGACATGCACCGAACCGCTGCCGGTGTGCGCGTCCACGCGGCCTTTCACACCGCGCAAATCGATGCTGCCGGAGCCCGTTTGCGCTTCCACGTCGCCGGTGCCGATGAGCGATGATTCGATATTGCCGCTGCCGGTGTGCGCTACGAGGCCGCCGTTCACGGAATCCGCGTGGATCGATCCGCTGCCAGCTCCGGCGCGCACGCTCCCTTGAATTTCTTCTAGTGTCACATGGCCCGAACCCGTCGTCGCCCTGACTTCACTCCCAATGTGGCTGATGCGAAGGCTGCCCGACCCGGCGGTCGCTTCCACGGGCCCCTTCACGCCGTCGAGCTCCTGGCTGCCTGAGCCGGTGTCGGCGCGGAGGCGCGTATCGGCCGGGACCACAAGCTCGTAGCTGATGCTTATGTTCCGGCGTAAGTTCTCATCATGAATATCGCCGATGCGGATGATGTTGCCGTTCTGCTCGATCGGCGGATTCGCTTCGATTCTCTTGACCCTATCCTGAGCCTCCGCATCACTGATATGCCAGTCCGAGCTGGCGCGTATGCGGCCGATTACATGGATTGTAGAGGCGTCGCCCGTGCGGACGCTGATCGAGCCAGAACCAGTTGTCACGGCGAGATCCACAGAACCGCTAACCTTCAGGGAACGGTCGAACTGCCCCTCGGCCGCGAGATCGCGCGCCATTGCCGGCACCGCAGCCAACACAGCAAACGCCAGTGCAATGCACGCCATTCGGCAGCTTTTTGCGAAATTCATCGGAATCTCCCCTCCGAGGGCCATCCAGCCCGTAGGCGAGCGGAATCATCTCCGCCACTGCCCTGATGCCATTTATGACGATGGGACCGACTGAAACGTCATCTTGAACTGAGCGTTTGGGGCGCCAAAAGCTCACTCATACCGCAACGCGACAATCGGATCGACCCGGGTGGCGCGTCTAGCGGGAATCCAGCACGCCAAGATGGTCACAGTGGCGAGCACTGCCGCGACAGCGGCGTAGGTGATTGGATCGGTGGCCGTGACTCCGTACAGGAATCTCGCGAGCACGCGGCTCAGGGCCAGCGCGCCAGCCAAACCGATGCCGATTCCAACCAAAGCGAGCCGCACACCCTGTCCAACGACCATGCGGAGCACATCGCCACGCTGGGCGCCGAGCGTCATGCGGATGCCGATCTCCTGCACGCGCTGTGTGACCGAGTAGGCCATAAGCCCATACAGGCCGACGACCGACAGCAGCAACGCGGTACCTGCAAAAATTCCCAACAGGAGCGTCCGGAACCGCGAATCGCTCACCGAGCCGGAAATCAGTTCCTGCATCGTGCGCACCCGAACCAGAGGCTGATTGGGATTCAACTGTTGAATCGCAGATCGAAGCGCGGAGATTTCCTGCCGTGGATCGCGCGTAGTGCGCAACAGAATGGACATCACAAAAAAGGGCAGCATCGCGTTCGCTTGCCTATACGCCACGAACATTTCGGATTTCGCGTCGGCGTCCAGGCTCTGCTTCATGTCGCCGACGACTCCGACGACCTCCATCCAAGGGACCTGATTTTCCGGAAGCGCTCCGAGTTGCACGCGTTTTCCGAGCGGCGATTCACCTGGAAAATATTGTTGCGCCATACTCTGATTGATCACCACGACGTAGGGCGCGCGTTCGCCGTTGTCAGACGCAGCGAGCATCCGTCCTTGCATTAGCGGCACTCCGAGCAACTGCAGATATCCAGGGCTGACCACGCGATATCCCGTGGCAATGTAATCGTGCGCATCCTTCGGAGGATGGCCCTGAATATTGAAATGGATGAAGCCGCCTGTGCCGCTTACCGGCAAGCTCTGCGCGAAAGCTGCTCCCGTCACGCCCGGAAGCGCCGCAGTGCGCTCGAGCATCTGGTCAAAGAAGGCCATCCGCTCGGCATCGCGCGGGTACGCGCGTTGCGAGACGGGAATATCCGCCACCAGTACATTTTCCGGATGAAAGCCCGGCTCGACATTCGCGAGGCGGTCAAAGCTGCGAATCAGAAGCCCCGCACCGATCAAGAGCAGCATAGCCAGCGCAACTTCCGTCACAGCCAGCATGTTACGAACGCGAACATGCCGCGAGCCTCCGGTCGATCCGCGCGTCGCTTCGTTGAGAACAGACCTGATGTCCGTGTTTCCGGCTTGCAGGGCCGGCGCCAGTCCAAATATCAGACCGGAAAGCACCGCCAGCGCACCCGTGAAAAACAAGACGCTGCGATCGATGCCAATCGGTCCAAGGTTGGGCAGAGTATTTCCAGCGAGTTGCACCAGCGGGACCATCACAATTCTTGCGATCAAGAGCCCTAACGCGGATCCAGCGAGCGCGAGTACCAGGCTTTCGGTTAGAAGCTGCCGCACCAGCCGCGAACGCTTCGCGCCGATGGCCGTGCGGATGGCCATTTCGCGGCCGCGGGAACTGGCGCGCGCCAGCAAAAGATTCGCGATATTTCCGCAGGCGATCAGCAGGACGAGGCCAACCGCAGCCAGCAGGACCAGCAGCGCCGGCCGAACGTTTTGCACCATGCGGTCGTGCAGCAAAAATACATTCGCGCCGACATCGGTGTCGTAGATCGGGTATTGCTGCTCGAGCCGCTTGGCGATCGCCGTCATTTCGGCGGAGGCGTGCTCCAAGCTGACGCCCGGCTTCAAGCGGCCCATCGCAATGATGCCTTGGTGCCAGGAACGATCATCGGGCAGCGTCGCCGCCCACGGCTCGAAGGGAAGCAGCACGTCCGATGGCTGAAAAAGCTGAAAACTTGCCGGCAGCACACCAATGATCGAATAGGTTTGGTTATCGAGTGTAATCGGTTTGCCGAGCACGTCCGCGGTGCCGCCGAAGCGCCGCTGCCAAAGGCCGTAACCAATGAGCGCGACTTGCCGTGCTCCCGCCTTATCTTCTTCGGGAAGAAAAGTGCGCCCGAGCTGAGGATTTATCCCGAGTGTTGGGAAAAATGACGCCGTTGCTTGTTGACCGGGAATTCGTTCCGGGTCGCCGAGGCCCGTCAAAGTGAAGGTTGCGTTGCGCGCGGCGAAGATCGTCTCAAACGACTGCGCTTGATCGCGCCAATCGCGATAATTTTGGTAGGAGGGGCCGATGCTAGGGACGGTGCGCATGCGTTCCGTGAGAAGGCACAACCGGTCGGAGTCGCGAAACGGAAGTGGCCGGAGAAGCACGGCGTTGACAACGGAAAAGATCGCGGTATTGGCGCCGAAGCCGAGTGCGAGGGTCAGGATCGCGACGGCGGCGAATCCGGGATTCTTCGCCAGCGTGCGAAACGCGAAGCGCAGATCTTTCCAGGCCGTCTCCATTGTGGCTCCCGCGGGCAGAGTCTATTCGTGACGTAGCGCTTCCATTGGATCGACGCGCGTGGCGCGCCGCGCCGGAATGTAGCACGCCAGCGCCGCAACTCCCACGAGCAGAAGCGCCACGCCGGAGAAAGTTACAGGGTCGGTGGAGGTCACGCCGAAAAGCAAGCTTTGGATTGTACGAGTTAGCACCAAAGCTCCGGCGACTCCGATCACCACACCGATAAGAGCGGTGCGCAGGCCCTGACTGAGAACCATGCCGAGCACGTTTCCGGAGCTGGCACCTAGCGCGATGCGTACACCGAATTCGCGAGTGCGCTGCGTGACGCTGTAGGCCATCACGCCGTAGATGCCGGCGACGGCGAGCAAAAGCGCGGTCCCGGCGAATACACCGACCAGCGTCAAATTGAAATTGCGCGAACCGAGTGACGCCGAATAGATAGACGAAAACGTCCGGAACCGGGGGGCCACATCGGGCGCGACATCGCGCAGGATGCTGCGGGCAGCAGTGGTAACGGAGCGCGAGTCAGAGGTTGCGCGGATGACAACTGTTGAGGCAAACCGCGGCCTCTGCAACGCGTTCACGTAGAGTGTTGGCACCGGCGGTTTCTCAAGCCCGTACTCCCGTGTGTCACCCACGACGCCGACGATCGTGAGCAGGTGCAAGTCGCCGTCCATATTTCCAAATTCGACGGTCTGTCCGAGCGGGTCTTGATTCGGCCAACGCGAAGTCGCAAGGGATTGGCTGATCAGCGCTACTTGAGGAGAATTGAATCCATCGCGATCGTCGAACATCCGTCCCCGGACCAGCGGAATACCGAGCGCCTGGAAATAGCCCGGTGACGCAGAACAAAAATCCGCTTCACCTTGCCGTTCCTTCATTCCCCAATACTTCGAGAAATCTTCCACCTTCTTCGGAAGTTCCTGTTGCGACATCAGCACGAACATACCGTCTGGCAGTCCCTCATCGAGCGGGACATCGCTGGCGACTCCAGTCTCCTGAACTCCAGGGACTGCGTGCAGGCGGTCGAAGAGCGAGGTATACAGCTGCGAAAGGTGTGCTTTCGCCGTCGGGTCATCTGAAGAAGGCACCGAGATGTCCATGGTCACGATGTTGTCGGTGCGGAATCCGGGATCGACAGAAAGCACGCGCAAAAGGCTCCGGCCAAGCAGTCCGGCGCCGACCAGCAACACGAGCGTGATGGCAAGCTGCGCAACGACAATGACCCTGCCCACGCGCTGACTCGACTGCGAACCTGCCTGGCCGCGCCCTCCTTCGAGAAGCGACTCCCTCAGGCCGCCCCCCGTGGCACGAACAGCAGTGAAGATGCCCAGCCCCACGGCCACCAGCAAAGAAACTCCAGCAGCAAATGCCAGCACCGGCCAGCTCATGGAGATGCTTTCAAGCCGCGGGAGATTGGTCGGCGCCAGCGCGATGAGTCCGCTCACTCCCCAAAGGGCCACCAGAATCCCCGCCACGCAGCTCATCAATGCCAGAAGACAAGACTCGGTAATGAATTGCCGAATCAGACGGCCGCGGCCGGCACCCAGCGCATTTCGCACTGCGAGTTCGCGGCCCCGCGCGGCAGCCTGCGATAACAGCAGGTTTGCAACATTCGCGCATGCAACGAGCAGCAAGAAGAAAACTGCGCCGAGCAAGATGTATAGCGGGGAATTCACGGTGCCGGTGAGAGATGCCTGCAAGGGGAGAGCGGCGGCATCTTTCAGCAGGTAATTGTTTTTTTCCGTTGACGCACTAACGATGTTCCTGGCGATGTTGCTGATGTCCACGTTCGCCTGAGGTACGGTTACGCCGTCGCGCAAGCGTCCAATCCCGTAAAAATTATGGGAGGTGCGGCTTTTATTTTCGGCGTCGAGTTCCGCGGGAACCCAGACGTCTGTTGCCTCAGGAAACTGGAACGCGCTGGGCATGACACCCACGATCGAATAGACGCGTCCTTCTATGCGCAATTTGAATTGGGAAAGATCGCGCGCCGAGCCGAGATATTGCCGCCAATATCCGTAACTCACGATGGAAACGGGTGCAGCGCCGGTGTGTGCATCGTCGCTTGAAAAATCGCGGCCCATTGCGGGGCTCACGCGCAGAACGTTGAAAAAATCCTTTGTTACCAGTGCGATCCCGGTGCGCGTAGGTTCAGAGGCGCCCGCCACGGCCGTGATATAGGCCTCGTACTTCGCCATCGATTGAAGAGTGTGATTCTGGTCGCGGAAGTCGTCGAAATTGGGATCTGCCAAGCGAGAATAGGTGCCGCGGTTATTCACTTCCCAGATGGCCATGATGCGATCGGAATGGGGATAAGGGAGGGGACGAAGCAACACGCCGTAAACCACGCTGAAAATCGCCGTGGTGGCGCCGATGGCCAGCGCAAGGGTAAAGACCATAATCGAGGTCGCGCCGAGATTCTTCAGAAGCACGCGTCCGGCGTACCGGAAGTCACGAATGTAGTCCATGAAATGCTCCCCCTCGTTGCGCGGTGCCAGTTGCCGCGGTGGTGATCAACCCGTTCTTATTCTCGGCGCATGCTGCTGATGATCACTCGTACCGCAAGGCCGTGATCGGATCGACGCGCGTGGCTCGAGCCGCCGGAATGTAACAGGCCAGCAGGGTGACGATCACAAGAAGCGCCGAGACCGCTGCGAAAACGAGAATGTTGCTTTGTCCGGCGCCGAAAATAAAACTTCCAGTCAGCTTCGAGAGCGCCAGGCCCGCCGCGATGCCCACAGCAAGCCCTCCGGTCGCAAGGAAAACGCCTCGGCGCATGACCAGCAGGAAAATGTCGCGGCGTTCGGCTCCCAAGGCCATGCGAATTCCGAATTCATGAATTCGCTCGGCGACGGCGTATGCGACCACGCCGTAGACTCCGACGATCGCGATAATCAACGCGAGCGCGCCGAGAATCGTCATCATTCCGGAGATTTGCGAATTACCGGTAAGCGATTCGTGGATCGCTTCGTCAAGTCCCATGACGTCAAACGCGGGAAGTTGCGCGTCGAGTTGCGCGATCTGCCCCCTCACTGCTTGCGCGAGGGAAGATGGCGGCACGCTGACGCGCAGTGCGAACAGCGATTCCGCAGGGGCCGCTTGTATCACGGGCCGATAGATTACGAACTCGGGAAGCCGATTGGTCCAGTCGTACAAAACGCTGGAGGAAACCCCGACGATCGTTAACCAAGTGGATGATGAATTCGGTGGGCCGATTCGCACTCGCTTTCCGATGGCACTCTCCTTTGGCCATACTCGATCGGCGAGGCGCCGGCTCACAATAGCCACGGGCAGAGACGAATCGAAATCCTGTTCCGAAAATTCGCGGCCCTGCTCGATCGGAATGTGCATCGCCTTGAAATAATTCGGCGAAATGCTTTGCATGACGGCTCCGCGCGAATGCTGGACGTCAGGCGCGGGTTGGCCTTCAATCTGGAAAATCTCCCAATCGACGCCGTTGTTGCTCAGCGGGATTGCCGAAAGCGCGGACGCGCTTTGAACGCCCGGTATCGAGGAGAAGCGGTCGAGCGCGGCGCGATAAAAATGTCCGCGGGAAGGAGCGTCGGCATAGCGAGCGGGCGGTAGATTCACCGTCAGCATCAGCATGTGGGAAGGATCGTAAACAATTTCTGAGCGCAGCAGCGTGCGAAGACCGCCGACGAAAAGCGCCGCGATGACCAGCATTACGAGCGCGGTGGAAATCTGAGCGACGACGAAAATGCTGCGCACGCGATGACGCAAGCGTCCGGCGCTCGAGCCGCGACCGCCTTCTTTCAGCGTCTCATTCAGATCGGAACGGTGGCGGCGAAGCGCGGGGCCGAGTCCAGCGACCAGACCGCTGAGAATCGCGATGCCGAGAGTGAACGCCAGGGCGCGAGGGCTGAGCTGAATCTGATAAAACCCCGGTATCAACCGGGCGATATCGCCGGGCACTGAACTGAGCAGCGCACCGATACACGCAGCGGCAAAGATCAAGCTCAACGCGCCCCCGAGCACGGCGAGGCACGTGTTTTCGGTGAGGACGAGGCGAATCACTCGCCAGCGATTTGCGCCGAGCGCGGTGCGCACAGCGATTTCGCGATCGCGTCCTGTCGCCCTCGCGACCTGCAGGTTTGCGATATTGGCGCAAGCGATCAGCAGAACTACTCCGACTGCACACAAAAGCAGAAACGTGGCCGCGCGCGTAATTGTGCCCTCCACGAATTCGCCAAGAGGCATTACGCGCGAGAGGCGGTTCTTATTCGTCACCGGATAGGCTTGCGCCAACTGCCGGGCCAGTGTGGACATCTCCGCCTGCGCGTTCGGGAGCGATACGCCAGTTGCGAGCAGCCCTAATGCGTGCAGGCTGCGGCGCGCGCGTTCCGCTCGCTCCTGCGCCGTCAGTTGAAGCGGAATCCAGAGATCGGTGGGAGCGGGAAATTCAAACCCTTGTGGCATGACTCCGGCGATGGAGGCGGGTTTTCCGTCTAGACTCACGACACGACCGGCAATCATTGGATCGGAACCGAAGCGGCGTGCCCAGAGACCATGGCTCAAGATCACAACCGGCGCCCGGCCGACCTGATCTTCTCCAGATGCGAAGGTGCGCCCGAGCGCTGCGGACGATTCCAGCGTGTCAAAAAAATTCGCGGTGACCTGCGACGCAAAAACGCGCTCCGGTGCCACGGCGCCGTCCGTCAGATTGACGTTGCTCTGCCGGTAAGCGGCGAGTTCGCGGAATGAATGATTTTGCGTTTTGAAGTCGAAGAAATCCGCTGCTGTGAGCGGAGCTTTCTCCGGCTCGACGACGGCAGCCAACCGCGAAAGATTTTGAAAAGGCAGCGGCCGCAGCAGAAACGCGTCCGCCACGCTGAAGATCGCCGTATTCGCGCCAATGCCCAGCGCCAGCGTCAACGCGGCCACGGCCGTGAATCCGGGACTGCGGCGCAACGCGCGCAGCCCGTAGCGAACGTCCTGTCCGATTCCTGAAAAAGCGCGCACCATGGCCGGGTTCGTCGCCGAAATTACTTCGAACGCGTGCCGGTGTAGCTAAAGGTGCCGTCGCCTGCAGTTCCGTCGCCCTTCAGAGAATCACCATCCGCCGTACCGCGCATGGAAATGTCGGTCGGAGTGTTGTCGATGGTCAACTTGAAGGCGATTGAGAAAGTGTTTCCGTCGGCGGAGCCTTTCGTGATTTCTGCATCGCCGTAGTGGGAGCTCACGGAACCGGTGATGCCGCCATCGTCCGCGACCTTCATCGTCAGAGACGCGCTTTCCTGGCCGTCACCGGTATTTACGGTCAAATCCCACTTACCCTCGAGATTGGACTTCGGACGCGGCTTGGCGAGGGCGGCGAAAGATGCACACGCGACCGCGAGAACCAAAACAGAAATAGGGGCGAGAAACTTTCGCAGCGTGGACTTCACAATTGCCTCCTAGTTTTCGCTTGGCGGTGCAGGTCCGCCGGCTCGAACGGGTTTTCTACTGTTAATACGCCGGAGACGCCTCGGGAGTTCCCCCGCGCAATCAGTAAGACTATCGACGCACTGCGAGTGTGTTTTGTCACATTCAAAACTGTTGGAGGGGAAGTTTTTCTGTCAGACCGCTTATTTCGGGTGTTTTAGTTCAATCACCACCACTTCAATCGGGTCTCTGCCCGGATTCACGTCCGCGTGAAGCTGATTTGGCGGATCGGCGTCAAGCCAATAAGCCTTACCGGATTCCCAATCGTAGGTCTCCGTGCCGCCGGCCTGATGCACCACGTTCAGTTTTCCTCCGTGGAGGGCAACTATTACGCGCCCGTTTTCATGGCGATGCATCGAGAGGGACTGGTCCGGGAGTACCGTCGTCTTCCAGACCTTCACCTGCTCGTTTTCAAAGTACGGAGTTCGTTGCGTCGTCGCTTGCTGCCTGGCCATAGCGGCTCCCGCGAGGAACGATAACACCAATAGAACCGCCCCGCGCGCGCGCCGGAAGTTGAGCACGGAATCCTCCTGAATGGATTATGAGAGACCGGAACCGGCGATCGCAGCGATTTTAACGAACGCTCATTGGGAGACCGTCGCGGCCGGAGCTGCGGCAGCCGGCCGCGTCTCGTCCACGATCCAACCGTCTTTCAAATTCACGATGCGATGGCCAAACGTGGCATTCCGCTCCGAGTGCGTCACCTGAATAATCGTCGTGCCGGCCTCGTTGAGCCTGCGGAACAGCTGCATGATTTCATCGCCTTGGCCCGAATGGAGGTTGCCCGTGGGCTCGTCGGCGAGAATCAGCTTCGGGCTCATCACCACCGCGCGCGCGACCGCGACCAGTTGCTGCTGGCCGCCCGAAAGCTGATTGGGGTACAAGTCCTTTTTTCCGACGATTTGAAAACGATCAAGAATGTCGCAGACCAGGCTCAGCCGTTCGTTCCGCGGCACGTTTTTGTAGGAAAGCGGGATTTCGAGGTTTTCGAAGACGGTCAGATTGTCGATCAGGTGATAGCTCTGAAAGACGAAACCGATATAGCGCTTGTGCAGTTCGTTTCGCTGCTTGACGCTCAATTTATGCACTGGCTGGTCGAGAAAATAATATTCTCCGGTCCACTGGCCATCGAGCATGCCGATAATCGAAAGCAGCGTCGATTTTCCGGCGCCGGAAGGCCCCATGATCGTGACGAACTCGCCCGGAGCGATGTCCAGATTGATGCGGCGCAGCACAAAGAATTTCCCAGCCGAAAGGTCATATGCCTTCTCGAGGCTGCGCAACTGAATGAGTGGTTCAACTCCCATCTTTCTCTCCTTCGCTCGGGGACAACGCTT